>JBBSNT010000067.1:0-14756 GCA_038260485.1 Aggregatilineales bacterium | reverse complement strand
GAACAGCGCCCGCCAGTCAGGAGCAGCCCAATTTAAGCCAATCGACCTGAAGAAATCCACGAATGCGCCGCTGTACTCGCTGAACAGCCGCACCATGATCCCGCCGTACAGATGCCCTAGCACCCAGCCGAGCGTATCAATCGCGCCGATCACGCCCAACGGCTGCGCCCGCTTCGCCGCCGGAAACAGGTCGCCCACCAGCGCAAGGCTGATCGGCACCAGCGCGCCCGCGCCCAGCGCCTGAATCACGCGCCCGATGATGATCGTGATCAGCGCGACGTTGCCCCCGTCAGGACGGACGCCCTGTACGCGGTACAGCACGTTATACAGCAGCCCCGCCGCGCCCGTGCGCGCCTGCGGATCAACTTCCGCGACGATCACCGACCCGACCATGAAGATTATCAGGCAGGCGATATACGTGCGCCGCCGCCCGATCAAGTCGCTGACCCGTCCCATAAACGTCATGCTAATCGTGTACGCCAGCAGGTAGCCGGTCACCACCCACGCCGCGTCATCGATCACGCTCTGAACGGGCAGTTCCAGCTTGACGATGATCTCCGGCAGAAACGCCGAGACAATCGTTAAGTCAAGCGACCCTATAAAAACCGGAATACAAATCAGCGCCAGAATCAACCAAGGGCGGCGGTTGGTCATGGAGCAGCTTCCGCCGTTGTTTCGACAGTCGCTTCGAGCGTCAGCATCGGCAGCGCTTCGAGCGTTTCTTCCGCATTCGGCGGCGTGATTCCGAGCGCGTCGAGGCTCGGCGCAACCGACTCCGGCGTCGCTAGTTCGGCGGTCGCGTTCAAGTCGTAAATGTCAATCGTCCACACCACTGGCTCAGCATCCTGACCCGCTTCCGGCGTGACCGCGAACGGGCTGGCGTACTCGGTGATCACGAAGCGCGATGGATAGCGCGTCTCGCGGTCGATGTACACGTCCACGCCCACGTTACCGACCGGCGCAATCAAGCCGCCCAACAGAGCAGCAACGTCAGGCCCATTGGCGGTCGCGGCAAGGTGATACACCGAGACGCCGTTTTCGAGCTGCTCGTCACCGACGTAACTCAGGTCAACCAGCGACTTCAGCGCCGCTTCGATCCCCGTATCTTGGGCGATCAGCGTTTCAGGGTTGAAGCCGGGCGCGAACGCCTCCTTGACCCAGCGGTTGCCTGTCCATATCGCGCGATACCACTGCTCCGCCCCGCGCGAAAAGACCTCGACTTCAATCGGCAGCCCGCCCGCGATCACCCTAATCGTCGCCTGCATCGTGCCGGGGGTCACGTACTGCGCGGTCGCGCGCCGGAAGTAAACCGTCGCGAATTCGGTCAAAATCATGTAATCCGGTCCCGTTTGGTTAACGGAAATGCGGAAGGTGTCGGCAGAGCGAATATTGGTAGCAGCTTCTTTAACGAGGTCGAGCGAGTCCGGTGGGGCTTGGGTCGGTGCGCCATTCGAGGCACCCGAACAGCCGACCAGCAGCATGACCAAAAGGAGGGACAACAATCGCAGCACGAGCAAGTCCTTTCAGTGTCGAAAGCTGCACAAGTATAACCTATTGGATTATACGCGATACCAGCCGCGTGGTTGCGCGAAGGTTGTGTAAAAATCCGCACGAATGAGCGATCTGCGCCACCCTTCCGCGACCTGTCGCACATCCCACGTTTGACCCCACCCCGGGTCGCTGCGCGGCGCTTCTCCTCCCCTGAAGTCGAGGAGAGGCGCAATCCAACGCCTCTAGATTTTCTAAACGCTAGAGAGAGATAAGCGAGCTAAATGAGGGTGGGACATGACAGTTAGAGTAATTCAAGGACAGGTTTGCCCTGAACAACAGGACGATGGCTAGTGCAAATAGTTCGCTGATTCTCTGTTATTTTTTAGTAAAACGTTTGTGCTATTATAGTGAATAATTAGGCATTATGCTGCATCACTGTCCTTGAAGCCTGTAGCTTCACCAAAAGGAGCAAGCAGTATGAGAAAGATCGTTGTGGGGGGATTCCTGTCGGCAGATGGAATTATGGAAACGCCTGAAACGTGGCAGTTCCCGTTTCAGACGGAGGAATTGGGCGCGATCACGGAGCGCCAAATCCGCGACGCCGATGCCTTTTTGCTGGGCAAAGCCACGTATGAGGGCTTCGCTGAATTCTGGCCTACCCAGACACACAATGAATTTGGGGTTGCTGACAAGCTGAACAGTGCGCCCAAGTACGTCGTTTCGACAACGCTGCAAAAAGCTGATTGGAATAACTCGACGCAAATCAAGTCCAACGCCATCGAGGGAATCCGCAAGCTGAAGCAGCAGCCCGGCAACATCATCGCGATTATCGGCAGCGCGAAACTCGTTCATTCGCTGCTTGACGCAGACTTAGTCGATGAGATTCAGGTGCTGGTAGACCCGATTGTCTTGGGCAAGGGCGTCCGCCTGTTTATCGAAGGCTATCATTCGCCCTTGAAGTTGGCAGACTCGCAGATTCTTGCCAATGGCGTCGTGTATTTGTCGTATCAGATCGAACACCAAGCGTAGGACTTCCCTAACTCAATTATGCCTATCTGGTGTCACAGCTTCAGCTAAGTCACGCGCGTTCACAGGAAAACTGCATGAATGCTTGTAACGACAGCGTAGTAGGGGGCGGAACTGGTTTCCGCCCCCTACTGTTCCACTCTAAATAAACGAAAGACCTGCAACCACCGCCTCGCAGCCCGCTGAAGCGGGCTTGATTTCCTAGACCGATGCTTCGAGCATTGGTCAGCAGCGCTTACCGCAGCCGCATCCACGTCCCGCTGTCACCGCCGGAGAAACGATAGACCGCGCCGTCGGGCGCATCAATCGCAAACGGATTATTCCCGCCGACCGCGTTTTCGAACTGGATCGTGCGTGGCGCGGAGACGATATTGCTCGTCGCCCAGCCCAGCGCGCCGTTCCACGAACCAATCGGCGCGAGTGTGTTATAGTACGCCCAATTGAACATTTCCTGCGGCATGAAGCGACCGTTCGGGGGCGCGCTGTTGTTGAGAGTCGTGCCATCCCAGCCGTTCGAAACGGCAGTATAGAGCGATTGATCGTACTGCACGCCGTAAATCCGGTTCAACCCGTTGGCGGTCAGGTAGAACATTACGCCGCGCTCGAACGGTTGATAACGTCCATCGGCGGTCGTGGCAACGGCGGGACAGCCTGCGTTGGCGGGCTGATATTGATCGCCGAAGAACCACGCGAACTGGCACGTCACCGTGACCGGGATCGACTGCGACGTTTCAACGCCATTGCGCACGGCGATCAAGCGATACGTAATCACCCGCCCGAAGCTGGCAGGGACGACCACCGTAAATTGTCCCGTCGGCGCGACCGGAAAGACTTGCAGCAGGCTGTTCTGCGCGCTCAACTGCTCGATACGGGCAGTATCGGCGGTCGTCGTCCATGCCAGATGAATGGTCGTGTTCGGCAGAACGCTGGTCATGTCCGAACCAAACGAGATGATCTGCGCGGCGGCGACCGTCGGCGTAACAGTGATCGTCGCTGTGGCTGAGGGTGTCGGCGTCATCGTTGCGGACGGCGTGAAGGTCTTGGTTGGGCTGGGCGTGATCGTGAACGTCGGCGTCCGCGACGGCAGCGGCGTTCGCGAGGGCGTCGGGGTGTGAGTCAAGGTTGGCGTATCGGTCAGCGTCGGCGTGAACGTCAGCGACGCGGTAAAGGTTGGCAGCGGCGTCTCGGTGAAAGTCGAGGAAGGCGTAGACGTGATCGTCGGCGTGGATGAAGGCAAATCAGTCGCGGTCGGCGTAAACGTCCACGTCAGCGTCGGCGTATCGGTTGGCGTGTTGGTCGGCAGCGGACTAGGCAAGACTGCCAGCGTCGGCACGACCAGCGGCACGGGATTCTGCGTACAGGCAGACGCACAGCCCATCAGCAGCAGCAGAACGAGGACGAACAGCTTGGACGTGTTGACCTTCATCACCCCACTCCCCGCACCTACACGAGCATGAGCCGTCTTAATGGTGTCTTGATTATAACTATACTGGCGACTTGTATGTCGTGCCAGACCTCACCCCTTAAGATTGGCGATCCGCCGAGGTTGCCCAGCGGAACGGCGGCAGCACTGGTCGTTCAGCCCAGCCTCACCCCACGCCTGATCGCTTCCGTGATCATCCGGACGCGCGTCACGGGGGAGGGGATCACGCCAACAACACCCCATCCGTACGCGAGCGCAGCCCCTCTACCCTTATATTCCCCAACGCTGAATTCAGCGCCGGACAGCGCTATCACCGAAATCGGCAGGTCGGCGGGCGGGCGCGCGCTCATGCTACAGCGCATCGGCACGGGCAGCCATATTTTGCTGCTCGTCGGCGGCATTCACGGCGGCTACGAGGCGAATACCGTCACCCTCATGCAGCAGATCATCGCCTATTTCACGGCACACCCCGCCGAAATCCCCCCTCAAACCGCCCTACTCATCGTCCCCGTCGCCAACCCCGACGGGCTGGAATACGGCGAAATCCCGCGCGGACGCTTCAACGACAACGGCGTCGACCTCAACCGCAACTGGGGCTGCGAATGGTCGCCCGACGCCTACTGGCGCGACGAGCACGTCAATGCCGGCATCGCCCCCATGTCCGAGCCGGAAACACAGGCACTTTCCGCCCTCATTCAGGCGGAAAAACCGGCGGCGGCGCTCTTTTATCACAGCGCGGCGGGCGGCATCTATGCCGGGTCGTGCGGCGGCGATCACGGCTCGGCGGCACTGGCAAAAGTGCTCGGCGACGCGGCAGACTACCACTACGGCGCGTCGTTCTCCGCCTATCCGGTCACTGGCACAGCATCCACGTGGGCAGATGGTCAAGGCATCCCCTCAGCCGACGTCGAACTCCTCACCCATGAGGACAGCGAGTTCGACCGCAATCTACGCGGCGTACTGGCGCTGCTGAACTGGATCAGTGCGCAATCCTAAACCAGCAGAAGCTATAATGAGGGCGTGTAGGGGCGTTCCCTGTAACGCCCGCACTTGATCGCTTTAGTTAGGCAAATCTCTGTACGCCGTGTTGCGTGACTTGTTCACTGATTACCTGCGGGCGGAGTTACGTGCTCCACACCTCCCGGCTTTCTTATCGACCTAAAGCGAAAATCCTATAGATTTTATTCCGCAGAAAATCAGATTAGAAAACCGATTACTTTTAGAAACTTATTGCAATTTGGCTGTTTCTTCCTGCATAATCAGGAGAATATGCTCTCAAAATATCCAACGTAAGGTGCATAACGGTTGCAACTCGAACAAACCTCGCCGCAAGCCGGTGAACCTGCTCGTCATAACCGCATCCATACTCGTATTCTGCCGGTATCCGGTTGGGCGGCATTGGAATTGGGCGATCTGTGGCGCTACCGCGACTTGATCGTCATCCTCATCACTCGTGACGTGAAGCTGCGTTACAAACAGACTGCGCTCGGCATCGTCTGGGTGATTTTACAGCCGTTGGTTGCCGCGCTGATTTTCGCGGTGATCTTCGGGCGCTACGCCAAGCTGCCCTCCGCTGGCGTGGCGTATTTGCCCTTCGTCTTCGCCGGGATGCTGCCTTGGAATCTGTTTGCGGGGTCGCTCCAGCGTGCCGGGAACAGCCTGATCAGCGATTCCAAGCTGATCTCGAAGGTCTACTTCCCGCGTATGGTGATCCCGGTCTCCAGTTCGATTGCCGTGCTGGTCGATTTCTTCGTCGCGCTGGTGGTGATGTTAGTCCTGCTGCCGATTTACGCCATTCCCTTCAGCCTCAACCTGCTGCTGCTGCCTTTCCTGCTGGTGCTGACGCTGGCGCTCGCCATCGGTGTGAGCCTGTTTCTCTCGGCGCTCAACGTCTACTATCGCGACTTCATGTACGCGCTGCCGTTCCTCGTGCAGGTCTGGATGTACGCTTCGCCGGTCGTCTATTCGGCTGATCTGATACCCGGCGCGCTCAAGGGCGTGTTCGCCATCAACCCGATGGTCGGCGTGATCGACGGATTTCGCTGGGCGCTGCTCAGCTTGGGCGATTTTCCCGCGCTGTCGCTGCTGATCTCGGTGGTGATGAGCGTGGTCTTGTTCATCCTCGGCGCGCTCGTATTCCAGCGTGTCGAACGCAATTTCGCGGACGTGATCTGATGCCAGATGTGGCGATTCGCGTTGAGAACCTCGGAAAATCCTACCAGATCACCCATTCGACCCGCAGCGGCTATAAGACGCTGCAAGAGGACTTGCTCCGCTTGCTCCGTCAGCCGTTCAGCCGTTCGGCGTCGAAGCGCGAGACGTTCTGGGCGCTCAGAGACATCTCGTTCGAGGTCAAGGACGGCGAAGTGCTCGGCATCATCGGGCGCAACGGCGCGGGCAAAAGCACGCTCTTGAAAATCCTCTCGCGCATCACAAAGCCGACGACCGGCAGCGCCGACGTGTATGGACGAGTTGGCTCGCTGCTCGAAGTTGGCACCGGCTTTCATCCCGAACTGACCGGGCGCGAGAACGTCTACCTTAACGGTGCGATCCTCGGCATGAGTCGTCGTGAGATTGAGCGCCGCTTCGACGAGATCGTCGCCTTCGCGGAGGTCGAGCAGTTCCTCGATACGCCGGTCAAGCGCTACAGCAGCGGCATGTATACCCGGCTCGCCTTCGCCGTCGCCGCGCACCTCGACCCCGAAATTCTGATCGTGGATGAGGTGCTTGCCGTCGGCGACTCGAAATTTCAGGAGAAGTGCCTCGGCAAGATGAGCGACGTCGCTCACAGCGGGCGCACTGTCCTATTCGTCAGCCACAACATGGCGGCAGTTCAGCAGTTGTGCTCGCATGGGCTGGTGCTGGAAATGGGGAAAACAGTTTTTAGCGGCGCGGCAGGCGAAGCGATTGATTATTACCTCACGAGTGGTGCTGAGAATATCGCCATGACCGATCTTTCGGAACGGCGTGATCGAAAAGGTGAAGGCAATCTCCAATTCACCGCTGTCGAAGTCTGCAATGCTCACGGCAAACCAATTCAGAGCATTCTCTCTGGACAAGACCTGTTGATCCGCTTTCAGTACCACTGCAATCAACCCGCCGCTAGGGCAACGATCAATCTCGCCTTCAATGTTTACAATATCTATGGGGTGCTTCTCACCAACCTCAATACTCGTGATGTCGATAAAATGGAACTGCCCATTGGCGAAGTCGGTTATTTCGAGTGTCACTGGCCCCACTTTAATCTCCGTTCGGGGATTTACAACTGCGCTCTATTCTGTGAAGTTAACGGTCGAATCGAAGATTGGCTTCAATCCGCCTTTCAACTCCACGTTGAGGACGGTAACTTTCATGGGACAGGGTTGCTGATCGGTCGTGAACAAGGTGATGTTTTAGTGGACTACGATTGGGCGGCTCAACCCGACGCCCAGTTAGCGATCCAGTCGTGAGCCTTCCACCAATCAATCTGCGGGGAGCGGCTTCCTTTCTCGCAAAGCGCCTGATCCCGACCAAAGAGCGACGGCACACGCTGCGCTGGCTGCGCTCGTTGCAGGCGGGTTATCTGCTCACCGCGCCGTCCCCTTGGCTCAGCTTCGATGCCATCGACTACCTCAGCAGCATCATTCACACGGGCAGTCGCGTCTTTGAGTATGGCAGCGGCGGCTCGACCCTTTACTGGCTCAGCTTGGGTGCGGACTGCGTCTCGGTAGAGCACGATGCCGAGTGGTACGAGCTGGTTGCGCCCCGCTTGCGACAGTACGCGAACGTCGATTACCGCCTTGTGCCGCCCGATTCAGACTCGCCGCCGTGTCCGGATCAAGCTGATCCGGACTGTTATCGGTCAGAGGCTAGCGGCGAATATTCGTTCAAATGCTACGTTACCCAGATCGACCCGTTCGCGGATCAATCCTTTGATCTGGTCGTCGTCGACGGTCGAGCACGCCCGTCCTGTATCATGCACGGCGCGCGCAAGGTGAAGCAGGGTGGTATCCTCGTCCTCGACAACGCCGACCGCGACTATTATCTCGCCCAAACGCAGCGCTTCTTACAGGATTTCACCTGCCGTGAATTCATTGGAGTGACACCCTCGCTCTATAACCTGACTCAGACCAACGTCTATGTTAGAAATGGTTGATACCAGCGCATTCATCAGCAGGAAATCAGCGGGATGACGCAGATTCCGGTCGTCCTGTTTGCCTACGCCCGCGTGGATCACCTAGAACAGACCCTAGCGGGTCTGCGCGAGAACGCTGTCCCGCTGATCTACGCTTTCAGCGACGGCGCGCGCACGCCCGATCAGCAGCCAGCCGTCGATCAAGTGCGGCGGATTCTGCGCGAGATCGACTGGTGCGAGGTCGTCCTGACCGAGCGAAACGAGAATTGGGGATTAGGACGCTCAATTCTCAGCGGCGTCACCGAAGTGTTCAAGAAACACGACGCGCTGATCGTCTTCGAGGACGACCTGATCTGTGTACCCGGCACCTATCGCTATCTCTGCGCCGCCCTTGAACACTACCGCGATGATCCGCGCGTTATGAGCGTCACCGGCTGGACGCACCCGCGCGCCATCCCGTCTAACGTCACCGATCAGCCCTATTTCGACGGGCGCGCCGAATGCTGGACGTGGGGAACGTGGCGGCGGTCATGGGTCGGCATGGATAAAACCGCCCTCACGCTTATGCACGAGGCGTGTGAACGCGGCGTCGCCCCCGATCACTATGGTGCGGACTTGCCTTACATGGCGAAGCGCGAACTCGCCCTCAACATTTGGGCGGTGCGCCTGCTCTACTTGCACATGGCAAAAGGCGGGCTGTGTTTGCGCCCCCCACACAGCATGGTCGAGCACATTGGCTATGACGCGCAAGCGACCAACACCCACGCCAGCGATGGTTGGGAGAATCCGCCCTTGCAGACTTGCCCGCCCATTCCCGCAATCTGGACGCCAGCGCTCGAAAACCCGCAGTGCGCCCCCCTCTGGCAGCAGGCTTATCGAGGTTTTCGGGAAAGCACCATGTTCATCAAACGCATGAGCCGTGCGCCGCAAAAAGCACGCCGCATCCTGAAAACTATGCTTTCATAGGCTTGTCCGTGACACGTGAGAACGAGTTGTCAGTATCGCAGCAAAGAGTGGCGATTTTCTTTTGGGAAGGCTATCTATCAGTCGCGCCCAGCCTGATGAACGCCATTGCAAATCTCAATCAAGCAGGCTACGCCGTCGATGTCATCACCCGTCACCCTTTAGAGAACTATCCGCCGCTCTCGTCCCTACCTGCCAATGTCAAGGTCTGGCAGTGCCATCCCCCCAGCCTGCGCGTGAAGGCTTGGCTCAATCAAAAGGGGCTTCGCACCTTTTCGAATGTCACCGCCCCCGCCGTTGGGTATACGCCGACTCCCACCAAGCCCACTGCCTATGAGCGAGTCAAGAATACGCTGGTCGGCCCCATCGCCGTGCAGTTGCTTCTGCTGCTCGACTTTATCCAGTTTTTCCTGTTTGCATGGCGACATCTTGGACGGCACGCCTACTGCGCTTTCTTCGGCGTCGATGTCTACGGCGTGACCACTGCCGGATTTTTCGCAACCTTGAAACGCGTCCCCCTCATCTACTGGTCGCTTGAACTCATCTTCATGGACGATCTCCGCACTTGGTTTGAACGCCGCTTTAAAGCTGCCGAAATCGCGCAAAGCCGTCGCGCGCGCCTCATCCTAATTCAGGATCAACTGCGCGCTCAGTCGCTTATTCAAGAAAACGGCGTGCGTCTCGACCAAATTTGTATCGTTCCCAATGCGCCGATGGGCTTTCCTTCTAACGAGCCGTCCGACTTCTTCCAGACAAAATTTAATCTCTCGGCTGACCAGCGTGTAATTCTCCAAACTGGCATGATCGACCCCGAAGCGCTCGCCCTCGAAATTGCCACTGCCGCCACCCAGTGGCAGCCCATCTACACGCTCGTCCTGCACGACCGCATGAAACGCAGCCGCACCGAACCCTATATTGCCGAAATCCTCAAGGCAACCAACAACCGAACCCACCTTTCTCTCGATCCCGTTCCGTTCGACCAGATCGACCGCGTCGTCAAATCGGGACACGTAGGCTTAGTTTTTTACCGCAGCGACCTCGGCGCAAATTACGCGCAGATGGTGGGAGCATCGGGGAAAATGGCGTATTATCTGCGTTGTGGGTTGCCGATTGTCTGCATCGATTTACCCGGTATGCAAGAACGGGTCGAAGCGTACAATTGTGGCATCTGCGTTCACGCCATCGCTGAAATTGAAGGCGTGCTTGATCAAATTTTTGCCGACTATGCGACTTTTAGTGCCAATGCCCGTCGCTGCTATCAAGAGCAGTACGAATTCAATCATTTTTTCGAGCCAGTGTTAACGCAAGTCAAGCAGTGGTGCGAAGCTACATAGGCAAGGTATGATGGATTTAATCGAACATATCACTTGGAATGATCAACCGCTGGCGTACATCATCCGCGCCGAGCTACAGCCCGACCAGACGACCTTTCTCACCCCGCAGAGTTTTAAGCAGCAGGTTGGCTATGTCGTCTATCCGGCAGGCAGCGAAATCGCCCGCCACGTCCACCGCCCGCTGGAGCGCCATCTCATTGGCACGTCCGAAGTCCTGATCATTCGCAAAGGGCGCTGCGAGATCGACATCTACAATGACGACCGCGAACTTGTCGCCACCCGTGAACTCAACGTCGGCGATGTCATGCTGATGGTCGGCGGCGGGCATGGCTTCCGTATTCTAGAGGACACCGTCCTGCTCGAAGTCAAGCAGGGACCCTATACCGGACTCGACGAAAAAGAACGCTTCTAAGCCCGATGACGATTTGATAAGGGCATTCAATTGAACGCCCTTATCAACCAACAGCTTAACAAAGGCAGCACCATGATCCCCGTGAACGAACCCGTGCTCGGCGAGCGCGAACTGGAATACGTGACCGAATGTATTCGCACTGGCTGGATTTCCTCAGCAGGGCGATTTATCAACGAATTTGAAGAGCAATGGGCGGCGTACTGCGGGCGTAAGCACGGCATCGCCGTCGCCAACGGGACGGTTGCCTTACAGCTTGCCGTCGCCGCGCTCAAGCTCGAACCCGGCGACGAGGTGATCATGCCTGACTTCACGATCATCTCCTGCGCAACGGCGATCCTCTTCAACGGTGGCGTTCCCGTCCTCGTTGACGGCGATCCCGAAACCTTCGGCATTGATCCGACGCTGATTGAGGCGAAGATCACGCCCCGCACCCGCGCGATCATGCCCGTCCATATCTACGGGCATCCCGTTGACATGGATCCCATACTCGAACTCGCCGCGAAGTACAACCTTGCCATCATCGAAGATGCTGCCGAGGTTCACGGCGCGGAGTACTTGACTCGCTTCAACCGTTCCGGACCGGAATGGCGGCGCTGCGGCAGCTTCGGCGACGTCAGCACCTTCAGCTTTTACGCGAACAAGCTTGTCACGACCGGCGAGGGCGGGATGCTCGTCACCGACGACGACGCCCTCGCCGAGCGCGCCCGCTCGATGCGGAATCTCTGTTTTCTACCCAATCGCCGCTTCTACCACGAAGAACTTGGCTTTAATTTCCGCCTGACCAACCTACAAGCGGCGTTAGGATTAGCGCAGCTTGAGCGTATGAACGAGATCATCGCCCGCAAGCGCTGGATGGGACAGGCTTACACCGAGCGTTTGCACGAACTCGAACTGCTTCAGCTTCCCGTCGAAAAATCTTGGGCGCATCACGTCTACTGGATGTACGGCATCGTCCTTGATGAAGCCAGCGGCATGGACGCCGTCGAATGTTCGGCGCGGCTCAAAGCGCGCGGCGTCGATACCCGCCCCTTCTTTCTAGGGATGCACGAGCAGCCCGTATTGCAAAATCGCGGCTTGTTCGCGGGTGAGTCCTATCCGGTCAGCGAACGCATCGCGCGGCAGGGTTTGTATTTGCCCTCCGGTTTGGCGCTGACCGAGGATCAGCTTGATGAGGTCTGCGCGATTGTAAAGGAAATTATCCCCCGATGACTGAAGTCACGACACAAGTTTTTGGTTCGGTCTACTCCGATAGTTACGACACCTTCTACGGCGAAAAAGACTATCAAGCTGAGTGTGACCAGCTTGAGGCGCTCTTTCGCCAGTATGCCGCGCTGCCTGTTCACTCGCTGGTCGATCTCGGCTGTGGTACCGGCAACCACGCCCTACCGTTGAGCGAACGCGGTTATCACGTCATCGGCATTGATCGTTCTGAGGCGATGCTCGCCCACGCCCGCGACAAGGCGCAGCGCTTGCCCGTCGCTCAGCGCCCCGATTTCCAGTTAGGCGACGTGCGTGCCTTCGACCTTCAGCAGAAATTCGACGCCGCTCTGATGATGTTCGCCGTGCTCGGCTATCAAATCGACAACGCCGACGTCCTCGCCACGCTCTGCGCAGTGCGCCAGCATCTCGAACCGGGCGGCTTGTTCATCTTCGACGTCTGGTACGGACCCGCTGTGCTCCACCAGCGCCCCTCTGATCGCCTCAAGGTACTGCACTCCGGCGATCAAACGCTGCTGCGGGCGGCGGGTGGTGCGCTCGATACTTACAACCACACTTGCGCCGTCAGTTATCACGTCTGGCAGTTCTCCGGCGACCGCGTCATCGGCGAGTCGGAAGAAACCCACACCATGCGCTATTTCTTCCCACAGGAACTCAAGCTGTTTCTAGAAGTTGCTGGATTTGATCTCGTGCAGTTGGTTTCATTCAATGATCCACAGGTTTCCCCCAGTGAGAAAGATTGGAACATCCTCTGCATAGCCAATGCGACCAAGCTAGATTAGCGGCTCATCTGCCGACTAAATCCGCTCTTTTGCTGAGACTAAATAACGTCAGTTTTGGATAAAGGTGTCCAATGACGGGTTTAACGGAACTGCTTTGCCATGTCGATGACTTCTGGGGGCAGACCAGTGGTAGTAAACACTCTGATAGTTGGGGAACTCCCCCGGCAAGTTTTCCCACTGACAGCCCGTTTTGTTAATATAACGTGAATTATGGTTAAGGTGATTTCTGTGATGGGTTTTCCCGTGTAGGGGCGCAGCGCGCTACGCCTCTGACAAAAATCCTCGCTCAGGTTTCTTATCCAAAACTCACGTTATATTAGGGCTTAAATGGACACTCGCTACCTGACGCTTTCCGAACTGATTTACATCAACGGCACAGTGCTCGACCGTCCCGACATTTCCACCGGAACGCAGCAAATCCGCGACATCCAACTGCTCGAAGCGGCGGTCGCGCGACCCGCTGCCAGCGCCTTTGGCGAGGACGCCTACCCAACTCTGCGCAGGAAGGTGGCGGCGCTGATCCATTCTGTCGCTCGCAATCACCCCTTCACCGACGGGAATAAGCGCACGGCGACGGTGGGCATCGTCTTTATGCTGTGCGTCAACGGGCAGGGGGTCACGTGGACGCACAGCGACGCACTCGTTATGATCCTGCGCATCGCTGAGGGGCAGTGCGGCGTCGATGAGTTCGCGGCATGGCTGCCGCTGGCGGCGCAGCCCTACGATGATGCGCCCGACTCCGACGCCGATATGCGTTTGATCGGCGCGATCATCGTCGAGCAGAAAGGACTGCTGGATGAACTCGAACGCCGTTGAACCCGTCCATTACCTGAGCATCTCCGACCTCTACAACCTCAACGACACGGTCACGGACGGGCATACCTTCGTCCGCGACGTGCATCTGCTTGAATCGGCGGCGGCGCGTCCGGCGCTGGTGCTGTTTGGCGAACCACAGTTCCCGACGTTGCTTGATAAAGCCGCCAGCTTACTGCATTCACTGGCGTATCATCACCTGTTCGCGGATGGCAACAAGCGCACGGCACAGCTTGCGGTCACGCTGTTTTTGCAGGTCAACGGCTGTCGCCTGACGTGGGAGTCCGCCGAAGAATACGATCTCGTGCTCGCCATCGCACAGGGGAAATACAACGTCCCCGAAATTGCCGACCGACTAAACCCCTACCTCGCTCCGCTGGACACTTGAGCGAACCACAGGAACATCCATGACCGTGACCGACGCCTTCACCGAAATTTTGCGCAGTTGGCAAACCTTCACTTTCACGATGGGCGGTGCCGCCGCCTAAGCCCTGACATGCTCTTGGGGAAGCCTATCGTAATCGAGTCAAAAATGTCATAATCCGCGTGACCGTCTCCAGATACGGGGAAAGCGCATGTACATCGACGTCGATTTCAACCTGCTCTACCAGCTTGAAAAAATCGCCAAGCGCACGGGACAAAGCGTGAGTGATCTCGTCAACGAGGCAGTCGCCGAGTATATCGATAATCAGACCATTACCACCGAATCGCCCAGCATCGCTCCGGACGACGATTAGCGTGCTGCCTGATCGCAAATCGGCGTTCGAAAGCGCGCCGCTCGACGAACTGCTGGCGATCCTGCTGCGGCAGGTCAGGCGACCGCTGGCGGATCACGGCGTCAACTTCACGGATGCCGACGCCGAGGCGTTGGCGCAGCGAATCGTCGCACAGGCTGATCTCGGCGCACAGGCAGAAGCAATCCACGCGGCGCTGGTCGAACTCGTCACCGAAAGCGAAGCCGTTCTCGCCCAATGGCAGTTGAGTTTCGAGCAGTCGCTCGACACTGAGATGACCGACATCTCTGGTTGGGAATCGACTGCCGAATTCCTCGAAATCGCCAACGAAAAAGCCAACGCCGAACTGCGCATCTCGACGGGTGCGGCGCTCTTAACGGCGCTCGGTGGCTCGCGTGATGTACCCCGACTCCAGTTTCTCGCAGAACGCGACGATGACGATCCCG
>JBBSNT010000066.1:0-14770 GCA_038260485.1 Aggregatilineales bacterium | reverse complement strand
CGCTGGCGCTGCCCGTGATCGCCCAACAGAGCGTGATCACGCCCAAGAGCCACACTTCCCCCGGAAATACGCCGAGCGCGATAAAGGTCAGCGCCACCGCCAGCACGAGGAACAGCGCCTGAAAGCCTAAGCGTTTGCGCAGCGTCACGACTATACCCACCAGCGCGAAGCCGACTACGCCGAGTCCGAGCGTGAACTGCGGCTGAGTGAGCAGCGCGCCGGGATCGATTTGGCGCAGCGGCGTGATCAATCCGGCGAGGGTGAGCGTCTGCGGGATCGAGAGCGGACGCGCGATCCAGCGTACCGCGTCAGCTTCCAGCAGGGCGGGCAGCCAGAAACATGCCGCCAGCGCCAGCCCGCCCAGTCCGCTGGCAAACGCTAGCGCGGATCGGCTGATCGTGCGGTTGTTCCATGCAATCAGCGCGGCGGCGATCAGCCAGCCGACGCTCAACGCGCGCAGGTCAGTCAACGCCAGCCCCGCCGTGATCAACGCGACGTAGAGCACGTCCGGCGGGCGGTTGATGCTCAGCAGGCGATCAACGCTCCAGAGCAGCGCCGGAATCAGTGCGAGGCTAATCATCCCCGGCAGGTCGCCACGGAGGTGCGGCGCGATCAGCCCGACGTAAGGACTGTAGACGTACAGGAGCGCCGCGACGACGCCTGCCGCCGCGCCGGATCGTCGTAGTACAAACGCATACATCGCCGCGCCCGCGCCCACGAATGCCAGCACGTAGGTCAGCCGAACGGCGAGCGTTGTCTCGTTGGTGATCGTCGCGTCGATCAGCGCGGGAAGGTAGGCAGAGGCGGGCGGCGCGTAGTGCGGAATCGGCGCGCCATAGCCGCCCAGCACGTCCGACGACCAGCGCGGGTAGAGGCGTCCGGCGGCGAAGCTGGTGACGGTCTCGGCGGCGCGGTAGGCGTAGTGTTCGCTGGCATTGGTGCGCGGTACCCCGGTCTGAAGCAAAAACGCCCATGCAGCCAATAGGCTGAAGGCGATCACGATCAGCGCGCCCCAATCGGTGCCGCGCATGGTTTTCTGCATCCAGAGCGGCAGTGCTTCGCGTTCTATTTCCATCATGGCTGCACATCCTCGTTCGCCTTCTATTATGCAGCACAATGCTTGATTTGCCGGGGTGGCGGTGCTATCCTTCTGCCGACTATGTTGACCATACGCGCCGCGTCCGTAACTGACCTTCCCGCTCTCGCCTCTCTCTGGCACGAGAAAATGATCTTGCAGACCGTCGCGCAGCCTGCCGCGAAGGCACAGCGTGCCAGCCCCGCGCCGCAATCTGCGGATGATGCGCGTGCGGCATGGGTAGCGAACATTGAAACGCGGCTGACTGATCCGCAGTTCGCGCTTTTCAGCGCGGACCATGACGGCGTGCTCGTCGGCTACGTCGCGGGCAGTCTCTTTCCGCTGCCGGGATTGTCTCCGGCGCACGTCGGGCTGATCACCGAGATCGCGCTCGATGCGCACGGCTATCACGGCGGTGTTGGACGGGCGCTAGTCGAGGCGCTGCGCGCGTGGTTCAAAACGCAGGCCGTCGTGCAAATCGCCGTCTGGTCGCCGCGCAATGACGTGGTCGGGCAGGCGTTTTGGCGGTCGCTCGGCGCGGGAGAGTGGGTGGAACTTTTGTGGTTGAAGTGAAGGTGCGTCCGGCGCAAGCCGGAGACATTGATGCAGTCGCGCATCTCTGGGCAGAACTCGTCGATTATCATCGCCAACTTGACGCTGACCTGCCACCCGCAGCGCCGAGCGGCGTGCGTCGTTATGCCCGCCGCCTGATGGATCGTATCGACGATCCGATGTCGCGGGTCTTGGTCGCGGATGCTGATGGCGACGTTGTTGGCTACGTCTTGGGCGTTGTGGTTGACCTCGCGCCGGAGATGTTTCAGCAGGACGCCAGCGGCTTTCTGGCAGACATTTACGTCGATCCGGCGCATCGACGGCAGGGAATCGGGCGAGCGCTGGTCGAGGCGCTGACCGCGTGGTTTGCCGACAAAGGCTTGCGTTACTACGAATGGCATGTCGCCGCGCGCAACCAGCAGGGTGTCGATTTCTGGCGCAGCCTCGGTGGGCGCGACTTTATGCTGCGTATGCGCGGCGAGATCGAATGAATGAGCGTAGGGGCGTTATCTATAACGTCTTTACGGTCGTTGTTCAACAATGATGATACTGTAGGGCGTGATGCGCTTTACAATGCAGTAAGCAGTAATAACGAGGCACAACCCATGACTGAACTCCTCTACCAAACGGATGCTTATCTGAAGGAATTTATCGCTACTGTCACGGCGCATGACGATGAAAAGCATGGCGTCTTACTCGACCGCACCGCTTTCTATCCCGGTGGTGGAGGACAGCCCACCGACTTGGGCGAACTCCGCGTCGGTGACACCACTTATTCGCTGGCGAAAGTCGAGCGCGGCAATGTCCACGTCATCGCCGCCGATGAGCCGCTGCCTGCCGTCGGCACCGAAGTGCGCGGCGTCCTCGATTGGGCGCGTCGCTACAAGCTGATGCGCACGCACACGGCGATGCACATCCTCTGTGGCGTCGTTTGGCGCGATTACGGCGCGCAGGTCACGGGGGGCAACATGGAGCCGCTCAAGGGGCGGATGGATTTCGAATTCGAGCGGCTGCAAAAGGAACTCGTCGCTGAAATCGAGGACAAGATCAATGCTGAAGTCGCCGCCGCGCGCGAAACGGTCGTCCGTATTCTGCCGCGCGACGAGGCTTTCGCCATCCCTGACTTGATCCGCACCAAGATCAATCTGCTGCCCGAAGGCATCACCGAAGTGCGTACTTTCGAGATCGTCGGGCTGGACTTGCAGGCGGATGGCGGCACGCACGTTGCTAATACGCGCGAAGTGGGTCACCTGAAAATCACCGACTACAAGAGCAAGGGCGGCATAAACAAGCGCCTTTACGTCGAAATCGAGGATGCATGAAAACCTTCTCGCGTGCTTTCGACAACTTCGCACTGTTTCTCGGTCCGGCTCGTCTGCGCGCGCTCTTTTTGGTGATTGCGGCGACCGGGTTGCTCAGCCTGATTCTCAACGCCATTGAGGGCGACTGGGTTGTTCCCGCGCAGATGGCGCTGCTGCTGATCGCCGTCGTCGGCGCGGCGGTGATCATCGGCGGTCGGCTCGACCCCGGCGAACGCGGACGTTGGGTGGGCATTTTGCTGCCCTCAATCGGCGCTCTCGTCCTCGCCATGACGGTGCTGCCACAGTTCGCGCTGCCGCTTTTGGGCGCGGCGGCGGGCTGGATCGTTGCGGGGATGTTTCTCTTTCGCGCTCGTTCGCCGATGGAATATCAGAAGGCGGTCAAGCATCTGCGTAAGAGCGAGTATGATGAAGCCGTCAAGACTATGGACATCCTGATCAAGTCCGAACCGCGCGATACCAATCACTACCGCTTCCGCGCCGAACTTTTACGCTTGTGGGGCAAGCTCGACAAAGCCCGCAAAGATTACCAGCGTATCATCGAACTCGAACCTGACTCCGCGCTTGCCTACAACGGCTTAGCAGAGGTCTATCTGCAATCCGGCGACTATGACGATGCGCTCGACGCCGCGCAGCGTGCTGCTGATCTCGCCCCTGACGAATGGGTCGCTTACTACAATCTCGGCATGATCGAGGATCGGCTCGAACACTCTGCTGATGCGATTTCGCACCTCGATCACGCACTGGCGCTCAAAGTACCGGACGCGCGTCATCGCTTGCTGATGTATCTCTACATTGCGCGGGCGAACGTCCGGCTCGGCAATATCGACGCGGCGCAGGAAGCGGCGGCTCAAGTGTGCAAGCACAAGAACGGGCTGGAGGAGTGGCAGAAAATCCTCGAAAGCGATCAAGCTGAAACCTTGCGCGGCGTGCTCGGCGAAGACGTTGCCGCCGCCGCCGAACTGGTGCGTAGCAAAAGTGACGTGATGATGCTGGCTGAACAGCCGGAATAGGGTGCTCTGGGTGGATCGCCGCGCGCTGCTGATCGCAATTTACGTCACCTTCGTGCTGGCGTTTATCGGTATCGTGATCTTCATCGGCGGCTTGGTGATCCAGTATTTCACCACGCCCATCGACACGCCTGACCTGTCGCCCTTCGTCATGATTGCCCTCGGCGGCTTGTGTCTTGCCGTGCTCATGTTCCTGTTCTGGTTTACGCTGGTCGGCGTTATGCTGGCGCGCCAAACCCGCGCGCAAGGGTCGGGCTATGGCGATGCCTATCGCTTGATCGAAGCCTTTCGCTTCCGTGAAGCCATTCCGCTGCTCGAACGCTCTATCCACGAAGGTAAAGAAACATCTGAGGTCTTGATGCTGCTCACTAGCGCTTATGCTTATACTGGACAGCTTGCCAAAGCACAGGCGACCGCCGACCGCGCCGTCCAGTTGTTTCCCCAAGAACCCGGCGCTTACGTCACGCTGGCGAACGGGTATCGCTTGCAAGCTGCCTACGACGAAGCCGCCCAAACCCTGCTCGAAGCCTCGAAGCTTGACTCTGATCAGCCTGTGATTTGGGCGGAACTGGGCTTCACGCAGCGCTTCGCGGGCGAAAATGATGCCGCGCAGGACTCGTTCGAGCGCGCGGCGCAGCATGCTATGCCCGCGCCTTACGGTGTGCGCGTCTACTACCATCTCGCCAATGCCTACCAGACCGCCGGAGAAGCGAAAAAAGCCGTGCGTGCCGCTGCCAAAATGATGAGTGCCCGTGACGGCTTATCGACGTGGAAGGCGGGCTTGAAGGCGCTCGAAGGCACGGCTTACGGGCAGGCGCTGCGCTATGAAATTGCGGGTATCGAGCAGGCGCTGGCGGATGCCGACGCCGGGAATTTAGGCTAACCATGATCTGGTTGGTGACACGTCTGCGTCGTGATATGGCGCTCTGGGATCGTCCGACGCGGATCGCGGTTGCGCTTGGCGCGGTTTTGCTGATCGCCGCGCTGATCCTGCTGATCGCCGCGCCGTCAGAAATGCGCCGCATCATTCTGGTGGGCGTGGTCGCGCTGCTGATCGTCATCGAGATCAGCGTTCTATGGGGCAACCGGAGCATGGTTTCTGCGTTCACGCGCGGGCAGCGGCTCTATCTTGAGGGTGATTTCACTGCCGTCCGCGATTTGCTCGAATCCGTTCACGCCAAAGCCGATGCCCGTGCGCTCACGCTGCTAGGAAATACGTACCGCCAGTTAGGGCAGCTTAGCGAAAGCGAATCGGTTTTGTCAGAAGCCGTTGACAAAGCCCCAAATCATTATTTCCCATTGTATGGATTTGGGCGTACACTGCTCTCAGAAGGTCGTTACGCCGAAGCGGTCGTCGCTATTCGCAGCGCGTTAGATTTGAATGCGCCGCCCGTCGTGCGTGCCGATCTCGGAGAAGCTTACTATCGCCTGAGGCTGCCTGACGAAGCGCTTGCCGCCCTCCAAGCCGCTCCAACCGATGAGCCACACCGCGCCTTGATGGTGGGTTTTTTGCTCTATCAGTTGGGTGCTGCCGAACCGCCTGCGCCTGAAGTTGTGCGGGCGGGCTTACCTTACTGGGAAGCTGCCGCCGAGCGTTTCCGGCACACACCCTACGGACTCGCCCTTTCGCGCGATGTCCGCGCGATGCTGAATCAGGGGACATGACTACATGTACAACCGCAAAGGGCAAATTTCCGTCATCCGTATCGGTGTTCTCGCTGGAGTCGTAGGGCTGCTGCTGGTCGCGGTTGCTGCGGTCACCTATTTGAGCGATCAGGCGTCCAAGCAATCGCCTCTTGAGATCGCGCCATATCCCAATGCACAGTTGTGGGGCACGAGCGACGAGCGTTTTTCGTCGCGCAATGAATTCTTCCGCTCGCCCGATTCGCCTGAAGTCGTGACGGCGTATTATCAACAGAAGCTCGAAGAACACTACGGCAACCGCGATCAAAGCTGTGTGCGCTTGCCCGCGCAGGGCGACGCGCCGTCGTCAGGCGGCAACTCTCGAACCGTGCCGTATCAGTTCATCTGCTTGTTCGACAATTCAGGGTTTCGAACCAGCCAATACACGCGCGTCCTGATCTATCCGGGGCTGCCCGATCCCGACCCCTACTACAACGCCGATGGCATGACCATCATCAAATACGAGCAGCAGTGGCAGCGATGAACGAGCAGGGCGCGCCCGCTCAAGCGCCAGCCGAAACAATCGCCGAAGCGCCAGTCCACGTGCCAGCCGAATCAGATACGGAAAAGCGAGGGCGGCTGCCGCTGCTCTTGCTGCCGCTGTTGGTGATTGCGCTGTTGATGGCGGTTTTCATCGGCACGAACGTGCTCGGCGTGCTGTTCGGGGTGGTCGCGCCGCCCTTACCGCCGCTGCCCGCAGGCATGACTCAAATCGACCACACCAGCCCCGCTTACGGTGTTGATACGTGGAAATACCTCTCCAGCGCGGACTCGTCAGGCGTGCCGACGATTGATGCTTGCAGCGCCGTTCAGTATATTCAGTCTAATGACGGTGTTTGTCAGCTTGCGCCGCTCCAATGCGGCGAATATCGCGAAACCGACGACAGCTTTTCGGCGGATAACAGTGTCGTCGCCCGTTGTTCCGGGCAAGTCGCCTTCTCGATCTTTAACATGCAGTGGTGGGCGCTCGTCATGCGCACGCCCGATGCTCAAACTCAGCTCGAACTCCACCGCGAGGTCTACTGGATCGGCACAGGGCCGCAGTAATCGTTTGGCTCTAATCGCCCTACCGAAATCCCCGTTTTTACGCCATAATAAGTTGGGTTTCCGTAACGTAAATAACCAATTCTAGGAGGTGTTCAGTGGTGGTGAGAATCAGACTCACACCACGGTCGATTGCCCCCTCAATACGTCGCCATTAATCCGAACGACCATTCACAACAATCAGCGACCTATGGAGGTTAGTCATGTTTAAGGCAGTCAACCCGAAAGCAGATATTCCCAAGCTGGAGCAGGAGCAGCTTGATTTTTGGCGCATGAATCGCATCTTCCAGCGCTCGATGCAGGAGCGTGAAGGCGCGCCGCGCTACGTCACTTACGAAGGACCCCCGACCGTCAATGGCGATCCGGGAGTGCATCACGTCCTCGCCCGTGCCTTCAAAGACATCTTCCCACGCTACAAAACGATGCGCGGCTTTTACGCGCTGCGCAAGGGCGGGTGGGACACGCACGGCTTGCCGGTCGAACTCGCCATCGAGAAGGAACTCGGCTTCAAGCACAAGCACGAGATCGAGGAATACGGCGTTGCCGCCTTCAACGAGAAGTCGCGCAACAGTGTGCTGCGTAACATCGGCAACTGGGAGCGTTTCACCGAGCGGATCGCCTACTGGACAGACCTCGATAACCCTTACGTCACCTTCACTAACGATTACGTCGAGAGCGTCTGGTGGATCCTCAAGCAGTTGTGGGACAAAGACCTGCTCTACAAGGGGTTGAAGGTCGTCCCATATTGCGCGCGCTGCGGCACGCCGCTCAGCAGCCACGAAGTCGCGCTCGGCTATCAAGAAGTCAAAGACCCCAGTGTCTTTGTTCGTTTCCCGGTCAAGGATAAGCCGGGGGTCTATTTTCTCGTTTGGACGACCACACCTTGGACGCTTCCGGCGAACGTCGCGCTGGCAGTCGGCGAGAAGATCGACTACGTGCAGGTCGAAGGGCCAGTTCACGATGGCGATGACGAGAGCACCGAGAAGCTGATTCTCGCCGCCGACCTGATGAAAACGGCGCTGACGCATCCCGAAGAATACAAGATCGTCAAGCGCTACAAGGGCAAAGACCTGCTCGGCATGGCGTACAACCCGCTCTACACGTTCCTGCCCGTCGAGGGCAAGTATGCCTACGTCGTCGGCGGTGATTTCGTCAGCACCGAGGACGGTTCGGGCATCGTGCACATCGCGCCCGCGTTTGGCGTGGACGACATGAACGTCGCGCAGGCGAACAACCTGCCCGTGCTGCAAACCATCAACTCGGAAGGGCGTTTCATCGACGCCGTGACCGAATATCACGGTATGTGGGTCAAGGACGCCGACCCCGAAATCACGCGCGACTTACGCAAGCGCGGCTTGCTCTACAAATCCGGCAAGCACGAACATACGTATCCGTTCTGCTGGCGCTGCGGCACACCGCTGCTCTATTTCGCCCGCGATACGTGGTTCATCAGCACGACCAGCTACCGCGATAAGATGATCGCGCTCAACCAGACGATCAACTGGGTGCCGGATCACGTCAAGGATGGGCGCTTCGGCAACTGGCTCAACGACCTGAAGGACTGGGCGCTCGGACGTGAGCGTTACTGGGGTACGACGCTGCCGATCTGGATAGACGACCAAAGCGGCGAGATGGTGTGCGTCGGCAGCGTTGCCGAACTCAGCCAGTACACCGGACAGGATTTGACGAGCCTCGACCTTCATCGCCCATACGTTGACGAGATCACCTTCCCGAACCCCAACGGTTCAGGCGGAACGATGCGCCGCGTCCCTGAAGTGATCGACGTCTGGTTTGATAGCGGCTCGATGCCCATCGCTCAGTGGGGCTATCCCGCGCACAATCAGGAGATGTTCGCCGAGCAGTATCCGGCGGACTATATCTGCGAGGCAGTTGATCAAACGCGCGGTTGGTTCTACACCCTGCACGCGATCAGCACGATGTTGTTCGAGCAGGTCGCCTACAAAAACGTGATCTGCCTCGGCTTGATCCTCGACGGCGAGGGTCAGAAGATGTCCAAGAGCAAGGGCAACATCGTCAACCCGTGGGACGTGCTCAACACGCATGGGGCAGACGCTTTCCGCTGGTATCTCTACACGTCAGGTCCTCCCGGCGAGCCGCGCCGCTTCTCGACCGAGTTGGTCGGCGAAATCGTTAGCAAGATGTGGCTGACGTTGTGGAATACCTACAGTTTCTTCGTCATGTACGCCAATCTCGACGGCTGGACGCCGAGCAGTGTCGCGCCGCCCGTCGCCGAGCGCGACGAACTCGACCGCTTTGTGATCGCTGAACTGCATCAACTGGTCAAGCAGGTGACTGAAGCCTTTGACAGCTACGACGTCCCCGGCGCGACCCGTCCGGTGCAGGCGTTCGTCGAGATGCTCAGCAATTGGTACGTTCGTCTCAGCCGCCGCCGTTTCTGGAAAAGCGCTAGCGATGCCGATAAGTTGGGCGCGTATGCGACGCTCTACGAGTGCCTGACGACCGTCGCCAAGCTGGTTGCGCCGACCATGCCGTTCCTTGCCGATATGCTCTACCGTAATCTGGTTGTCGGTGAAGCGAGCGACGTGCCGGAAAGCGTGCATCTCGCCTACTTCCCGGAATACGACCCCGCGCTGATCGATCTCAAGTTGATCGATGACATGCGCTTGGTCGAGCGGCTGGTCAGTCTCGGACGCGCCGCCCGCGAGACGGTCAAGCTTGGTATCCGTCAGCCGCTGGCGAGCGCGCGTTTCGCCGTCCGTGATGCCGCCGAAGCCGCGACGGTCGCCCGCTTTGCCGACCTGATCGGCGGCGAACTCAATGTGAAAACCGTTACGTCGCTGGATGAAGCGGGCGCGGTCGTCAACTACAAGCTCAACCCGCTGCCGAGCCTGCTCGGTCGCAAGTTCGGCAAGGACTTCCCGCGCGTGCAGAAGGCGCTGCGCGAGGGCGATTCGGCAAATGTGCGTCGCTGGGCAGATGCTCTCTTGAGCGGCGAAAACATCGTGGTGTCGCTCGATGGGCAGGATTTCGAGACGACGCCGGAAGAAACGCAGGTGCTGCGCGAAGCCGCTGAAGGTTTTGCTGTTGCCGAGGATGCGGGCTATCTGGTCGCGCTTGACACTACGCTGACCGAAGATTTGCTGCACGAGGGCATAGCGCGCGAGATCGTGCGCCGCGTTCAGTCGCTCCGCCGTGATGCCGACTTCAACGTCGAGGATCATATCACGCTCAAGGTGCAGGCGGGTGACAAGCTGGCGCAAGCCATCCAGCAGTTTAGCGATTACATCAGCGGTGAAACGCTTAGCGACACGCTTGAAATCGGTGAACCGACTGATGGCTATCATAGTGACCAATTCGACATCGATGGCGAACTGCTGACGGTGAGTGTCAAGCGAGTGTAAGCGATTACACTAGCTAAGGTTCACAAACAGGGCAGTCGATGAATTACCGACTGCCCTGTTTTTATTTGGTTAACCTTGCTAAACTATTGGTGAAAACAGCTAAAAAGCTGTGCTGACTGTTGTGTGAAATCGTTAAATTTTCGGAGTTACTTGGTGAATACAATCAAACCTACGTTATCGTCCAAGTTGACAAACCACAATATGTCAGAAAATCACAGTGCGACTCTCCAAGCCCTTCTGCAATTTGCGCTTCCACTTGGGACTCAACTGGTCGCTGGGGTGCCGGAAACGCTCGTTACGTGGTCAGTGACGGTCAAGGCACAACCCCCCGCATTTCCTGACGTTTACGGGGGCGAACTCGCGCTCATCTCGATGGATGTACTGCGCTCCTACGACAGCCGCATTTCGCTTTCCGAAGTCGTGCGCGGCTTGGCGGGCGTGGGTGTCTCTGCTGTTGCCGCCAACGTGGATAGCTCGCATACGGCGGTCGCGGTCGCCAACGAGTGCGGCGTCGCGCTGCTGGCGCTGCCCGACGAGAGCAGTATGCCACGCATCGAGCGGGCGGTGAACACCTTCATCGTTAACCAGAAGGCGCAGATGACGCAGCGGGCGATTGAAATTCAGCGTCAGTTGACGCGCCTCGCCGCCGAAAACCGCGATCTGAACAGCTTGCTTCAAATTCTCGCCCGTGCCACCGCCAAGCCGATTGTCGTCCATGACGACGCCGGCGTGATGATGGCTCAGGTTTATCCGAACGTTGCGCGCCGTGCCAGTGGCGGGCGTTCACTCATGCAAAGTCTCCCTTATGGCTCGTTTCAAAACTGGCTTACCCGTGAAGCGCCCACCGGCGACAATGTGATCGTTCCCAGTCCACTTGGCTACACGACCGTGCTCAAGGTCGAGAAGCGGGTCGCAGGTTATCTCTCGTTGGTCGATACGCACGAAGCCCTTGACGACTTTGACCGTTTGGTGCTCGCTTATGGTGCGGACGTCTGCGCGATGGAACTCGCCAAGAACCGCGCGATTGCCTTCGCTGTCGAACAGGCGCGTGGCGACTGGGTGCAGATGTGGCTGAGCGGCACGCCCGCTGATGACGATCTGCTCTCGACGCGCGCACAGCAGGCGGGTTTCGACCCGGATACGACTTACGCCGTCGTCGTCCTGCGCGCGACGACCGAAACCGGCGCGAGCCTGCCGCTGGAGTCGCTGATCCCGCTGGTGCGTGATGATATGCTGCGCCGTCAGGTCGCCGGAGCGGTAGGGCAGTACGTCGATGTGATCGTGGCGCTCTATCCGCTTGAAAATGCCGGACAGACCACTCGCATCCGCCAGATTGTCGATGACGTCCGGGAGCAGTTGGCGACCCGCACGCCCAGCGGCTTGGTCGCTGCGGGCATCAGCCGCGCTGCCAACGGCTTATCCGCGCTGCGCGAGGCATACCGCGAGGCGAAAGACGCCGTTAGCATTTCTAACGAACTCGGCGACCGTGAACAAACGACCTTCTACGGCGATCTCAAGCTGTTTCAACTGCTGCTGGCGCTTAAGGAGCGCAATCTCGACCAGATGCGCCGCTTCTACTTTGAGACGCTCGGACCGCTGGTCGAGCACGACGACCGCAAGCAGGGCGACTTGATCCGCACGCTTAGCGGCTTCTTCGAGGCGAACGGTAACCTCGCGAAAGCCGCTAACGATCTCAACGTACACCGCAATACGCTCGTCTATCGCTTGGAGCGAATCGCTGAATTGACAGGGTTGAATCTTGATGATCCGGAGAATCGCTTGATCCTCCACCTTTCATTAAAGATACAAAGGGTGCTTGCAACATTACCATCTTAAAAACGAATAGGCTGGTTTTCCCTCATTTGCTAGCACAAATTTAAAGATTTGTGGTAGAATGACTCCATGTATAGCGAAACATATTTTGATCGCGTATATACTAAAGGGGTTTCCCGATGAGCGTCGAATTTTATGATGTCAAAACCCGCCAGAAGGTCAGCATTGACGATAAGAACGTCATGAAGACCACCTTCACAACCAAGAACGGTCAGACTCGCTACGGGCTGCGCGGCAAAACCGACGATGGTCGGATGCTGACGAAGTTCGTCAGCAAGGGTGACTGGGATGGCATGAAGTACAAAGAAGAAAAGAAATAACGAGTTTAAAACCCGCGCCCGCTCCGGCGCGGGTTTTTTTTAGGCGTAAAAACTTGCGCTAACCTCCCCTTTACAACCACTTTGCGACAATCGCATCGAGCGTGCCATCGTCGATGATTGCTTGCAGCGCATCGTTGATCGCCACACTGATTTCAGGGCGTCGGCTCTGCGTAGCGATAGCGTAGGGCGCGTCGGTGACCTGATTCAGGTCGGCGTGCCAGTCAGGATGGTCGCGCAGATACAGCCGCGCGCTGGTCGCATCGACCAACGCGGCATCGGCATCGCCCAAGCGGGCGACATCGCGCGCATATTCCGGCAGTTCATACGGGCGGGTCTCGAAGGGCAGCACGCGCCGCAGCCAGCGTCGCGCTTCGCTGTCTGCCTCTGATCCAAACTCGTAGGCGAGGCTGTGCCCCGGCAATTCGCGCATATCCGCCACTCCGCGAGCGCTCACCAGCACCAATCCCGCGTTGAAATAGGGCTGTGAGTAATGCACGTCGTTGAGCCGCGTCAGATCAATCTGCACGCCCGCGATCAGCGCGTCCACTTGATCGGTCTTGAGGGCGTCGTACAAACCGTCGAAGCCGAGGTTGACGAAGCGCAGGGGCAGGTCGATGCGCTTAGCTAGTTCGCGCGCGAGGTCGATCTCCAAGCCCCACAGGTCGTCGGCAGTCGCTACGGCGAAGGGCGGATTGCTGGCATCGACGCCGATGCGCAGTTCACCATACGGGAACAAGCTGCGCGGCGCAGCGGGTGCAGGCTCGGTGGCGCGCCGGATCAGCGCCAGCGCCAGTACCAGCGCGACCACACCCAGTGCCGAAATTATGGCGTGGAGGCGGCGTTGTCGCTGGGAGCGGGCAGCCATAAATCCTCGTCCTGTTCCAGACCACGCGCGTAGGTTTGTACGGCGTAGTAAATCGGCTTCAGTTGAAAGGTCGTCGTCACGAAGGTGTAGTTGTCGGGATAGTTGAGGGTGGGAGAGGGGTAGCGCAGCACCCAGAAGCACAGCTTATCGAGCCAATCCCAATGGGTTCGCGCCCACGTCAGCGCCTCGACCGAATAGGCGATTCGCTCCGAAGGTGTGACCGCTTTCGTCCAGCGTGGGTTATCGTTCCAGCCCGTCTCGGTGATATAGGCGGGTTTGTCGCCGTCCCCATGCGCGACCATCACCGCGCGCAGCAGTTCGGCGCGCCGGAAGTTGAGCTTGTCCGGCGCGGGCGGGTCATCCGGCGCTTCGATGAAGCCGTAGGTGTGAATCGCCAGCGCGTCGAAGTCGCTTTTCGCGCCCGCCTCGTAAAGATGGTCGAGATAAGTCACGTCGTTCAGCCCGGCGGCACTGCCTTCCGGTTCGAGTGTGGGCGCGAGTCCGGCGGCGAGGATCACGACGTCTGGGTTGGCGGTATGAGCGGGCGCGTAGACCGCGTGCAGCAGTCGCGCGTAGCCCGCTGGATCGACCTGCTGATAGCCCCACTCGAAGGCGAGATTCGGCTCGTTCCAGATGATCAACTGGTCGATTACGCCTGCGTAGCGTGCCGCGAAATCCGCCGCGAACTGCGCGAAATCAGGATAGGCGGCCTCCGGCAGCGTGTTCAGCGTTGTGAAATCAGCGTTCGAAGCGCCGTTATTACCCTTGCTGCGCGCCCACTCTGGCACAAGTCCCAGACGCGCGATGATGTGGATGCCCTGATTGCGCGCCTGTTTGACGATCCGGTCGGCGGAGTCCCAATGATACTGATCCTCGCTCGTCTCGATGTACGCCCACGGGAAGAACTCGACAATCGACGGCGCGCCCATCTCGCGCACAAGTTGCAGCGACCGTTGAATTTTCCACTCCTCGACCTCGTCGATCAGCCGTGTGTGCATACACAACTGCGGGTCGTCCGTCTCGACGATCTGATCCGCACCAAGCGGCGCGCGCGGCTGCGCCGGAACGAGCGCGCCGATCAGCACCCACGCGATCAAGGCGCGAATCGCCCAAGGCAGCGTACGGTTTAGGGTATGGATAAAATCAGTTCGTCGCATAGGATGGGTTTATGAGGCAGGTTTTAAACCTGCCCCTACGCATTATGAGGTTGCGGCAATTGGCTGCGCGCTCGCCTGCGTAACCTGCTCATACCACAGTTCTGCCGTGATCATCCGGTAGATGATCCGTTCGGCGTTGCGCGTGCCGTCGAGGTGCGCCTGCCAGATCGCCCGTGTCTGCGCGGGTTCGTACCAATCGCGCTGGAAGACCCGCTCGTTCAGGAAGTCGTCCACTTCTTCGCGCAAATCGCCGCGCAGCCACTGCGCCAGCGGTGTCGGATAGCCGAGCTTGTCCTTGCGGTTGGCGACTTCGTCCGGCAGGATGCCTTGCAGCGCCCGCCGCATGAACACCTTCGTCTCGACGCCGCGAATCTTCTCCTCGGCAGGGACGGCGAGCGCGAACTCGACCAGTCGATGGTCGAGAAAGGGCACGCGCGCCTCGATGCTGTAGGCCATGCTGTTGCGGTCTTCGTAGTGCAGCAGCGCGGGAATGCTCTCGCGCATCAGCGCTTGATACAGGTGGCGGTTG
>JBBSNT010000065.1:0-15089 GCA_038260485.1 Aggregatilineales bacterium | reverse complement strand
GGGTTGATATCGACTGTGACAACGATGCCGCGCGCCGAGCGTCAGCGCTGGCAAAACTGCACACTTTCAACCTGCCACCTTCAGCGGTCATCGACAGCGGTGGCGGACTGCACGCCTATTGGCTGCTCAAAGACTCCCTCTCCCTTATAGATGAAGCGACCCGAAAGCAGGCGGCAGGGATTCTTCGCGGACTGTTCAGCGTACTCGGCGGCGATCCACAGTATGTGAAGTCGGTCGCGTCTGTAATGAGACTTCCAAATAGTGTGAATACCAAACCGGAACGCGGCGGAGCCGTTGTGGAGTTGCTCGAACTGCACCCGGATCGACGCCACCCGCTCACTGATTTCGCTTGGTTGGAAAGTCAGCCACAGGTCGAACGGATCGGAGGACTGAACGTCGTTACGCTCAATGGGAACGGGCATCACCCGCTGCCCAAGTGCACGGAGGACTATCTCGTGTCTAGCACGACGGAAGGCAGCCGAAATACGGAACTATTCCAAGCTGCGTGCCAACTGCGTGATGCGGGCTATTCGCAGTCCGACGCGGAGGCGCAGCTTGTAGCGCGTTACATCGCGGACGGATGCAGTGAACGGGAAGCACTAGCGACGATCCGCAGCGCCTACAGCCGTCCGCCGCGTGATCCCATTCCGAGTCCACATGATCAGGTGGAGCAGTTTGTCAGCCGCTATAGTCACCAAAATGAGGTTCAGGAGCGCCCCAGCGTCGCGCAGATTGCCGAAACTGTGCGGGCATGTGCCGGAATGAATCCTGTCGAATGGGCGGAAACGCGGCAGCGCCTCAAAACGATCTGCGGCGACGGCTTGAAGGTCGCTGATTTGGATCGGCTGTACCGCGAAGCCCGGCGCGACCGTGAGCGCACGACCATGCCACATGCGGACAATAGCGAACGTTACGTCGAGCGCGATGGCGGCATGGTGTACGAGAAGGAGAATGAACGCGGATTGTCCCGGTTGACAGTCGCCGATTGGACAGGGCGCGTTTTGGAATGGAGGATGCAGGTCGATGACGATGGGCAGATCGACCGACAAATGCGCTTGCAGCTCATGAACAGCACCTACTCAACGACTATCGACGTGCCCGACGAACTGTTTGGTGATCCAAATGCGCTGGCGCGGTTCATTGCAGGGAAGGCAGGCGGTGTATTCTCGCCCCGCGCCGGGATGCACAAACATCTTGCACCCGCGATTTTGAAGTTATCGGGTGAAGTGCCACGCCGTCAGACCTATCGCTTCATCGGCTGGACAACCCTCAACGACCATATGGCGTTTGTCACGCCCGGTATGACGGTGAACAGCGAGGGGGCGTTGAGCAGCCCGCCAGAGGTGGCGCTGGAAAGCCGATTACGAGACTACGGTTTGAAGGAAGCCGCATGGGAGGATGGGCTGAAGGCGTTTCGTGCCGCGATTGCCGTATTTCCGCAAGAACTGGTATCGACTCTGATCGCCTTTGCACTGCTACCCGTCGTGCAGCGGTTCTTTCCCACCGCCGCGCCGAAACCCGCCCTGCACCTCGTCGGGACGACGGGCAGCGGCAAGAGTGAGATCGCCGCGCTGATGACCAGCTTCTATGGACAGTTCACCCGCGACACGCCGCCCGCCCAGTGGGGCGATACCGTGAATACCGTCGAAGCGCTCGGTTACACGCTGACAGATGCGCTCTACTGGGTGGACGATTACAAAACCTGCTATGCCGATGAGCGCACCTTCACCCGCTTCTTGCAGAGCTATTCACGCGGGATGGGACGCGGACGACTGACCCGTGAGGCGAAGCTGCGGCAAGACCGTCCGTGTCGCGGACTGCTGCTCTCGACCGGTGAGACGACCATTGAGGGTGAAGCCTCAATCCTCTCCCGTATGCTGGTCTTGGAAGTGCCGCCCTGGGAAAAGCGTGATCCGGGCGGCGTCAAGCTCAGGCAAGCGGAGGCGCTGCGCGTCTATCTACCTGCGTTCACAGCCGCATTCGTGCAGTGGATTGCCCGACAAGCGGACGCAGGAACCTTCATGCCCGACCTTGCGAAACGCTACGAGAGCAACTCGGCAGGCTATCGTGATCAGCTACAGGCGAAGCTTGGGCGGCAGGCGAACACGGGGCGCATGGTCAACAATTGGGCGGTGCTGGTCAGCGTGTACCAACTGCTGCGCGACTTTCTCAGTGAGCGCGATGCTGACGACAGCTTACCCATGTGGCAGGATGCTATCGTCGAGACAGTCAAGGCGGTGCAGCAGGAGCGTGCAGGACGAGTGTTTCTCGATAAGCTGACCCAACTGGTCGCCAGTGGTCGCGTGATGTTCGCCAGCAGTATGCAGCACCCGGAAGAACCGCGACCGAGCGTGACCATCATCGGCTACATGGATGAACCGCATGTCCTGCTGCTACCTGATATTGCGTTTCAGGAAGTGGCGCGCGGTGGTTCAATGAAGTTCAGTGCGACCGACATCGGCAAGCAGTTACGCGAGGATGGCTGGCTGATCCCCAGTGTGAACAATCTGACGGTGCAGCGCCGCGTGCGGGGACTGCCTACGCGCTTCTGGCAGTTGAAAGCTGATTTCCTGACCTGTGACGACTGTGACAGTGTGACAGACTAAGCGCACAGGGTAAACGAAGAATCGCATCAAAGAGGCTGTGACAGTTGTGACACTGTGACAGTCTCTTTTGATTCTTGGAGAGCGCCTGTCACAGGCTGTAACAGGTGTCACAGCTTCATAACCATCATTTTCATTTGAAACGCAAAAGATCATGGGGGTATCAGAGTATTCACCAAAAACGCTGATTACGATCTGTGACAGTTGTGACACTGTGACAGTCTCTACATGGAGTTTCCTCGCACTACCGCCGCGCGGCGAGGATACGACGCGAGGGAACCCACCGTCCAGCAGCAGCGGGCGGTACGGTCGCCGCTGGCGCGGCTAGTCCCATTTTGCGGCGCGCGCTGGCAAAACGGGACTACCGAACCACCCGCCTTCCCAATGGGATGCTGGACGGTTCCCCCTTCTGCGTCGTGGATGCGCGGGGAGCGGTAGCGCTCAACGCGCTGGACGGACTCCAGCATGTGTGGGAGTTGTCATCATGTCTGACTTGAAGAATTCGTTTGGTATTCGTCCTTTTCCCCGTGTTGCCCACTATGCCACAGGCTGGACAGGGGAGCGTACTTTCGATGAGATTTACGCCGATCTCACGCCCAATCTCAATCGCTTGCTGCGCTACTACGGTAACGCCGACATCGACATTCCCGATCTGGTCGCCCATGCTTTCATGCGGCTGTGGATGGACTTGAGCGCTGACTTAAACTTATTGGCAGGCGTGGACAAAGGCGGCGCGTTGAAGCTGCTCTTGAACCGCACCAATCCGCAGATTTTCCGCAAGGTTTATCGCCACGAGGTTTACCTTGATGACCTCGCCACACGCAGCGGCGACCCAGATGAGTTCGTCATCGACGGGTTCGATCACGGTCACAGCAGCCACTACGCTGAATATGCGGAGGCGATTGATCTACGGCTCGACATTGAACGTGCCATCGGTGAGACGGCTGAGAAGTACATCGACAGCTTGCCTCACCTCGCCGCACTTTACTACATCACGACTGAGGTTGGTCCCGATGATGCAGCCGCGATTGCTGGCAAAGGTGGTACAAAGAAATGCTGGTGGCTGACGAGTGTGGTCAAGCCGATGCGGAATGAACTCTGTCAGAAGCTGGAATTGTTCGCACCGACCAAAGAGACTTGGCAAGATCGCTATCGTGCCGGAATTGAAGCGCCGCTGCTGCGCCTGGTTGATCGATACGACGCGGAAGGCAATCTGCGGATGGTGGCGACGCTTCAAAGCATGGCGGCTTACGAGAGCTGCAAGAAGCTGATGCAGCGTCTTCAACTCCCCAAGAGTCATGTCCAGTATTTGCGGCTGGTGGCGCACCGCGAACTGAACAAGATTTACCGCTGTGCAGCGTGACTACCTCGTCTTGGCTGGGACGTTAAACCAGCCAGCTTTTATTTTGCGATATATGCTGAATTGCTTTCACAACGCATCTTCTACTAAATTGCACTGCTTGCACGAGTTATAATCAAGTGAAAAGATAGCTAAGTATCTGCATTTCACCTATCGAATCTATTGAGACATTATGGCAACCCTTGAACAACTGACACAGGGTAAACAAATTCGCGGCATTTTGCCGGAACAAATCGTCACCTTAATTGCCGTGCAACCGCATGGCGCAAATGCTGTCGAGGTCGTGTTTCGCCATTCAGATGGTACCCTCGGTCAGCAGTTGTTATTCCGCGAGAACGAAGCACAGCTTGAACTTGTTGAAGCGGAGCGGTTGTGGGCGTTCGATGTGGACGGGGGACTGCTGCGCCTTGTCTCTGAAGCCTATCGCATCCACCTCGCTCACCTGTTTGATCCCGTGCTTGCCGTTCACACCTCGTTGATTGATCCGCTGCCGCACCAGATCACCGCCGTGTACGACGAGATGCTGACCCGTCAACCGCTGCGCTACCTGCTGGCAGACGATCCCGGCGCTGGTAAGACGATCATGGCGGGACTGCTGATCCGCGAATTGGTTGTGCGTGGGGATGTGCGACGCTGTTTGATTTGCGCGCCCGGCAGCTTGACTGAACAGTGGCAAGATGAGATGTGGGCGAAATTCCAACTGGATTTCACCATTCTCACCCGCGAGATGATCGAAACGGCACGCAGCGGTAACCCCTTTGCAGAAACTGATTTGATCATTGTCCGGCTTGACCAGGTGAGCCGCAGCGATGAACTTCAGGCGCGCTTGCAGCAGACGGACTGGGATTTGGTGGTCTGCGACGAAGCCCACAAAATGTCGGCGTCGTTCTTTGGTGGCGATCTCAAAGAGACGAAGCGCTACCGGTTGGGCAAGCTGCTGGGCGACATCACCCGTCATTTCCTGTTGATGACGGCGACGCCCCACAATGGTAAAGAAGAAGACTTTCAGTTATTTCTGGCACTCCTGGATGCCGACCGCTTTGAGGGGCGCTTCCGTGATGGCGTGCATAAGGTCGATGTCTCTGACTTGATGCGGCGCATGGTGAAAGAGAAACTGCTGAAGTTCGACGGTAAGCCGCTGTTTCCCGAGCGCAGAGCCTACACCGTCAACTATCAGCTTTCGACGGAGGAAAGCACGCTCTACGATGCCGTCACCGAATACGTGCGCCAAGAGTTCAATCGTGCCGATCAGTTTGAGAATGATGGACGTAAAGGTACGGTTGGGTTTGCGCTCACGATCCTACAGCGCCGCCTGGCTTCATCCCCGGAAGCGATCTACGTGTCGCTGAAGCGCCGCCGCGAGCGGCTGGAAAAGCGGCTCAAAGAGGCGCAGCGCGACCGTGCGCTGACGTTGCAAGACGAGGGCATGACCTTCAATGAGGAAGATTGGGACGACTTCGACGATGCCCCCGATGCAGAAAGCGAACGGATCGAGTCGGAATTGGTGGACAGCGCCACTGCCGCCCGCACTGTTGTCGAACTGGAAGCGGAAATCCTGAGCTTGCGTGCGTTAGAAGGGCTGGCGCTGAAACTGCGGCGCAGCGGTACGGATCGCAAATGGATGGAACTGCTGCGCCTGCTGCAAGATACGCCAGAGATGCGCGATCCGGTACGAGGACAGCGTAAGCTCGTCATCTTCACCGAACACCGCGATACGCTCTCCTATCTTGAGGAACGCCTCAAAACGCTCCTTGGACGCACTGAGCCGATTGTGTGCATTCATGGCGGCATGGGTCGAGATGCGCGTCGCACCGTCGAAGACCAGTTTCGTAACAACCCGGATGTGTTCATCCTGCTGGCGACGGACGCGGCGGGTGAGGGGATCAACCTTCAGCGAGCGCACCTGATGGTCAATTACGACCTGCCGTGGAACCCCAACCGACTGGAACAGCGCTTCGGGCGTATTCATCGCATCGGACAGACGGAAGTCTGCCATTTGTGGAATCTCGTGGCAGGTGAAACACGGGAAGGCGCAGTTTATCAACGCTTGCTCAAGAAGCTGGAAGCGGAACGCAGCGCCCTCGATGGACAGGTGTTCGATGTGTTGGGTGAGTTGTTTCAGGACACGTCGCTGCGTAAGCTGTTGGTCGAAGCCGTGCGATACGGCGATGATCCCGATGTGCGCGCCCGGCTGGAACACGCGGTTGATAATGCGCTGGACCGTGACCGCGTGCGTGACCTGCTTGAGCGGGGGTCATTGGCGCAGACGAGCATGGACACGACGCAAATCATGCGTATCCGCGAAGATATGGAGCGCGCCTCCGCCCGACGTTTGCAGCCGCATTATATCAAAGCATTTTTCCTGCAAGCCTTTGCGTTTCTAGGCGGCACACTGTATGAGCGCGAAAGCGGACGCTATACGATCAACAATGTCCCGGCAGTCATTCGGAATTGGGCGAAAGATCGCGGCTTAGGCGCAATCTCCACTAAATATGAGCGCATCTGCTTCGAGAAATCGCTGATTCACCTCTCGGACAAGCTCCCGGCGACGTTTGTCTGCCCCGGTCATCCTCTGCTGGATGCGACGATTGGGTTAATGCTGGAGCGTGAACGCGATACCCTCAAGCGCGGCGGCATCTTGATTGACGAAACCGATCCCGGACATGAACCGCGTGTACTGTTCTATCTCGATCAGGCGATCCAAGATTCGATCCCAGCTAAGAGCAACGCACGCCATGCGACGCAACGGCGCACGATTTCGCGCGAGGTGCATTTTGTCGAGATCGACAGCGCAGGAACAGTACGCGAGGCGGGCGGCGCGCCGTATCTCGATTACCGACCGGCTGATGCTAACGAAATTGCTCAGTTGAACGGGTTGCTTGATCAAGAGTGGCTGAGGGGCGAAAACCTCGAAAAACGCGCTACCGCGTATGCGGTCGAAAATCTTATTCCACGCCATTTAGAGCGCGTGCGCCAGCGCCGGATTGAATTGATCGACAAGACCGAAGCAGCGGTGCAAGAGCGGCTGACCAAAGAAATCAACTATTGGGACTTACGCGCTGCCGAACTGCGGGCAGCGGAACACGCGGGTCGCATCAATGCCCGCCTGAACAGCCAGCGCGCCCAGGAACGGGCGGATCGGCTGGCGGAGCGCTTGAAGCAGCGCAAGGCCCAGCTCGCCCAAGAGCGCCAGATCAGCGCCGCGCCGCCGATTGTGGTGGGTGGCGCATTGATCATCCCCATAGGCTTGCTGCTTGGGGAAAAGACGCCGCCGGAAATCCTTGATCGCCGCATCACCGAACAGATCGCTATGCGTGCGGTGATGGAAGCGGAAATTGGCCTGAATAACCATCCCCGCGATGTGAGCGCCCAGAACCTCGGCTATGACATCGAAAGCCGTGATGGGCAGACTGGACGGCTGCGCTTCATCGAAGTAAAGGGGCGACGCGCCGGTGCAGAGACCGTCACCCTCACGTATAATGAACTGTATCGAGCGTTGAACAGCCCTGAAGGGTTTATCCTCGCGCTGGTCGAAGTGGACGCGACGCAAGCGTCGGGCACAAACGCCCATCCGCCGCGTTATGTGCGGAACTACCCATTCCGCGAACCCGACCCGCTGGCATCCAGTGTGAATTTCAACCTCAAAGAAATGCAGAGCATGAGTGAGGAGCCAAACTAATGGCTGTGAATTTGGATGATGTGGTCAAGCTTGCGGAACAGCTTGATGCAGAACAGCAAAACCTCTTGATTTATCGGTTGCGCGTGAAACAGATGCGGGAGCGCAAAACACGCGAAAGCGTTCAGGCGGTTGAACCACGCCGCTATAGTGACGAATGGATCAAGCGGCGTGGATCGGAATACATCGAAGCCTACCGCAGCCCAACGCGCGACGAACTGATTCAAGATGCAGAGATTTTGCGTCAAACGCCTGTGCAGCCAGATAGTGGCTTACTGGGCAAGTATGCAAATCCGAATATTCCCGACATGACAGAAGAAGAATTCCACGCGCAGATGCACGCCATCGCCACCGAATGGGAGCAAGAACTCGATGAGTTCTACGACGACAAGCTTTGAGCTAGTCTATGTGGTCGATACCCATGCTCTGATCTGGTATTTGCTGAACGATAAGAAGCTGAGTGGGCGGGCGAAAGCGATTTTTCAAGCGGCGGAAAAGAATCAAACGCTTCTGATCATGTCTTCTATCGTGCTGGCAGAGTTGTACTACGCCAATGCGAAGAACAAGTGGTTTCCTGATTTTGGCGAGCTGTACGCCGATCTGATCAGCCGACCCTACATGCGGTTTGTACCTGTCGATCATGTTCACATCCCTGAGTTCACGCAGGATGCAACCGTGCCGGAGATGCACGACCGCATTATTGCCGGAGTCGCACGTAGGCTAGGTGTACCGTTGATCACTTCTGACCCGTTGATCAAAAACGCTGCAATCGTAACCATCGAATGGTGAATTGAATGACTCCACGTAAAAAACTGATCGAAGTGGCGCTGCCGCTCGAAGCCATCAACGTCGCCAGTGCCCGCGAAAAATCCATCCGGCACGGACACCCTAGCACGCTGCATTTGTGGTGGGCGCGCCGACCCTTAGCCGCTGCTCGTGCGGTGATCTTCACTTCTCTGGTCGATGATCCCGACGATCCGAACGCGCTGCCCGCTTTCGTGGAAGCCTGTAAGCAGCTTCCGAAAGGCGCGAACGCCGCCCTTGATGACACGCCTCGGATGCGCCTGTTCGACTTCATTGAGCGGCTGGTGACGTGGGAGGCAACGACTGACGAAGCGATTCTTACCATTGCCCGCGAACTCATTATGATTGCCACCGAAGGCAATCCGCCGCCACTGCTTGATCCGTTCGCCGGGGGCGGCAGCATCCCGTTGGAGGCGCAGCGACTGGGACTAGAAGCGCACGCCAGCGATCTGAATCCCGTCGCCGTGATGATCAATAAGGCGCAGATCGAAATCCCGCCGCGCTTTGCCAACATGCCGCCGATCAATCCCGATGCCCGAGCCGCCATGTTCGGCACGGTTGCCCCCGTCAAATCCAAATCGAAATCCAAACCCGCCCCCGACACCACTTGGCGCGGTGCGAACGGACTCGCCGCTGATGTGCGCTATTACGGTGCGTGGATGCGCGAAAAAGCGTGGGAGAAGATCGGGCACTTGTACCCGACCCACAACGGTGAAACCGTGATCGCGTGGATATGGGCGCGCACGGTGAAAAGCCCCAACCCAGCGGTCAATGCTTATGTGCCATTAGTGCGCTCGTTCGAGTTGAGCAAGAAGAAGGGACGGCATACATGGGTCGAGCCTATTGTCGAACCCGTAACCGATGGCACAGCGACTCATAACATTCGCTATGTGGTGCGCCGTGAACAGGACGGGGATGATGTAACTACAATTCCTCGTCAAACAATGTTGTCTCGCAAAGGCGCATTATGTCTTATCACAGGAGTTCCTATCTCGTTGGATTATATTGATAAAGAGGCAAATGCAGGGCGAATGAATGCTGTACTTATGGCAGTCGTAACCGAAGGCAAAGGACAACGAAACTATTTTAGTTGTGAGAAGCGTGATGTTGAAGCCGCACAAGACTACGTTGAGCAATATCGAACAACTCATGGCATTTACTCACCTGATCAAATCTCACGAGGCACCTTTGCTAGTAACGCTCAGGGGAGAAAATACTGTTTCGATACATTTGGGGATTACTTTACTTCGCGTCAACTCGTTGTGCTTACTGTGTTCAGTGACTTGATTGATGACGTGCGTGTCCACGCGCATCACGGCGCATTGGAAGCTGGATTTCCTGACGATGATGTGCCACTGCGGGAGGGCGGAATAGGTGCGTTGGCATACGCTCAAGCGGTCAGCGTTTATCTGGCTTTCGCGGTTAATCGTCTTGCGGAGAAGTGTAATTCCCTCTCAAGTTGGCAAAACACCGCGGACAAAGTCCGCGGTGTTTTCGCGCGTCAAGCTATAGCAATGGCTTGGGATTATTGCGATGTAAATCCGTTCTCTGGTTCCAGCGGAAACTTTGGTGATGCAGTGGTGTGGGTCGCGGAAGCGACCGAATCGATAAAATTTTTAGGCGGTATTTCGCATAGTTTTACAAGAGTAAACCAAACTGACGCAGCAAGCGGTATTTTGCAGGCAAATGTCCGTGTCATTTCAACCGATCCGCCCTATTATGACAACATCAGCTATGCTGATCTATCTGATTTCTTCTACGTTTGGATGCGCCGCATGATCCGAGAAGTCTATCCAGATATTTTTGGGACACTACTTGTTCCCAAAGAACCGGAATTGATAGCTGATCCATATCGTCATGGTGGACGTGAAGCGGCGAATGTACATTTCGAGACCGGCTTACAGCTTGCCTTTGACAACATGCATCAAACGACAGGAGACGAGTTTCCATTGAGCGTGTATTACGCTTTTAAGCAGTCGGAAGCGGAAGAAACTGATCGAGAGGATGAGGTGATCGAGACAGAAATTTCCTCTACGGGTTGGGAAACGATGCTGACCGGATTGATTGAGTCCGGCTTTGCGATCAACGGCACATGGCCTATGCGAAGCGAGCGCGGGGGCAGGATGAACGATATAGGCGCTAATGCCCTTGCATCATCCATTGTCCTCGTGTGCCGTCCTCGCCCGGATGACGCGCCGACCAGCAGCCGCCGCGCTTTTGTCGATGCGCTGCGCCGCGAACTGCCCGCCGCGCTCAAGAATATGCAGTCCGGCAACATCGCCCCGGTGGACTTGGCACAGGCGAGCATCGGTCCCGGCATGGCGATCTACAGCCGTTACAGCAAAGTGTTGGAAGCTGACGGTTCGCCCATGAGTGTTCGTGCCGCGTTGGGACTGATCAATCAGGAACTCGATGCATATCTCGCGGAGCAGGACGGCGACATCGACGCGGATACACGCTTCGCAGTGGCGTGGTTCGAGCAGTTTGCATTCGCTGATGGCGAGTTCGGCATGGCGGATACGCTGGCACGGGCGAAGAATACCAGCGTAGCGGGCGTGAGCGAGTCGGGGTTGGTTACGGCGGGGCGCGGCAAGGTCAAGCTGCTGCATTGGAAGGACTATCTCATCGATTCGCCGTATGATCCGGCGGCGGACAAACATCCAACGGTGTGGGAAGCGACTCACCACTTGATTCAGGAACTCAACATTCACGGCGAGACGGGTTCTGCTCTGCTCATGACCAAGCTGCCATCGGATACAGCGGCAGAAGCGCGAGCGCTGGCGTATCGGCTGTACAGTATTTGCGAGCGCAAAGGCTGGGCAGATCACGCCCGCGATTACAATGCGCTGGTCATCAGTTGGGCGGGCATCGGCGAAGAAGCGGCTCGGTTGAAGCAGGCACGAGCAGCGGGCGACGCAACGACGCAAACGCGGTTATTTGAGGATTAGGTCTTATAAATGCCCAATCAGACTAACGAGAACACTCTCTGGAGTAAATTTGTTACATTCGATAATTTTCTGTTGGCTTGGCAGCGGCTTGCCAATGTAACCAGTAGGATGGTAAGTGATGAGGTTGGAAAGGACGTATTTGCGTTCAACCTTCACGACAATCTCCAAGACTTGGTTGAGCGAGTAAACAGCGAAACTGATCCCTATCAGCCTTATGCTGATAACAAGGTGTATGTTCCAAAACCGTCTACTACCATGCGAACGATGTCAATGATGTGTGTGCCTGATCTAGTCGTATATCAAGCGATGGCAAATACCATTGCTGATGCATGTCATCACTATTTGGTCACACACGAGAATCAGCATGTATGGGGAAACATTTACGCAGGTCAGGGCAGTCCATGGATGCTCAAATCTTGGAAGTACCAATACAACAACTTTGTTGATGAAGTTGTTCGGATATTCAACGATGGAAGCACATGGATAGCTTCAACGGATATCGTCTCATTCTATGACACCATTGACCATCAGACCTTATTTCATTTCGTCAAGAAGTATGCTGATGGGGATTCGCGATTTGTCAGTTTTTTTGAACAGTGTCTAGCTAAGTGGGCTGCTCATAACACGGACACATCAATGAGTAGAGGTATTCCCCAAGGTTGCAACGCATCGGACTTTCTAGCAAATCTCTACCTTTATGAGATTGATCAACACATGATTGTGAAGGGTTATCAATATACAAGATATGTTGATGACATTCGCATCCTTAGTAAGGACAAGTCTATAGTTCAACGTGGTCTAATCGATTTCGATCTTGAACTCAAGAGATACGGTTTGGTCGCTCAAGTGAGTAAGACTAGCGTCCATCAAATTGAAGACATTGAGAAAGAGATCAGCCGATTAAAGTTTTGGGTAACTGATCCCACAGATTCGACAACCCACGAGGACGAAACGTCGCTTCCGCAGAGTGAACAAGCATCTTCAGTACGAGATTTTATTGCCAATTCGGGCAGTGATGATGCCTTAGAGCAAGTAATTGATGGGGAGGAAGATGCCGATCAGCCTACGGATACCGTTTCCACAGAACACCCCACTGTAGATGAGAACACCTCAGCAGAGAGTGTGCAGAATCAACTCCACGAGCAGTTCTTAGAGGCTTATGCACAGTTGGATGATCCGGAAAAGGGCAAAGAAGCCAATACGAAAATCACCTATTGCCTAAATCGGCTTTTCCGACGCGATGATATACGTGAGCACGTCATTTCATTACTCGACAAAATACCTTGGCGTTCCGAATCTGTGACTCGCTATCTCGCCTTATTTAAGGGAGATTCGATTGTCATTGAGCATCTCACAGAGTTTGTCAATACACATGAAGTTTACCAGTGGCATCGTGCCAACGCACTCCAAGCATTAGCAGAAATTGCAGGAGCAAAGTATGTTGCTCCAACCTGCCGACATTGGTTGTCCAACGAACTACAGCAGTGGTATCCGAAAACGATTGCCGCTCAAATTTTAATGCGCGTACCGCGTCAGCACTCGTTTTTTATTGAGTGTTTGCGTCGTGAACAAACGAGACTCGTTTCAGCCCCTGGACAGAATGTTGTTCTTAGGCAGCAGTTGGCATTGGCTGCGTTCAAGACTGCAAAATCAAAGGGTAAACACAAGACTTTATTTGAACTCATTCTCCGCCCTGATGAAAGCACGCTGCTCCGGCGATTGGGCGTCTATCTCCTGCAACAGAAAAGCTGTAGTGTAACGTGGGTTGATCTTGAACCTTTTCATCAAGTACTTGGCGAATATGCAGCGCTCATTGAAACATTAGGTATTTCACCAGATGTTCCGCGCCCATGTTTCATTTTGCAGTCAGTTCGCCAGCTGTTCAATATCAATGTTGCGGAGGATAGCCTTAGACGACTATATGGTCGAAATTATGATGTTGCAGCAGGACATTTGCGGAAATCGGTTGAGTTCTTTTACTCATCAAATAACGACTTTGTGCGTAATTTTCACCAATTCGCGCACGTCACATTAGTCGCCTTCCATGAGTATGTGCTGCCTGCCTCGGGTAATCCCCTAGCAATGGAATATGGTAGTCTTTGGCAGCATGCGGGATTCAAAGTGCATACGCCAAATGGTAGTAAAGCTTGGGAGATTCTAGGGGAGCTAAGAAATCGTGTAGACCATCCTGTTAATCATAAGACACGTTTCTATTCTGAGCGGATCAAAAACAATGAAGTGGACAACATTAAGCGTCAACTTAGTGTAGCGCTTCAGGAACTATACGAAGCTTGGATTGCTGCTCCTATTCCTACACCTCCAACGCCTCCTTCACCTGTTCCAACAGCAGCTGCGATTCCAACTATATGAAAATGTCATCTGGTAAAGACGAGTTAGGTAAATAGATATGCGAAAAGTAACAATGATCGCCTCAGCGAGGTGATATACAAGCTCTTTGTATTGAAAGAAACGGAGTAATGATGGATACGATCATCAGCATCAACCTGATCTCGACCAATCCGGCGGTACGCAGCGGGCGACCCTGCATTGCCGGGACGACAATTGAAGTATCCGCCATCGTGATCGCCAAGATCGTGCATATGCAAACGCCGGACGAGATTGCGGCGGACTACCATCTGACACTGGCGCAGGTGTATGCAGCACTGGCTTATTACTACGATCACAAAACGGAAATTGACGAGCAGATAGCGGCACAAAACGCGATTGCGGATGCCTTTAAGGAGAAACGCATTGGCAGCCGCCATTCGCCTCTATTTGGATGAAAATCTCACACCAGCCATTGCCGAGCAGCTTCGTTTGCGCGGAATCGATGCCGTAAGCGTGCGTGATCTTGACGCGCTGGGGGAAAGCGACGCGAGTCATCTCAAACGCGCCGTTGAGATGGAACGTGTATTGGTCACGGCGGATACTGATTTACTGGTGATGGCATCGGAAGGTGCAGAACACTGGGGCATCATTTACGGCAAGCCAAATAAACATTCAATCGGGGACTGGGTGACGAAATTAGAACTCATCTGCTCCGTATACGACGCAGACGAGATGAAAAACCACGTGGAGTATTTATAGTATGGCGAAAAGTAACCGTGATCGCGTCAGCGAAGTGATGGACGCGCTGAAAGCTGGACTCGCGCCGTTCGTGGTGCGGGAATATGCCCGCGTCTATGGCAATAAACTGATCGCTGAAATCAATGACGCGCTCACGACGGGTGCATATGGCGGGCTTGCCAGCACAAGCGCCGAGGGTGCAGCCCACGAGATGGATGCTCAAGCCTGTTTGAACGCCATCCAGCGCCGGTGGGAGCAAATCTTCAAAGCGCGGTTAGGCAAGTCGGAACGCTCATACGTCGGCGAACTGCAAGATGCCCGCGTCGCATGGGCGCATCAAAAGCCATTCACGAACGATGAAGCGTATCGTATCGTCGATACCGCCATGCGCCTGCTCGAAGCGGTCGGCGCGCCCGAACAAGCACAGATTCCGCGCGACATCGCCCAAGACCTGCTGCGCCTCCGCTTTGAAGCCGAGCAGAAACAGTCCGGCAAGAAAACCGGTTCGCTCGACATGATGGCAGCGCCAACGATGACCACACCGGGCTTGAAGCCTTGGCGTATGGTCGTCAAGCCGCATCCCGATGTCATGGAAGGGCGCTACATCCTCGGCGATTTTGTGGCCAACATCG
>JBBSNT010000064.1:0-15110 GCA_038260485.1 Aggregatilineales bacterium | reverse complement strand
GCTTCGCCTGGATTGACAAGTTCCGAGCCTTACTCATTCGCTATGATCGCAAAGATGCCAACTTTCTCGGTGCTCATCATCTCGCTTTTGCGCTCATTAACCTACGTCATTTGTTCGCACAGAAAGTTTGAATCAGTTCAGTCTTTACAAAGCCATTTGAGTCTCTCCTGACAAAATGCCCCGCCGATCTGCTTCATGATCGGCGGGGCATTTGCTTAAGTATTATCCTCTGATTGCTTGTGGTGCAGATAGCATCCTCTTTGACTTAAAGCGACCCGATTCCCTCACCGCTAAATCCAAAATCGTAAATGCAGTTAGGCTTCAGTTAGGAAGTCGGCGAGCAGGGCGTTGACCTGCTGCGGTACGTCATGCTGTACCCAGTGAGTCGCCTCGTCGAAGTAGACAAGCCGCCCCTCATCACACAATTCAACGCTGTCCTGCGCCATCTGCGCCGTCAAGGCAATATCCTGCTTGCCCCAAATGATCAGGGTTGGCACAGTCACGCGTAAAACCCGCGAAAGATCAGGCGGGCGCTGAGCAATAGCGCGATACCAGTTGATCATCGAGCGCATGGCATTCGGTTTCGTCCACGCGCGGATGTATTCGGCGATGTCAGCATCGTTGAAGGTGTGCGAATGGCTGCTGGCGAACAACATCTGCGCCGTGAACATGGCGCTGCCGACCGTCAGCAGCGTTTCTGGCAGCCATGGGATTTGAAAGAAGCCAATGTACCAGCTTTTGAGCATCTGACGCGGATTGCTGCGAAGCGTGCTGAAAAGCACCTCTGGATGGGGGACGTTGAGGATTGCCAGCTTTTTGAGCCGTTGGGGTGCAAAAAGCGCAGCGCCCCACGCGACAGCCGCGCCCCAATCGTGACCGACGAGGTAAACGCGATCCGCGCCCGCCGCATCGATCAAGCCGATCACGTCGGCGACCAGTTCGCTTATGCGATAGGCGTCGATGCCGCTCGGTTTGTCGCTGAGATTGTAACCGCGCTGATCCGGTGCCCAAACGCGATAACCCTGCGCGGCGAGAAAGCTGATCTGTGCTTTCCAGCCGTACCAGAATTCAGGAAATCCGTGCAGCAGGATCACGAGGTCACCGTCGGCAGGTCCGGCTTGGGCGACGTGGAGTGTGATGCCGTTGGTCTGGACGTAAGCGTGCTCGATTTGAAGGGCTTCAGTCACGTTTTTGTCTTTCATAGCGGCTTTGCTGGCGCATCTAGTTCACGTATTCGACACTATTGGTAATATCTGCTCGATCTTTTCTATTCTACCAGCGGTTCGGGTTTGTCAGCTAAGCGGCTGAGGACATTGATGCTTGAGCCGATACCGAGGTAAAGCTGACGATAGCGCAGCACAATCACTAGCAGAGCGAACTCGCCAATGGTCGTGCTGATGGCGGCGAACTGGCTGAAGTAGAACAAGAGCAGGTTGACCATCGTCAGCGAAATGAGCAGCCCCAGATAGCCGAGTTCACTACCGATGCGATCACGTCCGATGAACATGAAGAAGCCGCCCGCGACCATCATGGAGCCGGTGATGCTGCTGAGGACAATGAGGATCAGAAACCACGCCACGCTGTTCGGGTCGGTGACGAGGTTTTCGCTGATGAGCAGCGAGGCGATCAAGTCATTGATGAGCTGCGACGAAAAGAGCGCGGCGATAAAGACGAATAATTCGATCAGTGAGCCAACACCCGCGAAGGCGAAGCCGAGAATCACGAGGATACGATAGCGGCGCTCGTTGAGCAGTCGTGCTTCGAGGGTTTCAAGCTGCGCGATGAGGCGCTGAAATGGCGTCAGCGTTCGATCAGCGATGTGGAGCGTGTCCGAGTTGAGCACTGCGAGCAGTGCTTCGGCAAGGCGAGCGTGCTCTGGGAACTGCGGCGCGGCGATCACGCGGATGAGGCGCGCGTTGAGGTCAGCGGATTCGTGCTCGTCGAGGTCGTTTTCGATCAGTTCCATGACTTGATCGAGCGCACGGTAGAGTTCGGCGCGCGAGTCGGTTTTGGATGGGCGGCGCACCTGCCTGTAGATCATGACCGTGAGCAGGAAAAAGGCGTAAATGATCGGCGCGGCGAAGGGAAAGAAGTAGTCGTTGCTCTGGGTGATAAACTTGCCGATCTCGTCGATGAACAAGCCAACGCCAATGCCGCCGAACAACGCGCCAAGCGTATAGACCCAGCGATTGGCAAAGATGATCGGCACGAGCGCGGCGACGAACAGAAACAGCCCACCCCATAAGACGTGGGCGATATGGAGCACGCCGCTGCCAAGCTGCGGGTAGCCGCTGAGTTCGAGATAGAGGCGCGTCAGCACCACCGATCCGGCGAAGCTGACGAGCGTGATCAGCAGGTAGCGTTCTGCGCCTTCGCGTTTGACGGGTGAACGAAAGCGGTTCATGCAGACAGAATCCTTATCTGTGTGAGCGTAATGAAAAGAATCTAACCCAAAGACCCAAAGGAGAAAAGAAAGGCGCAAAGTTCAACAACAAGCTGCAAACGGTGACTAGGCGGTGTGGCGCGGTCTGCGGCGCATTCGGACGATGATACGCGGCATGATCTCGGTGTAGGCGCGGTAGAGCAGCGGATAGGGGGCGTAATCCCACGCGCCGACGTGGCGTGTGACCGTGCCGCGAAAGCCGCGCTTGAAGTTGTAGACGCCCCACATGGAGTCGGCTTCGGCGAAGGTGTCCGGCGCGCCCCAGAAATCGTAGCGAGCGTAATCGTGCGCCTTCGCCCACTTGATGGCTTCCCACTGAAGCAGATAGTTGGGCATTTTATCGCGGGCTTCATTCGAGGACGCGCCGTAGAAATACCAGCAGGTCTGCGCAAAATGAAACAGGATGACGTGGGCGATAGGCTTGCCTTCGAACTCCGCGATCAGCGGGTGGGCAAGACCAGCGGCGATGAAGCTGCGCCATGCCTGTTGGTAGTAGCCGGGCGGGCGGATCAGGAAGTCGTCGCGCTCGCCGGTGACACGGTAGAGATCGTAGAGCAAGTCTAGATCATCGACGGTTCCGGCACGCACGGTCACGCCTGCGCGTTCAGCGATGCGGACTTTGCGGCGGGTGTTCTGGCTCATGGCTGCGAGCAGATCGGTTTCGCTGCTGGCGAGGTCGAGCACGATGGTGTTGCGGAACTGGACTTGATCGCCGGAGAAGCGCCAGCCGCGATCACGCAGGGCGTGCATGAGTGCCTGTCCGGTGAAGTTGGGCAGGTCGTCGCGAGTTTCCCCTTGCGGCGTATCGCCGGCAGGAATACCCGTCGCTGTGATCACGTCGGGATCAATCTTGAGCCAGATCGCGCCGTGTCTGCGCGCCATCTGCTGCAAGCTCCGTAGTACTTCGGTGACGAGATCAGCGTCGGTGTAGTCGAGCGCGGGTCCTTTGGGGACGTACATCACTTCGAGCGGTCCGACGCGACGGATACCGACCGACGCCATTGCGACGACTCTATCGCCGCGCGAAAAAGCGAGTCGAGTCGGCTGCCAGCCGGTGGTGGCGCGCTTGAACTCGCCCCACTCCCACGTTTGCAGGACGTGGGCGTAAGGCAGGGTTTGCAGCGTGTCGTTCCAGGGGTCGCGGTCAGTGATAGTCGTGACGTCGAGCATTAGGCAAGCTCCGAGTAGAGGTGCAGCTGCCGTTCGCGCCATGCGTTGCAGAGCGCGTCTTTGGGATCGACAAAGATCAGCTTCATTGACGTCTCCTAAGTGCTAACCGATACAGCCCGTAGATCAGCGGATTGTAGACTTTATCCCACGCGCCAGCCGAGCGGACAACCTCGCCGCCCCAACCGCGTTTGAAGCCGTAAACGCCCCACAAGCCATCAGAGCGGCTTTCGAACTGCGCTTCGAGGGTATCGGCTTCTTCGTCGGGGACGCCCCATAGATCGTAGACGGTGCAGTCGCGCGCCTTCGCCCACTGAATCGCCGCCCACTGGACACCATAAGCCGCCATCAGATTACGCTTGACGTTCGAGGATGCGCCGTAGAGATACCATGCCGTGTCACCCTGCGCAAAGACCATTATCCCTGCCAGTGGATCGCCTTCATGCTCGGCGAGGATCAGGGCGGCGGTGTTAGTAGCGATGTTATCGCCCTTGATGAACAGATCGTAGGCGAGCTGGTAGTAATCAGGTGAATGGACGCCAAACTCGTTGCGCGAGCCGGTCGTTTGCATCATGGCGTTGAAGGTGGCAATGTCGGCGCGCGTGCCCTGATAGTAACGGATGCCGTTTTTACCGCTCTGGCGGATTTTGCGGCGCGTGCCCTGATTCATGCGGGCGAGGATGGCGTCGTCGCCGTCGGAAATGTCGATGAGGATGGTGCGCGGCGGCTGGATCGTTTGCGCGCCCGGTCGAAAGCCGAAGCGGGCGAAATCTGGCACAGGATCGGCGCGGTAAATCCCCGGCTCCCATTTCATGAAAGCGGCGCGGTGACGTTTGGCGCAGACGTCGAGCGCACACCATAACGGCTGCCACTGATCGGCGCTGGTCACGTAGCCGCCCATCGGTAGATATGCCATCGAGCCGAGATGAAAGGGCAGCGCGCGAAACAAAAGCTGCGCGCCCGCGACAATCGTGTCGCCGTCTGCCAGCGCGACTCGTTCGGCGCTCCAGCCGTAGGCGCTTTTAAGGTCGCCCCATGCCGACTGCTGAAGGACGTGAGCGCGCGGCTGGCGCTCGACAAAGGCATCCCAAGCTGCTGGTGAGGGTGTGATGGTGCTGAGCATAAATCACCGCCGTCGTTCGAATTCGCGGCGTGATTATAGCAGACGCGGCGGCGCGGGGGACATTACCACGCATGAACGAGCACCTGCCCGACTTGTAGCAGCCCGCGCTCGTCAATATTGGGCGCAGAAACGGGCGTTGGGTTCGCCACAAATAGAACGACAGCCAGATCGGATAGATGGTATTGAACTTATGCTCACATAATTTCAAGGCATGATTTGTTACAGACGCTTGATCTACGCTGGCGTATCACCGTATGGATCATGCCGTCTAAATGTTAAAACGTTGTGGAGACACTAATAATTTCACATAGTTTTACAAGGTTTATGATGGAATTTCAGCACTGATAACAATCCGTTGGCGGTGTTTTTGTGCAGTTGGTTGGGCGAGTTGGCTGTGTTACAATCGCGCACGGTGTCGCTTAAAGTGGGGTGTAAAGCGAGGGTTAAACCGCAGGTCAACCCTTTGCGGGAAACTTCACCTGATGCTATACTAGCTCCGTTTATCACAAACGGTACTGTTCTCAATTTCACAAAGTGCGTGAGCGTGCAAATTATCTCCGTGCTGATGCTTGCGGCGATGCTTCAGCAACGCTTTCGGGAAGGTGGCAACTCCGATGAGTGTGGTCAACGAATGGGCTTTCATAGGCGTATTCATGGCGATTGCATGGGTTTTACCCGCGACGCCGCTGGTGGTTTCGTGGATTTTTCGTCCCCGTAAAGCCAACGCGATCAAGATGCAGACGTATGAGTGCGGCGTCGAAACCGTCGGTGATACGTGGGTGCAGTTCAAGGTGCAGTATTACATTTATGGCTTGATCTTCTTGGTGTTTGACGTCGAGTTGATCTTCCTGTTCCCATGGGCATTGGCATATAACCAGCTTGATTTCTTCGCTTTTGGCGCGGGCTTGCTGTTTATCTTCCTGCTTGCTGACGCGCTGATCTACGCTTGGCGGAAGAACGCGCTGGAGTGGGCGTAGTTCGGGCTTAAGCGCTTTTTAGGAGTCGATTGTTATGCAAGAATGTGTCAATCTCATTGAAACGCTCGCCCCGTGCTTGACTGCCAGCGGCGCTAATGCTGGTCTAGCGCAGTTCATCTCGATTTTGCTGGGCGTGGTGCTGGTGGCGTTGTTTCCGCTGGTGCTGGTGATCATCCTGATCTGGTTCGAGCGCAAGATCGCCGCGCGCGTGCAGGATCGGTTGGGTCCAAACCGCGTGGGACCCTTCGGTTTGTTCCAGAACATCGCGGACGCGGTGAAGCTGATCCTCAAAGAGGACATCACTCCGGCAGGCGCTGACCAGTTGATCTTCAATGCCGCGCCGATTGTCGCCGTGCTTTCGACGACGTTGATCTGGGCGATTATTCCGTTCAGCCCGATCCATATCGGCGTTGACCTGTCGATTGGCTTACTGTACTTCGTCGCGATTAGCTCGATTGGCACGCTCTCGGTGATCATGTCCGGTTGGGCGAGCAACAACAAGTACGCGTTGCTCGGTTCGTTTCGCGCGGTCGCGGCGCTGGTGAGCTACGAAGTGCCGATGGTGATCGCCCTGCTTGTTCCGGTGCTGCTGTCCGGCAGCATGAGCATGCAGGACATCGTTCACGCGCAGCTTGGGATGTGGTTCATTGTTCCGGCATTTGTTTCGGCGGTCATCTTCTACGTCGCTAACCTTGCTGAAACGGGACGTGCGCCCTTCGACTTGATCGAAGCGGAGTCTGAACTGGTTGCCGGATACAACATCGAGTATTCGGGCATGAAGTTCGGCTTGTTCATGGCGAACGAATTCATGCACGCCTTCACTGCCAACCTGCTGTTCACGGTGATTTTCCTCGGCGGGTGGGCGGGTCCCTTTGCTGAACAAGTGCCGCTGCTGGGCTTTGTGTGGCTGATGGTCAAGACCTTCCTTGTTTACATCCCCTCGCTGATTTTCCGCGCGACTATTCCGCGCGTTCGTATCGACCAGATGATGTCCTTCAACTGGAAGTTCCTCGTCCCAATTGCAATCATCAATGTGCTGGTCGTGGCGTTCCTGCTGCAAGTCACGAAGGCGTTGGGTATCGCGCCTGCGCCGGGAGAGACCGACTTTCTGGCGAATTTGCCGCAAGCGCTGGTTCTGCTGGTTGGCAATCTCGCGCTGATTGCGGGTGTGCTGACGGTACTGCGGAACAGTGGACGGCAAGAACGCCTTGCTGCCGAAGCTCATAAAGAGGAACGCGTGGTCGTCGTCGCGCATTAGCGCACGCAAACTGCGCTCGCACTAGGAGATGTTTTATGCTTGAACTAAACGCGCAAACGCTTGCTTTCTTCATCTTCGCCATTCTTTCGGTGGGTGGAGCGATTGGCGTCGTCACGAGCCGCAACCTCATTCACGGCGCGCTCTACCTGATCGTCAGTTTGTTCGGTGGGGCGGGCTTTTTTGCGCTGCTGAGCGCACCGTTTATCGCGGTTGTTCAGGTGCTGGTTTACATCGGCGCGATTGCCATCCTGATCATATTCGCGGTTATGTTGACGCGGAGTATGACGACCTTAAGTGAGATGTTCAATCGTCAGTGGTGGATGAGCGCTCTAGTCGGCGCTCTTTTCTTCATCCTGCTCGCCGTCGCCGTGATTTTGCCGGTATGGGGCGAGAACGGTATGAAAAACAATCAGCCGACGACCGACGCGGTCGCGACGACGCAGGATTTGGGCGTGGCGCTGGTGGATGGCAACCAATACGTGCTGCCGTTCGAGATCGCATCGGTGTTGCTGACGGGCGCGATGATCGGCGCAATTGTGTTAGCGCGGGATACGGAAGAGTAAAGATAGTACTGAGTGCTGAGTACTGAGTACCGAGTAAGGAATTCAACCGTCTTGCTCAATTCTCAGTAGTCAGCACCCGGCACTCAGCACTGGAGTGTGACGATGGTTCCATTGTGGATGTATTTACTGGTCGCGGCGGGTATGTTCTGCATCGGCGTGTATGGCGTGCTGGCGCGACGCAATGCGGTGGCGATTTTGATGAGCGTCGAACTGATGCTCAGCGCCGTCAACATCAACTTGATCGCTTTCTGGCGCTATGGCGCGCCGACTGTGATGGCGGGACAGGTGTTCGCTGCGTTTGTGTTCGTGATTGCCGCCGCCGAAGCGTCGGTCGGTCTAGCGATTATCATCTCGATTTATCGCAGCCGTCGCTCGGTGATCGTCGAAGACGTGAATCTGCTGAAGGGCTAGTTGAAGGTTAAAAGTAAGGAAAGTTAAAAGGTAAACAGGAATCGCTTACGACGCTTTTAACTCTGAACTTGAGACTTTTAACTCTCCTGCATGAGGAATGACTTTATGGATTTGAACGCTTTCATTAGTAATGCTGACTTTCTGCCGTGGTTGATACCGGTAGGGCCTCTGCTGGCGTTCCTGATCATCACGCTGCTGACCAACCGCAGCCACTTGATCCCGGCGACTAGCGAAGAATACGGCGGACACCACCCGGATTACGAGGGAATGCTCGTCCCGGTCGTCACGGATCGCAGCCGCTTGTTCAGCGTGATCGTGGGCATGAGCGGGATCGTGATGGCGTGGATCATTAGCCTCGTGACGATTGGTCATGCCTTCGCGCTGGAGCATCTTGGCGAAGAAGTGCTTGCCAGTTCAGGGACGTGGTTCGAGGCGGGCGTGCAAGCCTTCAAGATGGGCGTGCTGGTTGACCCGCTGACGGTGATCATGCTGTTCATGGTGCCGCTGGCTTGTACGATGATCTTCATCTACTCGATTGGCTACATGGCGCATGACCCGCGTCAATCGCGCTTCTTCAGCTTGATTTCGCTGTTCGCGGGCGCGATGCTGACGTTAGTAGTGGCGGATAACCTGCTGCTGCTGTTCGTCGGCTGGGAAATCATGGGCTTGTGCTCGTACCTGTTGATCGGCTTCTGGTTCGAGAAGGAAAGCGCCTACAAAGCGGCGATCAAGGCGTTCACGACGACGCGCGTCGCCGACGTGATCATGCTGCTGGGTATCGCCTACCTGTACGCGGCAACGGGAACGCTGAGCTTTCGAGGCATTCTATACAACCAAGCTGTGCTGGATGCGTTGGCGTCTACGCCCGCGCTGCTGGTCGGTGGGTTGGGCGTCACGACCGCCTCGCTGATCGGCATCTTCCTGATCATCGGCACAATTGGTAAATCGGCGCAGTTTCCGCTGCACGTCTGGTTGCCGGACGCGATGGAAGGCCCGACGCCGGTTAGCGCGATGATCCACGCCGCCGCGATGGTGTCGGCTGGTATTTACATGGTCGTGCGGATGTACCCGCTGTTTGAGGCGGGCGGTAATCTGGCGATTGGTCAACTCACGCCGCCGCTGATGCTTTTGGCGGTGGTCGGCTCGGTGACGGCGTTGTTCGCGGCAACTATCGCAGTTGCTCAGAACGATGTGAAGCGTGTGCTGGCGTACTCGACGATTTCGCAGTTGGGCTTCATGGTCGCTGCGCTCGGCATTGGCGCGTATATCGCCGCCGCCTTCCACTTGATCACGCACGCATTCTTCAAGGCGCTGCTGTTCATGGCTTCTGGCTCGGTGATTCACGGCATGGAACACGGTGAGCATCACGTCCACGAAATGCACGCTCATGCGCACGGACACGACGCGCTCGGTCACGGGCACGAAGTCCATACGGAAGAAATCACAGGCGAAGTCCCTGACGCCGCGATTGGCGACGAAGCGGGTGAAATCATTCCCGCCGAAGCGACGGCACACATCGAGAAGCACGGCGAACACCCTGCTGCGCCGCTTGTCCCCGTCTTTGACCCGCAGGATATGATGAATATGGGCGGCTTGCGTAAGACGATGCCGGTCACGTTCTACACCTTCCTGATCGGCGGCTTGTCGCTCTCTGGCTTTCCGCTGCTGACGGCGGGCTTCTGGTCGAAGGACGAAATCCTCGCGGACGCATGGCACGGCACGACTGAGGGCTTCGGCATTCACGCGCTGGTCTTCATTTTCCTCGCGCTGGCAGCGTTCCTGACGGCGTTCTACACAATGCGTCAGCTTGGCTTGACTTTCTGGGGCGAGCGACGTACCGAAGAAGCCGAACATGCGAGTTTGGGTCGCGGGATCGTCAGCGTGACGATGACACTGCCGCTGATCGTGCTGGCGTTCTTCGCGGTGGTCGCCGGGTTCGTCGGCGTGCATCCTGATTTCCCGCTATTCGGCGCGATTTTTGCCCCGAATGGCAATCCCTTCCATCATTTCGTCGGCGCGACCCTGCTGCACGAGCCGGAATCGCTGGCGCTGAATTACTTCCCAGTGCTGGTGTCATTCGCGGTTTCGCTGGGCGGACTGGCACTTGGCTGGCTGATGTACTGGCGCACGCCGCTGGTGGCTGGACAGCCTGACCCGCTGGTGGCTATGTTGGGTCCCTTCCACACGACGCTCAAGAATAAATACTATTTCGACGAACTGTACGGGATCATCTTCGTGCGTCCGTCACAGTGGTTCGCGCAAAAAGTCGTCTACGAATTCATCGACAAGGGGATTATCGACGGCTTCCTGCACTTGATCGCGCGCGTGTTTACGTGGATCGGCGACCTGCTGAAAGTGCTCAACCTGTGGTTGATTGACGGTGTAAGCGACGGCGTGCCGATCTTGATCGCGCGGTTCGGTCGCTGGTTCCGATGGATACAGTCGGGAAGCGTGCAGCAGTACATGCTGCTTGCGATCATGGCGGCGCTGTTGATCGGCATTATCTTCGCGCTCTCGACGGGCGTTTTGCAGGCTGCTAGCGTGCAGCCGCTGCCGTAATGCCTACGGTGGGGTGGCGCCTTAGGTTCGCGTTGAGGAGTTCTGAATGACGATATTTGGCTTTATGGATGTTCTCTCATTTCTTGTCTTTGCTCCGGCGGTTGGCGCGGTGATTCTGCTGCTGCTTCCGCAGCAAAAGTGGATCGCTCGATGGACGGCGCTAGGGATCGCTGCGGTGATCGCAGGCGTGAGCATCACTGTGTTCTTCGCCTATAACGCCGCTGTACCGGGCTTCCAGTTCACGATCCAAACCGAGTGGTTTCAATTACTCGGCTCGTCGTGGCATATCGGCATCGACGGCATCAGCGCGACGATGGTGCTGCTAACGGGCATTTTGACGCCGCTGGCAATCCTCGTCAGCTTCGAAATCGAAGACCGCGTCAATACGCATATGGCGCTGATCCTGTTCTTCGCAACGGGGTTGTTCGGCGTCTTCGTGGCACAGGATTTGATGATCTTCTTCCTGTTCTACGAACTGACGCTCGTGCCGATGTACTTCATCATCAACCAGTGGGGCGGTCCTAACCGCAAGTATGCCTCGACGAAGTTCTTCATCTACTCGTTGGGCGGCTCGCTGGGGATGCTGCTGGCAACTCAGTTGATCGGCTTCACCGCCGGAACTTTCGACATTCCGACCTTGACGAATAATCACGCGCTGTGGGTATCGCTGGCGCGACCGGATGGGCTGTTCCTCGGCGTGCCGATTGAGACGGTCAAGGGGCTGGCATTTCTAGGCTTCTTCATCGCCTTCTGCATTAAAGTACCCATCTGGCCGTTCCATACGTGGTTACCAGATGCGCACTCTGAAGCGCCAACCGCGGGTTCGATGCTGCTGGCGGGCGTGATGCTCAAGCTGGGAGCGTATGGCTTTCTGCGCTTGGTCATTCCACTGTTCCCCGACGTGTGGCTGAGCCAAGTCACGATTTTGGGTGTGAGCGCGAACGTAGCAGGCATCTTCGCTTTCCTTGCGATGCTCGGTATCGTACTGGGGGCATTCGCCGCGTTCGGGCAGAACGACATCAAGCGGCTGGTGGCATACAGTTCGGTCAACCACATGGGCTTCGTCGCGCTCGGTCTGGCAGTGGCGGCGCTGAGCTACGCGCAGGCGACCGTCGGCGGCGGGCTGGCGGATATGCAGAGCGCGATTATCGCCACCAACGGCGCGGTCTTGCAGATGTTCAATCACGGCTTAAGTTCCGCCGCGATGTTCCTGCTCGCGGGCGCGATTTATCACAAGACACACACACGCGACATGACCCAGTACGGCGGCTTATGGGTGAAAGCGCCGATTTACGGCGGCATCTTCATCTTCACGAGTATGGCGAGCCTCGGCTTGCCCGGTTTGAACGGCTTCGTCAGCGAGTTCCTTGTCGTGCGCGGCGCGTTCCCGGTCTATACGGTGCTGACGGTGATCGCAATGGTCGGTTTACTGTTCACGGGCGCGTACATCCTCAAGGGTATTCGCGCGGTGCTGCATGGTCCCTTTAATATGCACTGGCGTGACTACAAACTTGAGATTGACCTGCGCGAATTCATCGCTATCGCGCCGCTGATGGTTTTGATGCTGATTACGGGTCTTGTGCCGAACTGGATACTGACAGTGATCAACGCCTCCGTGACCCGAATCTTCGGCGGATGAGGACGAGAATATGACAGAATCGTTTGGTTTTCCGGTGTTGAGTTTGCTCATCTTCGTCCCAATTGTGGCGGGGGTGCTCATCCTTTTCATCCCTAAGGAACAGAAAGACCTCGTGCGAGGGATTGCGATTGCAGCCGCAGCAATCATCCTCGGTTTAGGCGTGTTCGTCTACGCGAGTTACAACAATCAAGTCGCCAGCCTCAGCAATGATCAGGCGACTTTGCTTGCGGGGGCGGGGCAAGACCTGTCGGTCTATAACCTCGACGAGCCGGAAGCCAACGTCGCATCCGCCGATACCGTCGGCACAATGACGGCGACGACGCTGTTCAACAACAATCTGGCGTTTCAAGAAGACGTGTCGTGGGTGCCGAGCCTCGGCATTAGTTACCACCTCGGCGTCGATGGCTTGAGCGTGCCGATGATCTTGCTGACCGGCATGGTCGCCGTCGCAGGCGTGCTGATGTCGTGGCGCATCGAAGACCGCACGCGCGAATTCATGGCGTTCTTTATGCTGCTGGTCGCGGGCGTGATCGGCGTGTTCGTCGCCGTAGATATGTTCGTGTTGTTCTTCTTCTACGAACTGGCGATCTTCCCGATGTACTTGTTGATCGCAACGTGGGGGTGGGTGCAAACGCGCGAATATGCCGCGATGAAGCTCACGCTTTACATCCTGATCGGCTCGGTGGTCGCGCTGGTCGGCGTGATCGCGATGGTGCTGACGGCGAGCAACTTCTTCGCGGGCCCCGGCGCGGACGTTTTCGCCGCTGCTAAGAACGCGGGGCTGCTTTCGGCAAACGCGCAGACTTTCAGCTTTGACATGCGGCAACTGACGCTGGCGGCGGAAAATGGCGCGTTCAACATCCTCGGCTACGCAGGTGTCGATACGCTGACCTTCGCCAAACTGTGGTTCCCGTTCATCTTCATCGGCTTCGCGGTACTGGCGGGTGTCTTTCCCTTCCACAACTGGAGTCCTGACGGTCACGTTGCTGCACCGACTGCCGTTTCGATGATCCACGCTGGCGTGCTGATGAAATTGGGGGCGTATGCGGCGCTGCGCTGCGGCGTTCAACTGCTGCCAAGCGGCGCGCAGGTTCACTTGCCGTGGATCGTTTTCCTTGCGTTGATTAACGTCGTCTACGGAGCGTTCATCGCTTTCCGGCAGCGCGACTTCAAGTACGTGATCGGCTTTTCGTCGGTCAGCCACATGGGGCTGGTGAGCATGGGCTGGGCGACGATGAACATCGTCGGTATGACCGGCGCGGGCTTGCAGATGTTCAGTCACGGTGCGATGACAGCGCTGTTCTTTGGCTGCGTCGGTATGGTCTACGACCGGGCGCACACCCGTGATATTCCGAGCCTCGGCGGGTTCGCCAAGGTGATGCCGTGGGTGGCGTTCGCGTTTATCCTTGGCGGTTTGACGAGTATGGGTATGCCGGGGCTGAGCGGCTTTATCGCGGAGTTCCCGATCTTTCAGGGAATGTGGCGAGCGTCCGAGCAGATCACGCTGAATATCGGCCCGCTGCACTTGGCGAATTACTACTCGGTGATCGTGATTATCGCCGCGCTCGGCATCGTGATCACAGCGGCATACGTGCTGCGGGTCACGGGGCAGGTGTTCTTTGGCGAGTTCAACCGCGAACTGTACTCGGAAGTCGGTGACATTACGGTGCGCGAACGTTTCATCCTGATTTTGCTGGGTGCGCCGCTGATCATCATCGGCATCTATCCGGGGATCATGGCACCGATGCTCGAAGCCGGTTTGCGACCCGTGCTGGCACTTTTAGGAGGGGCGTAAAAAGTTATGGAATTTAACTTCCTGCAAAGCTTACCGGCTATCGCGCCGGAAATTGGCTTGGTGATTATGGCGGTGGTCGTGCTTGCGCTCGACCTGTACCTACCGGAGAGCCAACGGCGCGGGATCGCAATCGTGACGGGGGTCGGGCTGCTCGGCATTGCGGCGGCGTACTTCTTCCTGTGGGGGCCGACGCTGCATCCCGAAACCGCTGGCTTGTACTGGGGCGGCATGGTTCGCAACGATAGCCTTGCCGAAATCTTCAAGGTGATGATCCTGATCGCCGGAGCGATTACCGCGCTGATGTCGATTGACATCGCCGCGCTCAGCCGCAAGGGTGAATTCTACCTCGTGGTGATCGTCTCCACCCTCGGTGCGTGCCTGATGAGCAGCGCGGCTGACCTGATCATGGTCTTCCTCGCGCTGGAAACGACGACTATTCCGCTGTACATCCTCGCGGCGTTTAATCGCCGGGATCGCAAGTCGTCGGAAAGCGGCATGAAATACTTCCTGTTCGGGTCGTTCGCGTCGGCGCTGCTGCTCTATGGGTTGAGCCTGCTCTACGGCTTCACGGGCGAGACGAACCTGTACGCGGTCGCGGGGTATCTATCCTCGCCGGGCTTCACTGGTAACGCTGTGCCGGTCTTGATCGCTATCGCGTTGATCGTCGCGGGCTTCGGCTTCAAAATCAGTGCTGCGCCATTCCATTTCTGGACGCCAGATGTCTACGAAGGTGCGCCGACGCCTGTGACAGCATTCCTGAGTGTTGCCAGTAAAGCAGGTAGCTTCGCGCTGCTGGTGCGCTTCTTCCTCGCCGTCTTCCCTGCTGCGGTCGTGATCAACGGGCAGGAGATTCAAGCCTTCTGGGTGCAGTTGGCGGCGGCGCTGGCGGTCATTTCGATGACGCTCGGCAACGTGGTCGCGCTGGCACAGACGAACATCAAGCGCTTGCTAGCGTACTCGTCGATTGCACAGGCGGGCTACATCTTGATCGGTGTGGCGGCGCTGTCGGCGGCAGGGGCGGAACAAGCCGTCGCGTCGATTGCCTTCTACCTGTTCATGTACACGTTCACGAACCTGCTCGCCTTCGGCGTGATCGCGCTGTTCAGTGAGGCGACGGGCAGCGAAACGATTGCCGACCTCGCAGGCTTAAGCCGCCGTAACCCGATGCTGGCGCT
>JBBSNT010000063.1:0-15182 GCA_038260485.1 Aggregatilineales bacterium | reverse complement strand
CGACGTATTGCTGCAAATCACGGGCGTACCGCTCAACATCGCTTCCAGCACTGGAAAGCCAAAACCCTCGTAGAGCGTCGGAAAGACCAGCGCCAGCGCCCCAGCGTACAGCGCGCCCTTATCCGCGCCATCAACGTAGCCCGTCAGCATAACGCCGTCCACACCCGCCGTCCACGCCGGGTCGTAAAGCCAACCCTGTCCGCCCGCCAACACCAGCGCCGCCGGATCATGAGGATGGGCGGTTCGCCAATGGCGATACGCCTGCGCGATACGCGCGATATTCTTCCGTGGTTGCAGCGTACCGAGGAACAGGAAGTAGCGATCCGGCAAACCATATTTCGCCCGCATCGCCGCCACATCACCGACGGGCGGCGCATCAACACCGGGATAGACCACGCGAATTTTCCGCGCGGGCGTGCCGTAGAAGCGCATCAAATCGTCTGCCGTCGCTTGGCTGTCCGCCAAAACCGCCGCCGCCCGTGCCGTGCTGTAGCGCGTCGTCAGGTCGAGATAACGCCGCTGCATCAGCGGGTGCGCTTGCGGGAACAACTTGTAGCCGAGGTCGTGAACCGTCACGGCAGCACGACCGGGAAACAGCACTGGCAGCGTATGCGCGGGAACCCACATCATGTCGGGACGGTCGCGCCAGAGTGCCGCCGCGAAGCGCAGATGTGTCCACGCCCGCGCGAACGGGATCACGCGCAATGTGACGTATTGGGATGGCGGAAACAGGTCAGGCGGCGGATCGTCGCGGAAATAAAGCGTGATCGCGTGCTGACTGTTCAGGCGGATCAGCGCGCGGATCATCTGGACGGCGTAGTACTCCGTTCCGGTCAGGCGCGCGACGGTCATTCGGCTGGCATCGATGGCGAGGCGCATCGACTTAACGACGGCGGAAGACCAGCGGCAGCAGCACGAGCACAACCGCGACGACCAACACGACCGGCAGCAGCGGCGCGGCAAACGTCAGGATATTGGCGGGGATCAGACCAAGCGTCACGACCAAGCCGACGACACCCGCCACGATCAGCAGCACACCGGGGGCGATCAAGCGCGTGTTGCTTGGGCGCGCCAAAATGCCATCGAGGAGGAATGCCAGCCCCAGCGCGGTAACCAGCAGCGGATAGCCTTGCACGAGGTCGATCCCGCCGCTTTGCACGGCAAAAGCATTGATCCCCGCGACCGCGCCCGCAATCAGCAGCACCATCAGCGCAAAGAGGAATACCCCGCGCGACCAGCGCCCCGTGCCGACCCACTGCGCCAGCAGCGACAGCACAATCCCGCCGACCACGACCAGCACCAGCAGCAGCGGATCAGGCGAAGCGCCTGTTGTCGTCAGCAGCGTCAACCACGCCCCGACGCCAATCAGCAGCAGCGCCGGGACAATCGATCCAAGTTGCCCGCGCTTGAGCGTCGTCAGCGGTGGCATCTGCATCGCTGGCACAAACGCGGGCGCAGTGTGTGCGGCGTCGGCGCGCGCTTCAGCTTCGGCTTCACGCTCCGGCACGATTTCGTTGAACGATGCGACCGCCGCCAGCGCCGCGTCGATCCCGCCAATCGTCCAATCGTCACCGAGCGAATCACTGCCGAGCGAATCAGTACCAAATGACGGCAGCCTCGTCTCATTGATCACGTCTGCACTGTCGTCCGCGTCGTCGATCTCGCTCATATCGAGTTCGGCTTCGTCGATTTCATCCGCGCGGTCGTCGCTCAATTCGGGCTGATCGACCAACGCATCAGTCTCAAGTTCGGGGTTCAAATCGTTTTCAGTCATACCCAATATTGTGGCGATTTTTCGCCAACTACGCAAGCGATTGCTGGCGACATCAGCGTCTTAATCGGTTGAACGCTCCGGTTCAGCCTTGCGATTGAGAGAAGGGGTCTGTATAATGCCACCCTACGGCGACGTGGCCAAGTGGCAAGGCAAAGCTCTGCAAAAGCTTGATCACCGGTTCGAATCCGGTCGTCGCCTCTGAGGGTATCCACATGGATGCCCTTTTTCTATAGCGCGGAGTGCCGAGCCATGCCTGCCGACTCAACCCCTCAAAAAGAAATGCCCAGCCAGCCACCGCCACACCCTGACGTCCGCAGACCTGCCCCGCTTCCGCTGACTAACTACAGCCTCTCAACCATCTGTCCCTCATGCGGCGCGGATACGGTTCGCCTCGCCTGCAAAGTCCGCTGCTCGCGCTGCGGCTTCATGTGGGATTGCAGCGAACTCTAGACGAACTACCGGGCAATAAGTGATGTTCAGGGATAATCTTTTTACTGGGTACTCAGCACTCGGTACTCAACATTCGCCACTCAGCACTTCCCTCAAGCAATCCACCGCCACGTCACGAAGCGCGCGACGAACAGCAGCACCAGCGCCGCCGACACCCCGTACAGCATCGCCTGCTTGTACCAGCGATCCGCCCATTGCCCCAAGAAAATGGTGAACGCGAAGATCACCGCCCCAAAGCGCGGCATCCCGATCAGCGTGCCGCTGGCAATCGGGATCAGCAGCGCGAACAGCGCGAACAGACCCCACGTCCGTGTCTGCCTGCGAATCAGCAGCACGCCCGCCAGCGCCAGATAAAACAGCGTCATGATTAGGTCGATCCACGAGACGCGCCAGCCGAACCACGTCACGTCCGCGCCTGTGAAATAGATCGTGAATGCCTGTATCGGCGTTCCGGCGGCACGTCCCCACGTCGCGTCGTAAGTCTTGAAGTACGCTAGCGGATCGCCCACACTCGCACCCGCCAGCAAAATATAGCCGCCGAACACCAGCGCCGGAATCAGCGCCAACGCGATCCTGTAGGGACGTAACAAGTTATGTCCCCTTTGTGAACCGCTCACGGCTTGCATGTTCTGCCCTTCCCGAACCGTAAGCCCTGTCTGGTCGGTTTGCGCCCTCCCCTGAATTCGGGGGAGGGTCGGGGAGGGGGGGGCATCCTTCCACGCCCACCACAGCAGCGCTGGCACAAGCGCCACACCGACCGATCTTGTCAAACATGCCAGCACCGCCGCCAGCACTGCCCACCCAAACCGATCCCGCTCCAGCAGCCAAAAGACCAGCACTGAGAGCAGCAGAAACAGCGACTCGGTATAAACGCCGGAGAGGAAAATGCTAATCGGCGACACCAGCAGCAGCAGCGCCGCACGCCACGCCACCGCCTTGCCATAGCGCCGCCGCGCTAAATCGAACAGCAGCAGCAGCGCCACCAGCAGCGCCACGTTCGAGACAACCACACCGCCAGCCGTTGCACAGGTGCTCAAATACGGCGATGCCAGACAGCCGTTCGCGGTCATCCCGCTGACGAGATGGGTCATCAAGGGATAGAGCGGCAGGAATGCCATATCGTCGGCGGGCTGGCGCTCATTCATCCAAGTGTAACCGTCGGTCGCAATCGTCGCGTAGAAGCCTGCATCCCAGCGATACCACATATCGAGCGCCGCGCCGCCGTCGATCAGATGCGTGAATTCGTCACCCTCATTAGGCGGATAGTAGCGCAGCACGATCACGCCCACCCCCACCAGCGCCACCCGCGTGATCGCAAACGCCAAAATCAGCAGCAGAATGTCGCGTCGTGTCATCGGCTTGACTCCTCACTGTCCTGATTATATCCTGAAACAACCGTCCTTTTCCGCTCCGGTGCTTACGCGGCATTGATCATTGCCCTCTCACCAACCGATTGATATTTTCTCATCGGTAGCGCTTAGAATCGGTGACACTTAAGCCTTGCAGCACGCATCAGAGGAAAATGTCTATGTCCACCTTGAGAAAACGCTGGCGCTGGATTATCGGCGTCATCGTCATTATCTTGATCGTTGCCTCGGCAGGCTTCGTGATCTGGGCGCAGAGCGCCCCCGAACCCATGCCGACCGCCATCGCCGCCCTTGAATCGGACGACGCCGTGACCGTCACCACCGATCAATGGCTGACCTTCACTCCGATCAGCGACGCATCCGACGTCGGCTACGTCTTTTATCCCGGCGGGCGCGTTGATCCGCGTTCCTATGCGCCGATGGCGCACGCACTGGCACAGCACGGCTACCTCACCGTGATCACCCCCGTGCCGCTCAATTTAGCTGTGTTTGCCATCAATGCCGCCGATCCTGTGCTTGCCGCCCATCCTGAAATCGCACATTGGGCGGTCGGCGGTCACTCACTGGGCGGATCAATGGCAGCCCGCTACGCCGCCTCACATGCCGATAAAATCGAGGGGCTGGTGCTGCTCTCGTCCTATCCCGACATTGATATGAGCGCGCTCGCGCTTAACGTAGCCGTAATCCACGGTTCAAACGACGGCTTGGCGACCGTCGAGAAAGTCGAATCGACGCGCGATATGCTGCCATCGACCACAACGTGGATCAAAATCGAGGGCGGTAACCACGCCCAGATGGGTTGGTATGGCGCGCAAAGCGGCGATAACGAGGCGACCATCAGCCGCGAGGAGCAACAGGCGCAGATGATCGACGCGACCGCGAATTTATTGAGCCAATTGGGATCATGAGACGGTAGGGGCGTTATATAACCATTGGTGCTAGTTTTTAACCCCTCACTCCCTGATCCTCTCTCCCACGCAAGCGGAGCGAGAGGGAAGATCGCCGTTTTTGTCCCTCTCCCCGTTTGCGTGGGAGAGGGACAGCTTGCCTAAGCGAAGCGACACAAGCAGGGAGAGGGGAGATCAGCGTAGGAAAATGAGCACCGCTGGTTATCTATAACGCCCCACTTGCCTATCAATTACGCTGCGAGCCGCCGACGCGCTTCAGCACGCACGAGGGCGAGGATGCCCATCAAGCCCGCGCCTTTGCCCATCGACAGTTCCTTGCCGAAAATCTTGAACACGACCTCGTCATTGACGTTGATCACCTGATCCAACGGCTGACCCGACACCGTTTCGGCAAGGATCACCGACATCGCCATCGCGCTCAGCCCCTGCGGGTTAAGCACGTCGAAGTAATACTTCAGCGTCCCATCCGGCTGATCAACTGCCCAGACATACGCCTCAGACTCGCACGCGGGCGCGCGGTGAAATTCGTCGTAGGGCTTAACGGCTATCTCTGGCGGCACGCGCACCTCGTCGAAGCGATCCGCCGTCTCGATCAGGAGGTCTTGCCGTTCGCGGCGGTCGGTGATCGACTCCATATCCTCGACCACGTCCGCCAATTTCTGGGGATAATCAGCCATCGTTAGCGCTCAATCGGCACGTTGACGAGATTGCCGTATTCCGTCCAACTGCCGTCATAATTGCGAACCTTCGGGTAGCCAAGCAGATACTTGAGCACGAACCACGTATGGCTACTGCGCTCTCCGATGCGGCAGTAGGTCACTACGTCCTGTTCCGGCGACAAACCCTGCTCATCCTCGTAGAGTGCGCGCAGGTCGGCAGCAGTCTTAAACGTGCCGTCGTCAGGATTAACCGCCTTGCTCCACGGGACGTTCTTCGCGCCGGGGATATGCCCACCGCGCAGCGCGCCTTCGTTCGGGTAATCAGGCATGTGCAGCTTTTCGCCGCTGTATTCCGCCGGGCTGCGCACATCGATCAGCGGCTTGCCCGCCTCTTGATGCGCCAGCACTTGATCGCGGAAAACGCGAATCTCGCTGTCGTTACGTTCCGGCGCGGTGTACTGGGTTGCCGCGTATTCTTTGTCTTCGCGCGTCATCGGGCGACCTTCGCGCTCCCATTGAGCGCGTCCACCGTCCATCACTTTCGCATTCGTATGCCCGAACAACTGGAACACCCAGAAAGCGTAAGTCGCCCACCAGTTATTCTTGTCGCCGTAGAACACGACCGTTGTGTCTCCAGTCACGCCGATGCGAGACATCAGCTTTTCGAAACCGCTTTTGCTCAGGTAATCGCGCCGCAGTTGATCATTGAGATCGGTCGTCCAATCGACTTGTACCGCGCCGGGGATGTGCCCTGAAGGATAGAGCAGCGGGTCTTCGTTCGACTCGACAATACGGACGCTTGCGTCATCGAGATGCGCGGCGACCCATTCCGTCGAAACCAGCACGTCAGGATGCGCGTAACCGCGCTCGTTGATGGCAGTCGTGGTCATAGCTTCCCACACTCCTTGCAAAATGAATAAAATAGATGTTTATGATAATAACTGTTTGCAATGGGCGACGAAAGGGGCAAATCGAGCTATTCGCGGCGTCCACTCACGCCCGTGATCTGGCGTATCGGCGCGCGCTTTGGCACATCGGCAGGGGCACCGATACGCAGCATGGTGAATTCAGGCGGTAGTTCGACCACGCCGGTCACATTGTCGAGGCTCAGCCGCGTCTGGTCAAGTTTAAGCACGAGATAGGCATCCTGCGGCACCGTGACAGAGAAGACCGCCGACGACATCGCACCAACCACCGGACGCCGCAGCGCAACGAAATAGACCCCTGCGTCATCCTGCTCCGTCGAGATACGCCAGCCGAACGGCGCTTGCAACTGCGAGGTGATCTCGACCAGCGATTGAGGGCTGCGGTTGATGCGCACTTCGCCGCCCTTGAGATGCAGGTAACAGGTCGCGCTGCTGCCGACAGTATAGGTGTAGGTCTGCGCCGACCGCGCGAACTCCGCCACCGTCGATGCCGCGTTGACAATCTGAGAAAGCGTATTCAAATGCTGCATCATTTGTACTCCATCACCTGCCCGATCCCGGTGTTTTGATTATAATCAATTTAACATCTTAAGATAGATCGATAGAGAAGGCGTTAGCGAGGCGTTCCAACGCAGCCGCGCTCTGCTGCCGACAGTCGCGGATGACGAAGCTGAATTTTACGCGCTCGCTTGCTCTGGCGGTGGAACGGGTGGAATAGGCCCATCATCGGGTAGAATCATAGTTGATCGCATTTTTCAAGATTGTTAATAACTTGGTTTACTAATGTATGATCTGTCAATAGTCTTTAGGCGCTAATGCAGAATTTTTTACATTTTCTCGTTCGGCGCGTTGATCGATAAAGCACAACGGCTCGTCGAGTGACGGGCCGCTGCGTTGACCGCTTTTAGCGTGTGATGCTGCCGGGTGGCGGCAAGGGCGGGTGCGGACCGTCATCGGGCATCTGGTTGTAAAGCTGCATGGGTATCCCCTTAAGAGCTGCTTAATGGTCGATAACCTCAGCATCTCAGGGGGACTACCCACCTGCCCCGGCTCAACGGGCACAGATCGGACACAAATCGGACAAAGTTGCAATCGTGGGGAAGGCGCTGCCAAGTCGTCGCATAAGCGACTTGGAAAGCATCCGTTTTCAAACTATATTTAGAAGGGTAATGACCGAGGAAATCCATGCGCCGACTATTCGTACTTACGCTGTTCCTGCTGCTTGCCGTGACCGGACTCTCCGCACAGCAAAGCATTGACTACCGTATTCGCAACATCAGCAGCCAAGTTAGAGACGGTCAAGTCGTCGTTGACTTCAGCATCCTGAACAACGGCGGCGCGGTCAGCAGCGCACAGGTCGTCCACCTGTTTGACAGCGAGGGCAAACAGTTAGCGACGAGCCAAATACAGCCGCTCGGCGCATCTGAAAGCGCCGAGCTAGAGTTGAGTACGTCCGCGTCGCAGTTTCCTTCGGGCATCATTCAGACCTTCTACGTCGTCGTCGGGCTGGATCAACTCCCCCCTGCCGATCAACGCGGGCAGCTTGGCGGCGGCAGCATCGGCTCAATTGGCGTCTTTATCCCGCCCCTCAGCCAGTCGTCACCCAACGCGACCGACACCCCATCGTCAGGGCTGCCCTCGCTTGACTTGAGCAAGCCAGAGAACATTGCCTTAGCCGTTGTGATCGTCGCCGTCGTGCTGATACTCTTGTGGGTGATCACGGTGATCGTCCGCCTGCTCTTTTCACGTCCGCCGACCTTCACGGTGTGGCAGCCGCCTTACATGATCACGCCGCTGATCGACCCGAATTCGACCAACGGACGGCGGCAGCTTTGGCAGCAGCACGCCCAGAGCGATACCCTCCCCGCGCCCTGTTCTCCCGGCAGCTACATGGTACGCAAGCTCTTAATCGGCAGCAGCGGGGTCAAACTCTCCGGCTGGCACGTCACCGGGCTGCGCATCAACCAGTACGACCGCTATGGGCGCGTCGCCCGCAGCCAAACGGTCGCCGGTAAAGGGACAGTCAAAGCGCTCGACCGCGCCGCCCGTAAAAGTCCAACCCTCGACTGGGAACACGGGCAGCGCGCCGTTCGCCCAGTCGCACGCACTCTGAGCAGCGTCCTACTGAAAAAGACCAACAAGCAGAATGCGATTCTGCCCGTCGCGCTCGACATTCGCTTCACGGGCATGCACGGTGAGGTGCGGATTCTTTTTGAGTTGTATGGTTGTAACGGGAATAGTTGGCAGGAGATCGACCACTGGGAGCCGGAGATGCGCGTCATCAACGGCAGCATCTCGGAAAACTTCACCTATTCGCTCAGCGGGCAGCGTCCCGAAGAAAATCGCAAACAGTTCAGCCAACGGCTGCAAACGGAAATTACGCACTTGCTCGCGGCGATGGTGCAAGCACCGCCGCCCCCACCGCCCGCGCCGCGCCCGCCCACCGAAGACACGGCTGAAAACGCCGTCGTCGTCTCGGAGTAGACCGCGCGATTATAATCGTAGATAGACGCCAGCGCCTCTACGTATGTCGGGCTTGAACCTCAATAAAGTGAGTTATAGATAACATCAGTTGACTTAATGCACCCCTGCCACGCTTCGCGTGACTCTCCCTCTCTACGACGTGGAGAGGGGGTTGGGGGGTGAGGTCGCTTTCTCTCAATAAAAACAGCCCCACTCGTTTGAGTGGGGCTGTTCGTTTCTAGAGTCTACGACTGCCTTAGGGCGCGTCAGTCGTGACGATCTTGACACCCGGCGCAGTTGATGAGCCGATTGCCGCGATCAACGTGTTCGTCCCTGCATCGAGCGACACCGCAGGCAGATCGATAACGACTGTGCCCTGCTGCCGGGATAGGACGAATTGGACGTTGTACGTCCCTGCCGTCAGATCGAGCGAGTAGAAGCCGTCATTGCCGCCCAATGTGCCGGGATAGCCGAGCGTAATCACCAACGCGCGCCCGTCCACCACAACGTCATAGCTAGGGCTGCCCTCAACTCCGTTGAAGACACCCAAGCGTGCCGCGCCTTCAGCCAATGGATCGGTCGTCTCGTACAGCGGCGTCGCAGTGATCGTTCCCGCGCCAGACGAGCCAGTGATAGCAATCGTCACCCAGTCGCCTTCGCTCACATCAACGCTCACCGTCGTGGTCGGGTCATCGCCATTCGGCGCGATCCCGATTTCATATGTGCCCGCTTCGACGCCCATCCAGTCGCTGACGCTGGCGAATGACAAATCCGTCGTGTCGGAAGCATCGCCGTCGATATAGACGTCCACGCCATCGCCGTCCGAGGAGAACTCCGCGATGCGCCAATGCGCCGCCGTGATTTCCGCCGTCGCTTCCGACGTTGGCTCAGCCGTTGGCACTTCGGTCGCTTCGGGCGTCGCGCTCGCTGCCGTCAGCATGGCTTGCACCGCTGGCGGGATCATCACCGCGTCAATCGCGTGAACCACACCGTTCGACGCCAAGTTGTCTGGGTCGCTGATGTTCGAGCCTTCTACCGTGAACACGCCAGCCGTCAGGTCGAACGTCACCGATTCGCCTTGCAGCAGCGTCGGCAGCGTCGGGCCACCGGTCAAATTGCGGAATTGATAGCGTCCGGGGATCACGTGATACTGCAAAATCTGTGCCAACAGGCTCGGGTTTGCCATCACCTGTTCAGGTGACATGCCGAGCATTTCCAGCGTTGCCGCGAACGCATCGTTCGTCGGCGCGAGCAGCGTATACGGTCCGCCGCTGGACAGGTCGTTCGTTAAGCCAGCCGCTTGCAGCGCCGCGACCAGCGTGGTGAAGCGCTCATCAGGATCGTTCTGCAAGACCTCGACCAAGTTCGGGCGCTCCGCTGCCACACCCGCGACCGTCGGCTCAGCGGCGGGTGCTGCCGTCGGCGCTTGCGTTGCGGTCGCCGTCGGTGCGGTCGTAGGCATCTCAGTAGGTTCTTCGGTCGCGCTCATCGCCGCCATCATCGCCTGAATGGCGGGCGGCAGAATGACCGAATCGACCACCTGCACCACACCATTCGAAGCAATGTTATCGACATCGCCGATATTCGCGCCATTGACCGTGAACACGCCAGCAGTCAGGTCAAACGTGACACTGCTGCCTTCCAGCGCCGTATCGAGCGTAGGACCGCTTGTCAAATTGCGAAACAGATAGCGACCGGGGATCACGTGATAGCGTAGAATGTCCGCTAGGATAGTCGGGTTCGCGGTCAGGTCATCGACACTCATGCCCATCGACGTCAGTGCCTCGTTGAAGGCATCGTCGGTCGGCGCGAGCAGCGTAAACGGCCCGTCGCCTTTGAGCGTTTCGGTCAAGTCCGCTGCGTCAAGCCCCGCCAGTAGCGTCGTGAAGCGTCCGTCGTCTTGCAGCACTTCAATGATGTTCGGACGCTCGACTGCCGCCGACATCGTCGTTGTGGGCGCTTCAGCAGTTCCTTCTGCCGACGAAGCGACACCCGCCTCAGCGGTGGCTTCAACGGTCGCTTCCGGCATCGGCATCAGCGCCGCAGCAGCATTGGGCGGCAGAATCACGCTGTCGATGGCGATCATCACGCCGTTCGAAGCGAGATTATCGGGATCACTGATGTTCGCGCCGTTGACAGTGAACACGCCTTTGGTCAGGTCAAACATGGCGTTCTGACCGATTAGCGACGTCCGCAGCGTCGGGCCGCTCGTCAAATCGCGGAACTGGTAACGACCGGGGAGGATGTGTTGCAGCACAATCTGCTTGAGCAGTCCCGGTTCAGCCATCAAGTCGTCCAGCGACACTTCGAGCGCGTCAAAAGCATCGTCGGTTGGCGCCAGCAGCGTGTAAGGCCCATCCCCTTGCAGGAATCCGGTCAAACCCGCCGCGTCAATCACTGACAGCAGCGTCGTGAAGCGCTCGTCGGGATCGTCTTGCAGCAGAGCGATCAGATCAGGGCGTTCCACTGCAACACCCGCGACGACAGTCGCTTCCGGTGTCGCCATCTCGGTCGGCTCGATAGTCGGCACAGTGGTCGGCGCGGTAGTCGGCGGGGATTGCAGGGCTTTAACCGCGTCCAGCATTATTTGTCTTGCCAGCGCTGGCGGCTGGATGACCGAGTCAACCACTTGGACGACGCCATTTGAGGCGAGGTTATCGACGTCGCCAATGTTCGCGCCGTTGACCGTGAACACGCCGCTGGTCAGGTCGAACATCGCGCTCTGCCCGATCAGCGACGTTCGCAGCGTCGGGCCGCTCGTCAAGTCGCGGAACAAATAGCGACCGGGAATGACGTGTTGCAGCACAATCTGCTTGAGCATCGCCGGGTTAGCCGTCAAGTCGTCCATCGACAAGCCAAGCGCGTCGAAAGCATCATTGGTTGGCGCGAGCAGGGTATAGGGGCCATCCCCTTCCAGAAAGCCGCGCAGCCCTGCGGCATCAATCGCCGCTAGCAGGGTTGTAAAACGCCCGTCGGAGTCATTTTCCAACAGGTCAGGAATACTCGGTCGTTCTTGTGCGAACGCCTGAAGCGCGGGCATCAAGAACACCGCGAATAAAACAATTAACAGAGCGGTTTTTCGCATCTGTCTCCTCCTCCATGCAAAGTCAAATGGTCAACGCAGTAACTACGCTTAAATCAAAATAATAAACAGCTTCCTTATAGTAGCATGAATTGGTATTTTGGGTGTAATTATTTTCCCAGCGCTCATACATCTTCTGGCGGGCTGCCAGAGAGGGCGTAGATCACGACGCCAAGCGCCGAAATCAGCAGGCTGCCCAGCAATCCTATCGCTTGAAACTGACCGAAAAATACGTCGCTGGTCGCGGTTCGCATGTGCGAACCGAAGCCGAGAAAGTCCGCCATGCCCGTCAGCCCCGCCAACACCAGCCCCGTCAGCGTCAGCCGCACGCCAATCTGCTGCGCGAGGTTCGCCGTTCGTCCCATGTAAAACGTGAACTTGACGTAGATCAACGCGCCGAAGTCGAGCAGCGCAAAGCCCATCAGGATCGCCACGAACTGCACGATACCGACGCCCAACGTGGGCTGAAGTCCGGTAACACCGGGAAACAGCCCCATCAACGCCAGTACGATGCCGAGCGCCGCCAGCACGACGCCTAACTGAGCAATACCGATCATTGTGGCAGCGACTGCCTCAGCTTGCGCAGCATGTTGCCGCCCAGAATCGCCTCGGTGTCGCTCTCGCTGTAGCCCCGCTCCTTCAGTCCGTCGTAAATCTTCCACAAGTCCGTCACCGTATCCATCCCCGCCGGGATGCTCTGCACGCCGAAACCACCATCGAAGTCGCTGCCAATACCCACGTGCGCGGCGCTCCCCGTAATCTGGCAGACCATGTCCATCGCGTCAAGGATTGTCGTAAACGGCACGTCACTGCGCCTATCTCCGAGCCGCCAATCGTCGAACAAGAAGTTGTTGTAGGGCACAATGCCCATCACGCCGTCACGCGCCGCCAACAGTCGGATCATATCGTCGCTCAGATGACGGTCAGTGTTGCGGAAACTGCGCGGGTTACTGTGGCTGGCGATCACGACGCCCTCGTAGCGATCCACCGCTTCGAGGAACGACTCCTCTGCCATGTGCGACAGGTCAAGGATCGCGTTAAAGCTCGCCATCACTTCGAGCAGGTCGCGCCCCAAATCTGTCAGCGGGCCCGGTTGCCCGGTTCCACCGCAGTAGCGCGATCCCTGCCACGCCGGACCAACGATCCGCAAGCCGCGTTCGTACCATTCCTCGAACTGCTTCGGTTCAATAATCGGATCGGCGTTCTCCATCAGCAGCACGATTCCCTGCCGGTGATCCTCGATCCCCGTGCCCGCTTCCCACGTCGCAATCACGGCATCGAGTTCTGCCTGCGTCCGTATCAGTTGAACTTTGTCGGTGTCGTCAGCCAGCCGCAGATAGTAATCCATCTGCTGCGTCCCTAACCGATTCGCTTCTTTCGCATCCTTATAATGCGGCGTCACCGAAGCCGCCATCATGTTCGCGCTTTGCGGTGCGGTGAAAATCGTCGCAAACACGATCCCAACACGACCGAGCATACTCTCCGGCAGCCCGACCGTTGCTATCCCGTTCGGGTGATCAGTGTTCGCCTCGTTGCGCCGCTTGACTGCCACACTCTGGCGGTAGTCGCGCCCGAAGTGCAGCGCGTTGTAAGCAATATCCTCGTGAGCATCAATTATGAACATTTATACGTCCTATCTTGCAGCCGTTTTGTCGCCCTAGCAAAGCCGAAGCAAAGCCATCTACGCGAGGATTGTACGTCGCGCGTCCCGAATTGCCAACGATAAGCTTAACAGCAGGTAATAACTACGCAAGATTTCGGCTTCACGCTATAAAGGTAATGCTATGATGATACAGACCTGATTCAGCGGAGTGTTTATCTTATGAAAAAACCGGGCATTTTACTTGGCGCACTGGTCGGCGGTTTATTGACGCTGCCCCTGCTGGCGCTGCTCTACATCGGACAGCAGATCGCGGGTTTTCCCTTCGTGCCCTTCGCCCTCTTTAGCTATGTGCGCGACTACACCCCCGGTGGCGTGATCACCTTCACCATCGACCGTATGATCGACGTCATCACCGCCTTGAACCTCGGCGCGGTCGATACCACCGCCAAGACGATGGAGCAGTTCATGGGCGTGCTCATGCTGCTGGTCGTCGGCATCATCGCGGGTGCGATTTTCTTCCTCATCATGCGCCGCGTCGAACGGCGGCAGGACTGGCTGCCCGGTGTGATTCTCGGCTTGATTCTCGGCGTTCCGCTGACACTCATGAGCATCGCCAATACGACGCTCTTTAGCGCAGACACGACCACCAGCGTGGTCTGGCTGTTGGGGCTGTTCTTGCTCTGGGGTTATGCCCACAATTACGTCTATAACCGTCTCGTCCACCCGCTCGTCCGCATGTCCGCCACCACCCAACCGGACGCCAGTGTGCAGCAGCTTGATCGCCGCCGCTTCCTGATTTCGCTCGGCGCATCGACGGCAGCCATTACCGTGATCGGTGTCGCGCTCGGTTCGCTCTCCAGCGATGAAGGCGGCGCACGTGCGGTCACCTTTGCGCCAGAGACGACCGCAGTCCCCGATCTCGGACTACCGAACGCCGAGGCAGCCGTCGTCGCCGCGCCGGGAACGCGCCCCGAACTGACCAACGTCGCCAATCACTACCGCATCGACATCGCCCCCGTGCCGCCAGAGATCGACGGCGAAACGTGGACGCTGCCCTTCACGGCGACCGCCAATGACGGTTCGACCAGCCAGCTTGCCGAATTCACGCTCGACGATCTCTACAATAAGTTCGAGTCGATGGATCAGTACATCACGCAGGGCTGTATCTCGAACAACATCGGCGGCAGCCTCATCAGCACCGTCCGCTGGACGGGCATCAGTATGCAGAAAATTCTTGATGAAATCGACTTACCCAGCGACGCCACCCATCTCTACATCACGGGCGCGGACGGCTTCTACGAAACGGTCGCCCTTCAGCAGATTTACGACGACCCGTCGATCATGCTCGCCTACGCCTTCAACGGCGAAGCGCTGCCCGCGCGCAACGGCTACCCCGTCCGCATCCACATCCCCAACCACTACGGCATGAAGCAGCCGAAGTGGATCACCGGCGTCAACGTCATCAATCACGACATGGACGGTTATTGGGTACAGCGGGGTTGGGATAAAGAGGCATTCGTTCAGGCGACCTCAGTGATCGACACGGTCGCCGTCAACATGATGATCGTCGAAGGCGGGCAGCAGTTGATCCCGATTGGCGGCATCGCGTGGGCGGGCAGTCGCGGAATTTCGAAGGTCGAGGTCAGCGTCGATGATGGCGACTGGGCAGAAGCCGAACTGCGCGAGCCGCTCTCCTATAAGACGTGGGTCATCTGGCGCTACAACTGGCCCTACGCCGAAGGATCGCACACCTTCGCGGTGCGCTGTTTCGACGGCAACGGCGACATGCAAATCACCGAGAACAACCCGCCCCATCCCAGCGGCGCGACCGGCATCGACAGCGTGTCGGCAACTATCTAAGCCACTGACCGAAATTTATCCAACAGACGTAGGCGATGGGGGTGGTGCAGAGTGTTCTGTTGCTGCATCACTTCATCGACCGAGACTTGG
>JBBSNT010000062.1:0-15249 GCA_038260485.1 Aggregatilineales bacterium | reverse complement strand
TCGGCGGTTCGCCCAAGTTCCCGCAGCCGATGAACCTCGAATTTCTGCTCCGCAGCTATGCCCGCACCGGCAATCAAGCGGCGCTCGATCACGTCACCTTCACGCTGCGGCAGATGGCGCGCGGCGGCATCTACGACCAGATCGGCGGCGGCTTTCATCGCTACAGTGTCGATGCGGTTTGGCTCGTGCCGCATTTTGAGAAAATGCTCTACGACAATGCCCAGCTCAGCCGCGTTTACCTGCACGCCTACCAGATCACCGGCGACGCCTTCTTCAAGACCATCGCTGAAGAAATCTACGACTACGTCTTGCGCGAGATGACCGCGCCCGAAGGCGGCTTCTACAGCACAACCGACGCCGACAGCGAGGGCGAAGAAGGTAAGTTCTTCGTCTGGACGCAGGACGAACTGCGCGCCTTGCTGGGCGACGACGCAAATCTGGCAATCGAATACTGGGGCGTGACCGCGCGCGGCAACTTCGAGGGCGCGACCAACATTCTCTACGTGCCCAACGACGATGCGACCGCTGCCGAACGGCTCGGCATCAGCGTTGACGACCTGCACGTCAAACTTACGGCGATAGAGGACAAACTGTTCGCGGCGCGGACGCAGCGCGTGCATCCCGGCATGGACGACAAAATCCTGACCTCGTGGAATGGTTTGATGCTCGCCAGCTTGAGCGAAGCCGCGCGCGTCCTCAAGCGCGCCGACTATCACGACGCGGCGGTGCGCAACGCTGACTTCCTGATCGACGGCATGATGACGAGCGATGGTCGCCTGCTGCGAACGGCGAAAGACGGGCAGGCGACTATCAACGGCTATCTTGAGGACTACGCCGCGCTGATCGATGCTTTCCTCGAACTCTATCAGACGACTTTTGACGAGCGCTGGTTCACGCAGGCGCGCAATCTCGCGGACGTGGCGCTAGAGCGTTTCCGCGCGCCGGACGGCGGTTTCTACGATACCAGTGACGACCACGAAACGCTGATCGCGCGACCGCGCGCGCTGCAAGACAACGCCACGCCGTCCGGCAGTTCGCTGATTGTGCGCGGGCTGGCGCAGTTGGCAGCCTACACGGGCGTGCCGGATTACGACGACGCGGCACATGCCGCGCTCAAGCTGATCACGGCGGCGCTGCGCGAATATCCGCAGGCGTTCGGTGAGGCGATCAACGCGGCTGACCTGCTGATCGGTGGGATCGACGAGATCGCCATCGTCGGCGCGCCGGATGATGCGGCAACCCAAGCGCTAATTGACGTGGCGCAGCAGCCCTACCGCCCCAACGCCATCACGGCGTTAGCGTCAGCCAATGTCGCCGGCGAGACGACCATTCCGCTGCTGAATTATCGCGTCATGCGCGGCGGCGCGCCGACGGTCTACGTCTGCCGCAACTTCGCCTGCCAGATGCCCGTCACCTCACCGGATGCGGTCGAAAAGCTGCTGGTTCGGACTACTTCTTGAGCGCCTGTTGCTCGACCCGGAATTTGGTCATGTCGGTCACGAGGTCGAGCGGGAGCGGTTGGTCGAACGGAAACTGAACCGAGCCTTCCGCATGTTTGTAGGGTGCGAGCCGTTCTTTGAAGGCTTCAATCGCTGACGGCTTGGGATAAAAGCCGATGTGCTTTTTGGCTGCCCCAAACTGAACGAGGTTGCCCTTTAGATGGAAGCTCGGGACTCCATAACTGATGATTTCAACTGCCTCTGGGGCGGCTGCATGGATGGTCTGGCGCATGGCTTGCAAGCGTTCCTGCACGTCGTCGGGAAAAGCAGCAATGTATTCGTCAATAGTCGTGGGCGCTGCTTGGGGATTATCCATCGTTTGTCATTCCTTTGAGCGGAGCAATTAGCTCTTATGGTAGAACAAGTTTCCGAAAAAGGGAATTTCTCTACGTCTGAAGATTACTGCAAATAGAGGGTCAAGGTAAAATTTATGTCCCAAGCGCAGTCCCCACAGGAATACTTTCGCTTGCTGCTGCTGACCGTCGTCGGGCAGGCGTTCGGCGCGGCGGGCTATCGCCTTGACGAGCGCGAGACCCAGTGGGCGGGCGGTTTGTTTCGCTTCGTCAAGCGCTTTGACGATGGCGTCTACGGCTTCGTTGAATACCAACTGCTGGACTACGCCAACGTCGAAGGCAGCGATGCGCCCTCGCGCTTTCGCGTGGCGCTGATCCGCAGCGATAAGCCCAACGCCGCGCCAAGCGCTCACCCGCAGTACGTCCGGCGAACGCTGAGTGCGCTGGTCGTCAGCGACTTTGACGTGCCGATTCTGCCATCGGCGGATCACTGGTGGACGTTTCGTAATACCACCGAACTCGGCAGTGCGCTTGCTGAATCAGGGCATCTGGTCGTTGGCTATGGGCTGCCTTATCTGTCGGGCGATCTGTCTCCCAACGCCGACGAATAAAACACGAATTTCTTTTAATAAATTTACCCATAGTTTTTGGCAATTTTGAAGCCCTCCGACACTGCCGGACACCGCTGTGTCGGGTGCTTTTATCGGACGATCACCCTACGAACCATTGACACGCGCGAAGCCCGCCAAGCATAATGCCGCCTATGAAAAAATCGACTTTACTCCTTGCGGCGCTGCTGGTGGCAGTGCCAACGGTGACGGGCTGCACACTCAATGAGCAGCCCGCCCCGCAAATCGTGATCGTTACCGGTGAGCCTACTGAGGCGTCCACGCTCAAGCCGACCCCGCCGATTGAACCTACACCGACCGTCGCGCCGGAGATTATTCTGCGCGTGGGCGACCGCTACCTGCTCAACGGCTACTACGAGAGTGCCGTCGCCACTTACCAGACGCTGCTCAATCAGGCGGGTACGCCACCGGCTGACCGCGCGCAAGCCGCCTATAACTTGGGGCAGTCGGCGCTGCGTGAGGGCTTGTTCTCTGATGCGGTTGACGTGCTGACTCTGTTCATCGATCAGTTCCCGGATGACGCGCGTGCTGCACAGGTGCATTTCCTGCGCGGCGATGCTTATCTCGGCATGTCGCAGTGGAGCGCCGCGATTGCGGATTTTCAGGCATACCTCGCGGCACGCCCCGGCTTAATCGACAGCTACGCCTACGAGCGCATCGGCGACGCGCAGTTGGCGCTCGGCAGCACGACCGACGCGCTCACCAGCTACGATCAGGCAATTGATGCCAGTCGCGGACTCGTGCCCTTGCTCGCTTTGCGCGAACGGGTGGCGCAGGTCGAGATAACCAGCGGACGATCCAGTGAGGCGGTCGCGCAGTATGACGCCATCCTCAATGTAGCGGAGAACGCGCCTTATCGCGCTGGAATCGCGCTGCTGGCGGCGCAAACGCTGCTCAACGCGGGCGACGTGCAAACGGGGTTGACGCGCATGTCACAGGTATTCAAAGAGTATGCTGACCGTCCCGAAGCGTATCAGGCGATGCAGGCACTGACCAATCACGGCATCGATCTCAATGATCTGGATGTTGGGCGGGTGAGCTTCAATTTTGGCGATTATCAAGGCGCGATTGAGGCAATCAACCGCTTCGCCTCGCAGCACATCGTCAGCGAAATTCCGGCGGAACTTGAACTGCTGCTGGGGCGCGCCTACCGCGAGATCGGCAACACGCAAGCGGCGCTGACCGCGTTCCAGACGATCATCAACCAGTACCCGACTGATCCGCTGTTCGGGGATGCGCTCCTAGAGCAGGGGCGGACGTATTTCGTCAACGGCGATAACGACGGCGCAATCGAGCAGTACATGCGCGTCGCAGATACCTACAACTACCTCGAAGAAGCGCCTGAAGCGCTCTGGCGGGCTGGCTATCTCTACAGCACGGAGGCGGAGGCAGATAAAGCGCGCGCGGTGTTCGAGCGGCTGACGGATACCTATCCCGGCACGACACAGGCACGCGATGGCTTATTTCTCGCCGCATCGTTGGCGTATAACGCCAATGACCTCGCTGCTGCCGAACGCTATTACGGCGAAATCTCGATCAAGACCACTGGCGATGATCAAGCGACTGCTTATTTCTGGGTCGGGCGGATCGCGCTTCAGCGGGGTGATCAAAAGACGGCGGCACAGGCATTCGCACAGGCGGTGCAGGCGTCACCGGACAGCTTTTTCGCCGCGCGCGCGCAGGACATCATCGCTGGCGTTGAGCCATTTGCGCCACCGTCGCAGCCCAAATTCCAGTTCGACGACGGCGCAGCAATCACGCAGGCGGAAGACTGGCTGCGGACGACCTACAACATCGAGCAGGAGGGTGCGCTCTGGCAGCTTGCGCCGGAACTGCAAAACGATCCGCGTTTGGTGCGGGGTCGTGAATTGTGGGACGTTGCTGCCTTCGACGAAGCGATTGCTGAATTCGACGATCTGGTCGATGCCAACAGCGCCGATGCGCTGGCGTCCTACCAGTTGGCGATTTATTTTCGGGGCATCGGCGCCTATCAGAACGCGATTGTCGCCGCATCCTACATCATCCGCAATGCCAACGTTGGCACGCTCGATGCGCCGCCCTACATCGCCCGGCTGCGCTATCCCGCTTACTATCTCGACGTTGTGCAAGACGTCAGCGCTCGGCGCAATATCGACCCGCTGCTGATGCTGTCACTGATTCGCAATGAGAGCTTGTTCGACACCTACGCCAGTGGTGGGGCGGGCGAAAAAGGGCTGATGCAGGTGATACCCAGCACCGCTGAGTACATTGCTTCGCAGCTTCAGTGGGCGAACTACCAGCACAGCGATCTCTACCGTCCCTATGCTGGCATCGAGTTCGGGGCATATTACCTGTGGGAGCAGTTGAACCGCTTCGACGGCAACGTGATCGCCTCGCTAGCGGGCTATAACGCAGGACCGGGGCGGGCGCTGGCGTGGCTCGACATCGCTGGAAACGATCCTGATCAGTTCATGACTGCTATCGACATCGACAGCACGCGCGGCTACGTCCAGCGTATCTACGGTTACTATAATATCTATCGGGCGCTCTACAGCGGCAGTTAAGACTAGGGCTTCACGACGCGAGGTAGGTATAATAAGGACACGGGATGGCGTGTCCCTACGGATATTCGACTAGATAGTGGTGGCTTAGTTTTCGGCGAGGCTGCCTTGACCAAGCATCGAGCGCACTTTTGAAACAAGGTCGTGATGCAGGATCGGCTTGGGCAGGTAGTCGTTTGCGCCCGCGTCGATGCCGCGAATGATGCTTTCGGCGTCTCCGCGCGCTGATAGAATCAGTACGGGGGTTTTGCTTGTCGCTTCGCGCTGACGGATCACCTGACAGAGGTCGATGCCGTTCATTCCGGGCATCATCACGTCAAGTATAATCAAGTCAGGAACGGTCTCGTCCAGAACTTCCAGCGCCGTTTTCGCATCACGCGCTTTGAGCACTTCGAAGCCGCCACGCTCCAACATGATGCCGATCAAAGTCAACGCGCCGATTTCGTCGTCAACGACGAGGATGTGCCTTTTCATGCCCATAATTTCCTGCGATCTAGGCGGCAAGGTAGGTAAGTATTAAGGATGCTCTAGTTCTTAAGTCTTAGTCTAGGATAGACTCTATCTTTACACTTTATAACTAGCAGTGTACCACTAGAAATTGGTTAAACGCAACCGAATAACCCTTAAGTTTTTCAATTAAACAATGCATTGCTTAAGGGGAGATGGAAACGATTTCCCTAATTTTTCGTATAACACTATGTGACTTCTGAAAGGGGTGTTTTATGCGTGCCATTGGTGTCGAGCATATCTCGAAAAGTTATGGCAGCTTTCGCGCCGTCAATGATCTAACATTCGAGGTTTTTGGTGGCGAAATCTTCGCCATGCTAGGTCCGAATGGGGCAGGCAAAAGCACGACGATTCGGATGATCCTAGACATTCTTAAGCCCGACAGTGGGCAGATCAGTGTATTAGGCGGCAAACTGACCGACGCGACTAAAGATCGCATCGGCTACTTGCCAGAGGAGCGTGGTCTGTATCGGAACGTTCCGGTACTGGAAGTGATGGTTTATCTCGGCACGCTCAAGGGCTTGACCAAAGCCGAGGCGCAGAAACGCGCTATGTCCTATCTTGAACAGCTTGACCTTGCTGACAACGCCAAGAAGAAGGTCAGCGAACTGTCGAAGGGGATGCAGCAGAAGGTACAGTTCGCCGTGACCGTTCTGCACGACCCCGATCTGATCATCATCGACGAACCGTTCAGTGGGCTTGACCCGGTCAACACGTTGGTGATCAAGCAACTGCTGATCGACTTCATGAAGCGGGGCAAAGCTGTCGTCATGAGCACGCACCAGATGCAGCAGGTCGAAGAAATGGCGGACAGGCTGCTGATGATCAATCGGGGCGAGCAGAAACTCTACGGCACGGTGGACGAGATTCGCAAGCAGTATGCGCTGCCTGCTGTGCGCGTTGAAGGCGAGGGCGATTGGTCGCAGCTGACGGGGGTGGGGCGCATCGAACAGTCAGAGAATGGCAAGCAAACGGCGCTGCTGTATCTCGCCGACGGGACGACGCCGGACAGCGTCTTGGCGCAGATCGCCACGCGCGACGATATGCACATTCACAGCTTCGAACTCGCCGTGCCGAGCCTGAACGACATCTTCGTGCAGGTCGTGACCGGAGACAAGCGCCATGCATAAGACGTGGCTGGTCGTTAAACACGAATACATGACGAACATCAAGCGGCGTTCGTTCCTGTTCGCCGCCTTCGGCGTGCCCGTCATCACGATTTTGCTGATGGCGGTCGTCTTTGCGGTGATCATCAACAACGAGACGGATACCGAACGCCTCGGCACGATTGGCTACGTCGATCAATCAGGCGTGCTTAGTCAGAAGATCGACGAGCCGGAGAACCTGCGTGCCTACGCCAGCGAGGACGCGGCACGCGCTGACCTCGATTCGCACGTGATCGGTGCGTATTTTGTGCTGCCGCCGACCTACATGGACACTGGCACGATCAATGCCGTCAGCAGCTCGAACATTCCCGACGCGCTTCAGGATCAGATCAACACCTATTTGCGCGCGAATCTCGGTCAGGGGCTTGATGCGACCGTCGTGGAGCGGCTCAAAGAACCGCTCAATACCAGCATTAAGGCGCTTGACACCGGGCGCACGCTTGGCGGCAGTGCGCTCGGCGGGCTGTTCATCGCGCCGATCATTTTCGTGCTGGTGTTCATGATCGCTTCGCAGACCACCAGCGGCTATCTGATGTCCGGCGTCGTCGAGGAAAAGACCAGCCGCGTGATGGAAATTTTGATCACGAGCATCACGCCGTTTCAACTGCTGATGGGCAAGATTCTCGGCTTAGGTGCGCTTGGCTTGACGCAGCTCGTCATCTGGATCATTGGCGGCGTGATCACGCTGTCGTTGGGTCAGAATCTTGAATTCTTGTCCGGCATTGTCATTCCGCCGGACATGATGATCGTTGGGGTGGTCTACTTCCTGCTTGGCTACTTCCTGCTGTCGAGCGTGATGGCGGGGGTCGGTGCGGTCGTCGGTTCGGAGCAGGAAAGCCGTCAGTTCGCGGGCATCTTCTCGATCATTATGGTGATCCCGTTCATCTTGATCGTCTCGTTCATCAACGATCCTGATGGCGCTGTCGTCACGTTTTTGACGCTCTTTCCGCTGACATCGCCGGTCGCGGTGATTCTGCGGATGGGCTTCGGGGCGATTCCGGCATGGCAGTTGATCTCTAGCCTCGCGCTGTTATTCGGGACGGCATTGTTCGTCGCTTGGGCATCGGCGCGTATCTTCCGCTGGGCGCTGCTGCTTTACGGCAAGCGACCGGGCCCGCGTGAATTGATCCGCGTGATTCGCCGCGCTCCCAGTATGGCGACGACAGCGTCAGGAGATGGCGCAGCATGAGAAACCATACCTTCCAAGTTTTTGCTTATGAATTGCGGCGCAACCTGCGGCGCAAGGGCTATCTGTTTACGACCTTCGGCATCCCGCTGATCGCTTTCTTGCTGCTGTTCGGCTACCAGTTCATCAGCCGTCAGACTGCGTCGCCTGAGGATACGAACCCGACTCAGTCGCTGATGGAGCAGTTCAATTTTCAGAATGTCGGCACGGCGGGTTACGTCGATGAATCCGGAAAATTCAGAGATGCGGGCGAACTTGACGCGCTGCTGACGCTCTATCCGGATGAATCGTCGGCGCAAGCCGCGCTGACGTCAGGCGAGATTCCGTTTTACTACGTGATTCCGCCCGACTATCTCGACACCGGCGACGTGACGCTCGTTCAGCCGCACCTCAACATCAGCCAAATCGAGGATGCCCCGCTGCGGCGCTTGCTTCTGAACACGCTCTCGGAAGGCGTCGATCCTGACGTGTTCCAGCGCTTGATTAATCCGTCGAATATTCAGACAACTAACCTTGCGTTAGTGAACGCTGAAGAAGGCCCGCAGAACGAGGATACGTCATTCATCGTCGTCTACGTTTTTGCGATTGCGCTGATGTTGAGCCTATTTGCGACCAATGGCTACCTGATGCAGAGCGTGATCGAGGAAAAGGAAACACGGTTGATCGAAATCTTGATCTCGACCGTGCGTCCGGCACAGCTCCTCGCGGGAAAAATCCTCGCTCTCGGCTTGCTCGGTTTGCTACAAATCACGTTCTGGGTGGGCAGCATGTTCTTCGTGACGCGCTGGCTGGGTGGCGCGTCGCTTGACCAGACGCTCGGTCTTCTGACGATGATTGCCAACATCAAGCTGCCGCTGGACATTATCCCGCTGCTGCTGGTCTATTTCGTGCTGGCGTATTTCATGTTCGCGGGCTTCTACAGCATCGTTGGTGCGCTCTCGAACTCGATGCGGGAAGGTCCGCAGTACGCGGTGATCTTCACGCTTCCGGCGGTGCTGCCGCTCTACTTCTTGACGCTGTTTACGACTGAACCGAACGGCGCGATCCCGACTATCCTGAGCATCTTTCCGCTGACCGCGCCGATTGCGATGACGCAGCGGTTGGTGATCTCGAACGTCCCAGCGTGGGAAATCGGCTTGAGCGTCGTCTCTCTTGGGCTGACCGCTTTTGGTGTGGTGTGGCTGGCAGGGCGGTTGTTCCGCGTGCAGGTCTTGCTGGCAGGGCAAATGCCCAAGCTGCGCGAGATTCCGCGACTGCTGCGCGGATAGGATTCAGGACTGAGTAAAAGTGAAAAGCCGCTCCGAAGTTGGGGCGGTTTTTGTTTAGGATGGTCGCGAGTGTTGTAGTAGGGCTAACCTCACCCCCCAGCCCCCTCTCCATTGCATGGAGAGGGGGAGCAAAACACATCTTTCTCTCTTGCCAGTGTGCAGGAAAGACGTGTTTGTGACGGGGCTAGAGGTTTTTAAACACGCTCATATAACGCCCCTACGAAGATCGCCAAGCATGGTTACGCTTTTACTCGGTACGCGGTACTTTGTACTGTGGCTCATGCCCAACGGATCATGCCCGGTTGGAACGGTGTTGGCAGGCTGTCGTTTTGCGGCAGCACACGCACCGACAAGCCGCGTTCGCCGCTGGTGTCGTAGCTGACCTGCGTCTGGAAAGTGTAGCTGTCGCCGTCGCCGTTCTTGCCGACCAACTGCATATTGATCGCTTGACCGCCGCTGGTGATCTCGCCACGTGGATTCAATTGACCGTAGTACAACTGCACCTGCACGTCGTCCGGCTTGAGCTTGCCCAACTGCACGACCGCCTTGACTTCGAGGTTCGCGCCCACCTTGAGCGTTGCCTCAGAGACTTCGACGTTCTTGACGGCAACATCTTTCCACGCTTCGCCTATTTTTGCGCGCCACGCAGCATAAGCCAAGCCCTTTTCGAGCGTCGGCGTCGTCAGCTTGGTCGTCAGTTCAGCGCAGGGGATGTAGGTCAGGTTGGTGTATTCCTGCACCATACGGTCGGTGTTGAAGAAAGGCGCAAGGGTGATGATCGACTTCTTCATACGCGCGACCCATTCACGGGGCAGATTATCACGCGAACGGTCGTAATACAGCGGGATGATGTCGTGTTCGAGGATGTTGTAGAGCGCCTCGCTTTCGACGAAATCCTGATGATCCCACTCGTATTCGGGATATTCCTCGCCATTGCCGATTGCCCAGCCGAACGCGGGGTTGTAGCCCTCTGCCCACCAACCGTCGAGGATGCTGAAGTTCAACCCGCCGTTGTAGATGACTTTCATGCCGCTCGTGCCACTGGCTTCTTTGGGACGGCGTGGGGTATTCATCCACACGTCGACGCCTTGCACCAGATAGCGGGCGACCAGCATATCGTAGTCTTCGAGAAAGACGATTCGATGCCGAAATTCCGACGTGCGCGCCAAGTTTGTAATCTGGCGAATCAGTTCCTTACCGCCGGTATCATGGGGGTGTGCCTTGCCCGCGAAGATGATCTGTACCGGACGGTCGGCATTGTTTAGGATCGCTTTGAGACGTTCGACGTCTCGCATGATCAATGTCGCGCGTTTGTAGGTTGCGAAGCGCCGCGCAAAGCCAATCGTCAGCGCGTCGGGGTCGAGCACTTCGTCCGCTTCCTCGATCTCGTGCTGCGGCGCACCACGGCGCACGAGCTGCATCCGAAGCCGCTTACGGGTGAAAGTGATCAAGCGTTCGCGGCGGCGTTCGTGTGTGCGCCACAGTTCGGTATCGGGGATCGTCTCGACATCCTGCCAGACGGTCGCGTCCCATTCGTCGCTGCGCCAGCGCGGATTTAGGTAGCGGTCGAATAACTGACCGAGTTCGTTGCTGATCCACGTCTCGACATGAATGCCGTTGGTGATCGACGTGATCGGGATTTCCTGCTCTGGCACGCCGGGGTACATCCACTGCCACAGCTTGCGCGAGACGACGCCGTGCAGCGCGGCAACGCCGTTCGCCTTGGCAGACATGTTGATCGCCAGCACGGGCATCGAGAACAGTTCATAATCGCCCATGCGTTCCCGACCGAGGTCGATGAACTGATTACGGTTCAAACCGAGTTCACGATAATACTCGGTAAAATGCTCATCGATCAAATCGAAGCCGAAGCGCTCCAAACCTGCCGGAACCGGCGTATGGGTCGTGAAGATGTTCGCCGCCGCCGTGATCTCTTTTGCCTGCCAGAACGTGACGTCGTTTTCGGTCATGAACTGGCGGGCACGCTCCAGCGCGAGGAATGCCGCGTGACCTTCGTTCATGTGGCAGATTTTCGGGCGTAAGCCGAGCTTGTCGAGCACGCGAATGCCGCCGATTCCGGTCAAGATTTCCTGCCGGATGCGCGTCCGGCGGTCGCCGCCGTAGAGCCGGTCGGTCAGGTTGCGGTCTTCTTCAAGCAGATTTTCAGGAATGTTGGTGTCGAGCAGGTAGAGCGGCACGCGCCCGACCTGCACCAGCCAGATCACCGCGTTCAGTTGGCGACCAGGCATCGGCACGCTGATCATGATCGGCTTGCCGCTCTCGTCGACTTGCAGCGTGACGGGCAGGTTCGCGTAGTCGTTGATCGGATACGATTCCTGCTGGTAGCCGTCGGCGTTCAAATACTGGCGGAAGTAACCTTCCTGATAGAGCAGCCCAACGCCGACCAGCGGCACGCCCAAGTCGCTGGCGCTCTTGAGGTGGTCGCCGCTGAGGACGCCTAGACCACCTGAGTAATTCTGCAAGCACTCGGTCAGCCCGAATTCCATCGAGAAATAAGCGATATACGGCTTATCGACCGCCGGATGATTTTGCGTATACCACGTACTGGTCGCATTCATGTAGTCGTCGAAATCTTCGCAGACGTGGTGAAACAGCGCCATGAATGCCGGATCCTCGCAGAGCGCTTCTAAACGCGCCTGCTCGATCAGTCCGAGCATCCACACGGGGTTGTGTCCCGTTGTCTCCCAGAGTTCGCGGTCTAGGCGGCGGAACAACCCAATGGTGCCGTGATCCCAAGACCAGCGCAGGTTATATGCCAGCTCGCGCAAGCGCGTCAGGGGTTCCGGTAGATTCGGAACGACGTGGACAGTTGTTACAGGTTTTACCATACAGAGAACTCCTAGCAGAACTCACTGAGTGAGGTGTCATCTATCTTTGTCAGTTTAACTTCGTAAGAATAACTTGTTTTAGAGACCGTGAAAAGGCGCAGCACAAACGTGGGCAGGTTTACATAAAGAACGTTTAAGGTTCATTAGGTGGATTAGCGTTTGACTTCTAATATTTTGTGTTAGAATGAGGCAGCTTAGTTGTAAGTTTCACAAGCCAAAGGATTTCTAAGCGATGCTCAAGAAGCAGTTCCTCAAGACGAAGGACGTTTGCAAGGTAGCATTTTCGCTGCCTGAAGCGGTTCAGGGTGAGACTGTATACCTCGTTGGCGACTTTAATAATTGGGATGAAACAACCACGCCGATGAAGCGCCAGAAGAATGGCAGCTTTACAGCTACACTCGATCTCGAAAAGGGGCGGGAATATCAATTCCGCTATCTGGTCAACGGCACGGAGTGGCACAACGATTGGGAAGCAGACAAGTACGTCCCTAACCCTTACAGCGGCGATAACTCCGTCGTCGCCACTTACGAAGCGTAATCCAGCAGCATTGGTTCAGCCTCCGCACTCTAGCCTCATAGAAAGAACACGACCTTCCAGCTACGGAAGGTCGGTACTTTTCCACTCTATCCAATTTGATTATTCGATTGAGTAAGCGCTGGGCGTTACTTTTTCTTCGTGCTGTAGCCGAGCTTCGTTCCGTTAGGGATGATTTTATCAGCGAACTGCTGGAAATCTTCGAGTCGCAAATCGGTACCCAGAATGCTGCTATGACCCACTGTGTATCCGGCGGGGACGTGCGCGTTCTTGCCGATACAGGTGATGCCGAGTTCGCCCATTTTCGGGATTGCGCCGACATGCGCGTTATGACCAATCACGGCGATCTTGTCGATGATGCAGCGCTCGACGACCGCGCCCGCTTCGATGTAGGTGTCCGTCAGGATCACGGACTCGCGGACGACCGCGTTCGGTCCAATGAACACACCCGGCGAGAGCACCGACCGCTCGACAATTGCACCTTCTGAGACAATCGTCCCGTCGGTGAGCAAGCTGTCGCTGACCTGCGCGTCTTTATGAACCATGACGGGCGGGCGCTCCTCACTTTTGGTGTGGATGACCCACGTCCGGTCGTTCAGGTTGATCGATGGCGGGCTGGCGAGCAAATCCATGTGCGCTTCCCAGAACGCCTCAACCGTCCCGACGTCGATCCAGTAGCCGCCGTAAGGATAAGCGTAAACGCCCAACCCTTCCGCGACCATGCGTGGCAGGATGTCCTTGCCGAAGTCGTGATTCGAGTCTCCGAGGTCACGATCTTCCTTGAGCATCCGTTCCAGCATCGGGTAGCTAAAGACGTAGACGCCCATGTTGGCGAGATTTCCCGGCGGGTTAGCGGGCTTCTCGATGAACGAGCGCACGCTGTAATCGTCGTTGACATCGACGATGCCATAGCGGCTGGCTTCATCGAGCGGGACGGTGATCGTGCAGATGGTCGCGTCGGCTTTCTTTTCGCGGTGATACTGAATCAACACGTCGTAGTCCATCTCGTAGATGTGGTCGCCCGAGAGGATCAGCACGTAGTCGGGACGACCGCGTCGCACGAAGTTCAAGTTCTGCGTGACGGCGTCCGCCGTGCCGGAATACCAGTCGGTGTCGTAGCGCCCTTTAAACGGCTGCAAAATCTGCACGCCGCCTGTGAACGAGCGGTCTAAGTCCCACGGACGTCCGCGCTCGATATGGTCGTTTAGGCTGTGCGGGCGGTACTGAGTCAAGATCAGTACGTCGAAAATGCCCGAATTGACGCAGTTGCTCAGCGTGAAGTCGATAATGCGGTACTTGCCCGCAAAAGGAACTGCCGGTTTCGCGCGCTTGGCAGTGAGCGTCGCTAGGCGCGTGCCTTCACCACCTGCCAAGATGATCGCTTTTACTTTCATAAAGTGTGCCTCCTCAAATACAATTATGAAACCTATTTTGTCACAATTCTGCGATTCTGCCCATCACACACGCTTAAACTTCTTAAATACTCACAGGATCCGGCTGATGCCGAGCGGCGGCTTCTTCGTACAGGTCGATGTATTCGCGCGCGCTTCGGTTCCAGCTAAAGTCCGTCCGCATCGCCCGTTCCTGCATTCGCTGCCATACGTTTTGTCGTTGACGATAGGTCGTTAGTGCCCATTGGATCGTGCCGAGTACGGCGTCGGGGTTTTCCCACTGAAAGAGAAACCCCGTCCCGCGATCTCCTGCGCCGTCGTCGTAGTTCTCGACGGTATCCGCCAAGCCGCCTGTCTCGCGCACGATGGGCAGCGCGCCGTAGCGCATCGCCAACATCTGCCCGACTCCGCAAGGCTCGTAATGGCTTGGCATCAGGAAGATGTCGCATCCGGCGTAAACGCGCTGCGCGACGGTCGCGTTATAGCCGACGAAAGCGCGCGCCTTCCAGTGGAAATCTGCGCCGAGTCGAAAGAGCAGGTCGTTGAACTCTGGCTCGCCTGACCCCAAGCCGACGAACTGCACGTCAGTGTCGGTGAGCAGTTGGCGCAGCGCCGGGAAAGCGAGGTCGAGTCCTTTCTGCTCTACTAAGCGGCTGACCAGCCCGATGACAGGTACGTCGTCCCGGACTTCCAGCCCGGCGTCGATCTGGAGTTGACGCTTGTTGGCAGGGCGCTGCGTGCGGAAGTTATCGGCGTTGAAGTGTGAGACGATCTTCGGATCGGTGTCGGGATCCCATTGATCCATGTCGATGCCGTTGAGGATGCCGTAGAGGTCGATCAAGCGCGATCTCAGCAAGCCATGCAGCCCGTAACCCTGATAGGGGAACTGGATTTCGACAGCATAGCGCGGGCTGACGGTGGTGATGACGTCGGAGTAGGAGATTGCCGTCGCCAGCATGTTGTCACCGAGATCGCGCCGTTCGAGTTCGGGATGATTGCGCGCCGGAATGCCGAGCGTGAAGGTGAACCCGCCGACGTGGTCGCCCTGATACGCCATGTTGTGGATCGTCAGCATCGTGCCAACAGCGCGCCAGCGAGCATCGTAGCTGCGGCGCAGGTCGATCAAGAAGGGGATCAAGCCCGTGTGCCAGTCGTTGACGTGGAACACGTTAGGAAACCAGCCGAGGTGTTCGTCCAACGCTTGAGCGACTTCGAGCGCGGCTTGGCAGAAGAAGATGAAACGCGGTACATCGGTATCCCAGTTGCCGTAGACCGTGCGCTCCTGCCCGAAGTAGGGCTGTGCGCGCAGAAAGTAGATCGGCACGCCGTCGTGTTCCGCCCCGTACAGGTCGACGCGCTCTAACCCGGTCGCGCGCTCGAATTCGA
>JBBSNT010000061.1:0-15354 GCA_038260485.1 Aggregatilineales bacterium | reverse complement strand
TAAATTCCCCAGTATATTCAAGGATGCCGAGTCGGTACTGCCCTCAATCGCTGAGATCGCCGCGCTCTACCGTACTTGATTCTCATAAACCACGCCGAGCGGTCGCATCCTGACGGCGGACGCGCTCAACGCGCTCAACAGCTTCGACGCGCCGAAGACGGTCACGACGCCGCCCTTCAGCAGCTTCACGCTTGACGGGGCAGCATGTACGTTATCAGTTCCCGCTAAGTCCGTGATCGCGCTCACGCTTTAATTCACGCCCGCCGATCACCGCCGCGCATCTCGACCTGCTGAAAATCGTCAAAACGTGAGCGGACGAGGAGTTTTCCTCGCCCGCTGGCTGATTCGTTAGACGAGCTTGCGAGACCAGCTCGTTAGACTGGCTCGACAAAGTAATCGCTGCCCGTGCCTTCCGCCGTCCAACCGACGATGCCATTGTAGTTGATCTGCCACCACGTATATACGCCGTCACAGGTCGGACCGCCAATCACACTGAAAAGGTCACTAGGCGGAATTTGACCGAGAATCGCGCCGGATGTGTTCGGCTGTGATCGAATACGATTAGGCGCACCGGGCGTGACTCGCCCCGTCCCACCAACCTTCAGACGCGGCGGCGGTGCATTGATGCACTGCGTCACACCCGAATTCGGTGTCGCCGTCGCCAGCGGCTGAATCAGGTTCGGGTTGATCTGAACTAGAGTCGTCACGGGCTGGATCAGCGTCGGGTTCACGGGAATGATCCCCCCCGGCAGCGACAACGTTGCGGTCGCCAGCGGCTGAATCAAATTTGGATTGATGCGCACCAGCGTCGGCGTCATCAACGGCTGGATCAAATTCGGATTGATGCGTACCAGCGTTGATACGGGTTGTATCAGGGCTGGATTCACCGGAACGAAGCCACCGGGTAACGCTAACGTCGCGGTCGGCAGCAGTGTGATCACACCCGGATCAAACACGAGCAGGCAGCGGTTTTGATAGGCTGCGGTGCCATTCCACGTCCCGCCGATATTCGACGCCGACGTAATCGGACCGACCTCGTTAAACACGCCGTCGAAGTAGACTTCGGTGCTGTCCACGTCGATACTGATCTGGTTCGGCAGCCACGCATCATCGATACCGCCGGACGCACCTTTGACCAGCTTCCAGCCCGTCATCTGGCAAAAGCCCATCGGCACGTCGAACTGATAGGTGTCGCCTTGACCGGGCTGCAAATCGCTCGGCTGGTTCATGCTGAAGGCGTAAGGTGATGCCGAGAAATCCCCCTCTAGATAGAAGACGGGGTTATCGACCGTGCCGTCCGAGCCGGTCACGGTAGTCACGTCCATCGGGATAGTGGCACAATGATCGCGATAAGCGGCGGTGCCGTCCCACGTCCCGCTGCGCCAGCTTCCAACGCCCAGCATACCCCCCTGAAAAAACGCGCCGTCGTAATACACCTGCGCGCCGTCGATCTGAACCGACACCTGCTGCCCCAGCCAGTCATCGCTGCCCAACAACGACAGCTTGAACTGAAACATTTCGCAGTAGGTATGCGGAACGATAAAATTATAGATGTTCACCTGAGTCGGCTGAAGATCACCCGGCTGATCCAGCACCAGAACGAGCGGGTCACCGGGAAACGTGCCGCTCAGTTCCAGTTGAAGGTTGTCGTTGGTGCCGTTTTCGCTGGTGATCAGCGTTACGACGACGCTGGCGTTCATGCCGGGAGGCGGCTCTGCGGTCTGCGCCCAGACTCCGCTAACGCTGATCAAAGTCAGAAGAAGTGCAGCGATGATCCGCATAAGGGTACCTCCACTTTACGAATTTTATAACACCTATCCTTTTTGTCGTGCAGATGTACCATTTCGGGTTGCGCGAAACCGCACTTATAGGCTCTAATCGACCCATAAAACGTTCACGTGCGTAGTCGAGGTCGCCATGATTCTGTTCTTCAACGGCATCATCCACACCATGAACCCGAAACATCCCACCGCCGAGCTTGTCCTAGTCAGCGACAGCGGGCGGATCACACTCGTGGGTGATCTTAACAATCTGACGACGATTCCGCCGGTTCGCCGCATCGACTTGGAAGGACGAACCCTGATTCCCGGTTTCAATGATGCGCACGTCCACATCTGGAAGCTCGGATTGCTGCTCACCGTGCAGGTTGATGCTCGTAGTTCAGTCGCCCCCAACATACCGTCGATCATCGAGCGTTTCAAGGAACGCGCGCATCAGACTCCGGCGGAGACGTGGCTAACCGGTCGTGGCTACAACGAAGCTGACCTACCGGAGCATCGCCACCTCACGCGCGCTGACCTCGACGCCGCCAGCACCGAACACCCGATTGCCCTCACACGCACCTGCGGGCACATGATTGTTGCCAACAGCCGCGCGCTTGAACTTGCCGGAATCACCGCCGATACGCCTAATCCGGCGGGCGGCGTGATCGTCCGCGACGAGCACGGCGAACCGACCGGCTTGCTCCAAGAGACGGCGGCGGGCTTGCTCGACATCCCCACGCCGGACGACGCAACGCTGGCACGCGCTATCCGCGAGGCGACCTATCATCAACTGCGGCTCGGCATCACCAGCGCCACTGACCCGCTGCTGACGCCCGATCACCTGCGCGTCTATCATCAGCTTGAAGCCGACGGCGACCTCGCCGTGCGCGTCAACGGACTGCCGATCCGCCGACCAGACGGCGCAGCCAAAATCACCTACCCGCTGCCAGAGAAGTACCTGAGCGATACCCTTCGCATCGACACAGTCAAGTTCTTCGCCGACGGTGGTTTGAGCGGCGCAACCGCCGCCATCAGCGAGCCGTACAAAATCACGGGCGAGCGCGGCGTGCTGCGCTTCGAGGATGAAGAACTGCTCGAATTGATGTGGGAAGCGCACAGCGCCAGATTCCGCATCGCCACCCACGCCATCGGCGACGTGGCGCTCGAACAGGTCATCAGCATCTACGAGACGCTCAACGCGCGCCAGCCCGGTCTGCGCCATCGTATCGAGCATCTTGGCTTGCCCAACCTTGATCACCTGCGCCGCCTCAAAGCGATCAACGCCATTGCTGTTCCGCAAACAGTCTTTTTACCCGCGCTCGGCAGCGCCTTCCGCCGCTATCTCCCCGACGATTACTTCGAGCGCTGCTATCCGGTACGCTCGATGCTCGACGAAGGGCTGACCGTCGCGCTCAGCAGCGATGCGCCCGTCGTTCCCGACGATAATCCGCTGCTCGGCATCAAAGCCGCGATGGATCGGCTCGACGGTCACGGCGATCCGATTGCGCCTGATCAGGCGATCACGGCATACGAAGCGCTCTACGCCTTCACGATGGGCGGCGCGATTGCCAGCGGCGACGCCGAGAATCGCGGCAGCATCGAGCGGGGCAAGTGGGCAGACCTGACCCTCCTCAGCGGCGACCCGCTCACCACGCCGCCGGAATGCCTGATGGACATTCAGGTCGATCAAACCTATGTCGCCGGTCAACTGGTCTACGAACGCTGAGGATCCGCTGGCGGGTTTTTTAACCGCCAGCTCCCTGAATCAACGGGAGCGATATCATCTACCTCGTTCATTTTATGACCGATTTCCACAAAACTATCGCCGTCGCCCCCTATCACGTCAGGGCTTGATCGATGCGCGCATGGCACGCACGCCCAGCCCGATACCCAGCGTAAGCAAAAGCGCGACCAGACTCGGCAGAAGCCCGGCGCTGACCAACCCAAACAGGATCACAATCGCCACCAATGCGACAATCGCCGTAATCTGGTTTACCTGCTGCGAAGACATGCTTTTCCTTCTGCTAAAAGTAAGTTATCGAAAGTAATCCACGAAGATCGTGGTACTCCGTAGGGGCGTTATATATAACGCCCCTACAAAACATACAGGAACCTACTTTAGCACGAGAATCCTGCGCGCTACTTCGGCTGTTCGATTTGCCCCTCACTGACGCGCCAGACCTGCGCGCGGTCGAGAAATACGGGCGTGAAAATGTCGAGTTCAGTTGTGGTCATCAGCGTTTGCGTCGCTCCGTCGATTCGTTCGAGCAAGTAAGCGCGACGGTGTGCGTCCAGTTCCGCGACCACCTCGTCCAGCAGCAAAATCGGCCACTCGCCGATGCACTCACGCATCCACTGGAGTTCCGCTAGCTTGAACGCCATCACCGCCGTGCGCGCCTGCCCCCGGCTACCATACAGCCCGGTGTCGTGCTCGTTGATGAACAGGCGCAGTTCGTCACGGTGCGGTCCGCTGAGCGTGACGCCGCGCCGGATCGAGTCGCGCTGCTCCGCTTTAAGCTGCTCCGCGAACTGCGGCGCGATCTGTTCGGCACTCAGTTCACGATGCAAATCCAAGCCAAGCATGTCGAACGACATCTGCCCGTCACCCGCGAATGTCGGCAGGAAGCTCGGCTGATAGCTCAACGTAAGCTGTTCGCGGTTACCTGTCAGTTCGTAGTGAGCGCGCTGAGCCAGCGCTTGTAGGTCACGCAAAAAACTCTGGCGCGCCGCGATGATCACGCTGCCGTACAGCACCAGCTTCTCGTCCCAGAAATCGAGTTCTTTCGGGCTGCCGCGCCGTTCCGCGATCCGCCTTAAGAGTGCGTTACGCTGGGGCAGAATCTTCTCATACTCGTCCACCGCTTCAAGGTAGTCACCATCGACTTGAACGAGTGTGTTGTCGATAAAGCGGCGGCGGTCAGAGGGCGATCCTTCGATCAGCGTCAGGTCTTGCGGCAGAAACAGCACGACGTTGATTAAGCCAACAACGTCCTTGGTGCGCTTCTCGACGCCGTTGACGCGGATCAGCTTGCGAAAGCGCGATCCACCATCGTTGGTTGGCTCGATCATCAGCGTGATTTCAAGTCGTGTCAGCGGAAATTTGCGCGACTTGACCTCGCCCGCCACGCGCGCGAACGGCAGCGGATCGCTTTCAGTGCGCCAGTGGATCAGTTGGCGGTCGCTGGCAGTATAGGGAGATTTCGAAGTCGCGAGGTAGTAAATCGCTTCAAGCAAGCTGGTCTTGCCTTGTGCGTTCGCGCCGTGCAGCACCAGCGGCGCTTGAGTCGGCAAGCTCAACTCCAAGCGGGCGTAGTTGCGAAAATTCGTCAGGGAAAGATGTTCAATCTGCATCGAAAACTCGGTGGGATAGAACCTCTATTCTACCCGATTTTCCCCTGAATCGCCACGCTGCGCCAAAGCGTATTCAACCGCCAAGACGCCAAGCACGAAGTGTTTTTCTTGGTGATCTTGGCATCTTGGCGGTTCAAAATTGATCTTACCCCCTCACCTTGACCGGAAACTTCACGCTGAAGGTCGTCCCTTCGCCAAGCTCGCTGCGCACGTCGATACTTGCCCCATGCATATCGACGATCTTCTTGACAATCGCCAGCCCTAAGCCCGTCCCCTTGCTTTCAGACGCTATCGCGCTGGCGGCGCGAAAGAAGCGGTCGAAGATGTGCGGCAGCGCCTCTGGCTCGATACCCATCCCGCTGTCGTAAATCTCTAGCACGATTTGCCTATCGACGATTTCCGTCTTCACCGAAATGACGCCGTCTTCCGGCGTGTAGTTAATCGCATTCTCGATCAGGTTCGTCAGCAGCCGCCGAAGCTGTCCTGCATCGCCCTCAACGGCGGGCAAATTCGGCTGCGTCATCACTTGATAAGTCAGACGCTTGCCCTCGAGTCGTGAATGCAGCGAAAAACTCACTTCTTCGACCAGCGGATTCAAGTCGAGCGATTCGGACTTGAAGGCAGGCAGATGTTCCAGCCGCGAAATCGTCAGCATGTCCTGTAGGTAGCTATCCATCTGTTCGACCTGATTGCTGATCTGCTGGAGGCGCATCTCGCGCTGCGCCGCCGTCTGCGCACGAGTGATCAGGTACAGACTGGTATTCATCACCGCCAGCGGTGTTTTCAGGTCATGTGATACAGTGCCGAAAAACTCGGTCAGAAAGGCGTTTCTTTCGTTGGCGCGCGTCAGTTCACGTTCACGCTGCTCGGCGATCTGTTTCTCCGTGATGTCCGTCGTCAGTACCAGCACTTGAGACGGAGTCTCGCTGCTGCTGGGCAGCGGCATAATATGCTGCAGATAGTAAATCTCGCCACCCGTCGGCAGCGTCGTCTTGCCTTCAATAAGCTGGGCGCTGCCCGCTTGCAGCACCCGCGTCTGCCACTCGACCAAGCTCCCAGTCACTTCTGCCGGGTAAATGTCGCGCAGGTTTCGCCCTTGCAGCGACTCCGGCGTGCCGCCGAGAAATTGCGCAGCAAGCGGATTCAACAGGATGATCGTGCCATCTCCTGAAAATACGCCCGCCATCGCAGGCGTATTTTCGAACAACAGGCGATACCGCTCCTCGCTGATACGCAAGCCCGCCTCACTGCGATGACGTTCGGCAATCTGCATTTCCAGTTCACGGTTGCGCTCTACGAGCAGACGTTCGTGCTCGCGGATACGTACAAGGCTCATGCGAATGACGCGCGCAGATGAGGACAGCAGCACTCCCGCTGCGCCAAACAGGGCAATCATCTGGAACAAGCGATCCGCCGTGTAGAACGGCGTCATGCGGAGCGGCAGTACGCCCGCAGACTCACCGAGAACCATGATGATAGCTGAAAGGATGCTGGTAACGGCGGAAGTGATAGCTGCCCGAGCGGAGAGCAAAATGGCGGAAAAGATGATTACGACCGCGTAAAGGCTCACCGACGAATTGCGAATGCCGTTAATGCTGAAGGAAGCAATGGTGATGATCAACCAAACACCAACCAAAAAAATTAGGCTGGCGATGCGAAAGTATCCACGATGCAGCAGGTAATAAGACCCGCCCAAAACCACGAGGGCAACCGGCATAAAGATAAGTTCAGCGGTTGAGGTTGCAAAGAGGAGAAATATGAGGGCAATAAGAATGAGAATCAGCAGCGTGTAGTGCAAGACGCTTGCTGAAAAGCTCGCGTAATCATCCTCAGCAGGGGGGGGGCAAACCAATTACGCATTTTTTCCGCAATCTACAAAAAGTAATTCTCTTAATTATAGCGACATTCTTATTTTACGGGAATCGCCCTCAGAGCGTGTTTAAAAACCTCTCGTCGTCTCGCAAAGATGGCTGAATGGCGAATCGCTCAACCGAAGGTTGACCGGGAGATGGGGTCAATATACTGATGCCGCGACCCGCCAAAATCCAAAGCGCGCGCATCTGTCACCCCTACTCTAGGCAGTGATTTGAAGGAGCAACGCCTCGTATAAAATGGGCTGTCCGAACGAGCGGAGGTGTAGGGGCAGGTTTAAAACCTACCCTTATTTTGGCGTACTTGGCGTCTTGGCGGTTCAAATAGCCCTTAGTTCAATTGCACGTCGATCCACGTCGTCGCGTTCGGGTAGATGTAGATCGTCTGGCGAAAACGGACACGCTGCCCGTCGTTGACGCTGACCTCGTAGTAGCCTTCCGGTATATCGCCGTAGGTGAAATTCTCGCGGAAGGTCGAATCACCGTGTACCGAGTCATCGGCGTAGGTGTAGGTATAGCGCGTGCTGCGCTCGGAGCGGATTTGCAGCGGCGCGGAATAGAGCAGATTGCCCGCTGCATCGACCACGCGCCCCGCCAGCGTGCCAAAATTGCGATAAGGATAAATCCACAGATCAGGGTTGCGCGTCGCATCGAAGCTCATCGAATCACCCACGCGGACTTCGAAATGCAGATGCGGACCAAAGGCAACGCCTGTCGAACCGACCTCGCCCACCTTATCGCCTGCATCGACCTGCTGCCCGACGGTCACTTCGACTTTGCTCAAATGCCCGTAGAGCGTGTAAACGGGCTGTCCTTCGGGCGAATTAAAGTTGTGCTGGATGATCACGGCGTTACCGTAGTAGTTGGTACTCAAGCCGATTATGGTGCTCAAGTCGTCGCCAGCAAAGACAACCGTTCCCGCGCCCGCCGCCAGCACGTTGACGCCCGACGGGTTGGCGAAATCGACGCCATGATGCACTTGCAGCGCCCCGCCGGAATTGCCACCGTAGGGGTAGGTGCGGTCGAGATAGTTGACGTTATCGGCACCTATCGGACGGTAGAAGCGGTAATGATCCGCCACCTGTGATGCCGGGTCGGGCGGCGGCGGCGTCCACGTCGCGGGCGGCGTGCCATTCGGGTCGGGCGTGAGCGTCGGAACAACGGTATTGATCGGCGCGGGCGAAAGCGACGCCGTCGGCGTCGGCGTGGAGGTCGGTATGGATGTCAGCGGCGGCGCGAACGTCACCGGAAAACTCGGCGTATTGGTCGCAAAAACGAGTGCGAAGGGGGTCGAAGTTTGAACGTAAAAGACGGTCGGTGTAGCGGTAGTCGCTGTGTTCTGGGCAGCAGCAGGAAACACCACCAGCCCCATCAACGCCAGTAGAACGCAAAACGTGATTCTCAAGGGGTTTACTCTCGAACTATCGGACAATGACTACCCGGCAAGTACTACCCGGCAAGTGCAGCGTCGGGTATCCGGCAAAACTCGCGGTAGTCTAGCACAGAAGCAGATTCAGGTAAAACGGGCAATATGGCATTCAGGCAGCGCCATTGAGCCGCCGGAACACCGCGCAAACAAGTCCCAGTATCGATACACGGGTGTCTACCCCGCGTTTAACGTCGCTGGTACCGGCGTGCGCGGCGCAAACGTCGGTAAGCCGGTCGGCAGCGGCATCCCGGTCGAGATCACCCGCTCGATAGTCGCGGTAGGCAGTGGCGGCACAATCGTGAATTCCGGTCGCGCTGTCGGGATGATCAGTTCTTTGTACAGGTCATCTATCGAGAATGTATTCGCACAGGTGAACGCTGTCCGTTCGCCCCAGCCGTGCGCGCCGCCGCTCAACTGCACGCGCAGCCATTGACTCAGCGCATCCTGTGCATCGACGACCACCGTCGTCCCTTCAGGGATCGTCGCGACGATCTGGTCGTCGCGGTCTGGCGTGGCGCGCAGCGCGACCGAACCGTTGCTGGTCGTACACTGCGGGCTGATCATCTCGACGACCAACGACTGCTGAATCGATGTGTCGGCGTTCTGCGCCGTCAGCGTCAGCGTGAGCGGAGCGCGCGGGATGCCAACAACCGAAACCGACGCGGCAGCGCCGTAGGTCGTGTCCAACGGCATGATCGTGAAGCTGTCCAGCCCGCTGATCTGCGTGGTCGTCGCCCCCGGCGCGTTCCAACTGAACGTCACGGTCTGCGCGACGTAGAGCACGAGCCGCTGCGGAGTCATCGTGAACGACTCAATCGTGACAGGTGCGTAAATTTCGACCGTCTCGCGCGCTTCGCTCTGCCTGCCAGAATTAAGTGCCATCAGCGTAACCGTCACCGCGCCATCGAGTGCTGACGTATCAATTTGCACGCTCTGCGACCCGGCAACCGGCGCGTTGTAGACTTCGTTGCCATTGACGCTGACCGTCACGGCGCTGGCGTCCGTGACCGACCAACTGATGATCAGCGGGTCGCCCTGCGCGATGCGCGTACTGCTGACCTGAAACGCGCTGATCGACGGCGCAGGCGGCGCGGGTTGAAGCAGCACGATCAGCCCGATCAGAATCATCGCCACCAGCGCTAAAGCGATCCCGCCAATGGCGAAAACCGACCAACCGGGTAGCGCGGGTTTCTCATCAACATAAGCGCGCGTCGCAATCGTGAACGAGGCGGCATCGCCTGACCGCGCGATCAGGTCAAAGGAGTGTTCGCGGGCATCCCCGAACAGCGAGCTGTGTTTCGGCTTCGCCTGTCCCTGAATCACCGTCCGCTGACCGGGTGCAAGCGTCAAATGGGCGTTAGGCAGGGTGAATTTTAGTCCGTCGTTCAGATCGCGCGCGATCAAGTTGATCGGCAGCGGCGCGCTGCCCTGATTATGCAGGTGCAGCCGAAAGCCCTCGTTCGGCTTTAGACGGTTGCGCTCCAGCGCCATGCCGAAGCCACCATAAGCCAGCACTTGCAGCCGCACGCTCGCCTTGAGCGCGTGTTCCGGCTGTTCTTTCGGATAGACGGCGATCTGAACCATGTAGTCGCCGGGGGTGCTGTCGCTGCGGCGGCGCGGCTTGAAATTGACGATCACGTCGCTGCTCTGGTTGGGGGCGATTTCAAGTTCCGGGCGATCCATTCGCGCCCAGTCTTTCGGCACGCCGCTAACCTCGACGCGGTAGCGTTCAGCATCGTCACCTGTGTTGGTGATCGAGACGCGCGCCGAGATGTGCGCGCCGGGGGGAATCGCCTGTTCGGGTTCGTCTACGTCGATGAAGAAGTTGGCGTCTTCGAGTTCGATTCGCCGCGTTTCTTCGGGTACGGTGATCGGGCGCGTCGGTGTCTCGTCGAGGAAGTGGTAGACCATCCTCAGTTCACCAATCAGGATTTCTTCGCCGCCGTAGAGCGTGCGCGGCTCGTCTTTCTTGAGCCGAACACCATCGACGAACGTCCCGTTTGCCGAGCCGAGATCGGTGATTTGGACTTCGCCACTGTTGTTGATGAGGCTGGCGTGATAGCGCGAGAGCGAGTCGGTTTCCAGCGGGATCGTATTGCCGCTCGAACGCCCGATGGAGATCGTCGGATCGGCGAGGGAGTACGTCTTAAATAAGCCGTCGGGCCAGAAAACGTCTAGCCGCCCGTATGCCATGAGCGCACGTGCCTCCTCGAAGAACGATTACAGAGGATATTCTAACGTGCACCCGTGATCTAGCGCAAAAGTGAGTGGGTAGGCGTGGGCGAAACGTTCGGTTCTAGCGAACGGTTGAGAGCGAAAACCATTTTTGATTATAATGAGTTAATAATGCGCCGATACGAGAATTCGCCTATCGTAGGAGCATCCCATGTAAATGCAGGCAGTAAAACTGTGATGCTATGGGTCAGGCAACCTCACTCCCTGCAACCGCGAGTCACACGGAGTGAGATTTTAGAGCGAGGATTTACCAGCCGAGCGCCTTGAGCGCCTTCTCGACGCTTTCGACGGGCTTGACGTTCAACTGTTGGTCAACCAGCACGCCGTTCTCGTCGATGATCCAGTGGGAGCGGATCACGCCTTCGTAGTTCTTGCCATACATCGACTTTTCACCCCACGCGCCCCATGCCTCAAGCACGTGATGGTCTTCGTCGGACAGCAGATCGTAAGGCAAATCCTCTTTCTGCTTCCAACTCAGTTGATCCTTCGGCGCGTCCGGGCTGATGCCCAAAACGACGACGTTGTTCGCAGTGAACTTGGGGAACTGGTCACGGAATCCGCACGCCTGCGTCGTACAGCCGCTCGTTCCGGCTTTAGGATAAGCGAAAAGGATCACTTTTTTGCCACGATAATCGCTTAAATGAATCGTGTTTTTATCTTGATTCGTCAGTTCAAAATCGGGTACGGGTTCGCCAACGGTGGGCATTCCAATGACTCCTTCATCTGTGAAAGGTTCTCTATTTTACCCTCACTTTGCCCTACTGCGTCAAACTCATTCAGCTATGCGTCAAACTATCCGCATGTAACTTGCTAAATCCTTGCCTGAATCTTTCATCGAAATCTTCGTTTTCGATTATTCCTTTCGACGCTATACTTGCCTGAAATAGACTGTAATTTTGAGGACGTCCCATGTCTGAAGCACCTGTGGTGCTCGAAGTGCGCGGGCTGACGAAACGATTTCCCGGTGTACTCGCCAACGATCACATTGATCTAGCCCTACACAAAGGCTCAGTGCTGGGCTTGCTCGGCGAAAACGGCGCGGGCAAAAGCACCTTGATGAACCTGATTTACGGCTTGTACCAGCCGGACGAGGGCGAAATCCTCGTCAATGGGCAGCCAGTCCAAATTCACGACCCCAACGACGCGATTCGCTTGGGCATTGGCATGGTTCACCAGCATTTTCAGCTTGTCCCCGTGCTCAGCGTGACCGAGAACATCATGCTCGGTGACGAAGCGACGCGCGGGCTTTTGCTCGACCGGCGGACGGCGCGCAAACGCATCGTCGAAATTTCGCAGCAGTACGGGCTGGAAGTTGACCCGGACGCGCGCATCGAAGACCTGCCCGTCGGCGTGCAGCAGCGCGTCGAAATCATCAAAGCGCTCTACCGCAAAGCTGACATTTTGATCCTCGACGAGCCGACCGCCGTCCTCACCCCGCAGGAAACCGAAGGCTTGTTTCGCATCATGCGTTCGCTGCTCGAGCGCGGCGTGAGCATCATCTTCATCAGCCACAAGCTGAAGGAAATCCTCGAAATCTGCGCCGAAGTCGTCGTGCTGCGCAACGGGCGCGTCGTCGGCAAAGCGGATCCCAGTCACGCGACCGAAGAATCGCTGGCGGAGATGATGGTCGGGCGCGCGGTGCTGCTCGAAGTCGAAAAAGCGGTCGCCCAACCCGCTGAACCTGTGCTGGTGATCCGCGATTTAGTCGCCAATGATGATCGCGGGCTGCAAGCGCTCAAGGGGATTTCGCTGGAAGTCCGCGCCGGAGAGATCGTCGGCATCGCGGGCGTGCAGGGCAATGGGCAAACGGAATTGATCGAAGCGATCACGGGGCTGCGTGCGGTCATCAGCGGGCAGGTGATCATCAACGATCAGGATGTGACTCACGCGGCGCCGCGCCAGATCACCGAAGCGGGTGTCGCCCACGTCCCCGAAGACCGCCAGAAAAACGGGATGGTCGCCGCCTTTCCGGTCAAGGACAACATGGTACTGCAAACCTACTACGTCACGCCGTTTTCGAGCGGGATCGTCAGCAATGAACGCGCCATCGAAACCAGCGCCGAAGCGCTCGTCGAGCAGTACGACGTGCGCACGCCCAGCGTTTTTGTGCCGATCAGCAAGTTGTCCGGCGGCAACCAGCAGAAAGTGATCATCGCCCGCGAGTTCTCGCGCGACGCCCATCTGCTGATCGCCGCACAGCCAACGCGCGGCTTGGACGTCGGCTCAATTGAATACATCCACAAGCAGATCGTTCGCCAGCGCGACGCAGGCGCGGCGGTGCTGCTCATTTCTGCCGAACTCGACGAAATACTGTCGCTTTCCGACCGCGTGATCGTTATGTTCGGCGGCGAAATCATGGATAACCTACCGATTGAAAGAGCGACGCGAAACATGTGCGGTCTGTTGATGGCAGGCGTTCGAACGGTCAGCAAAACCCAGACCACCGAAGTGGCGACCTATGACTGATACGACTCTAACGCCATCCTCAAGCCCGACGCCCCGTTCGACGCCCGCGCCTGTACAGCTCTGGCATCGCATTTCGCCGTCACTCGTGCCACTGCTCGCCGTGTTCACGGCACTGCTGATCACCATCCCATTCATGATCCTGCCGGGCGGCGCGGGCGATTTCAACAAGGGCTTGAATATCGCTGGCACGGCATACAGCGCCTTAATTGAAGGATCGCTCGGCGTGGTCGTCAACGACCGCGTGGATCGCGGCGATCTCAACCAGTTTCTCGCGCTGTCACAGTCCACCCCGCTGACTGAAGGCGACTTGCGCCAGTTGGGGCGCTCGGTCAGCGATCTTGCAGCGGTTGGCACGGCAAACGCAGAAAATTACGGTGCGCTCTTGCTGCGCTTGAGCGACCTCGACAGCGACCAGATCAGCGACGTTGCCGACAGCCTGCCCGATATCGCCGCGATTGGTGTGGAGCACTTGGACGCGCTGCGTCCGCTGATTGCTGCACTCGGCGAACTCGACCGGAGCGAAGTCAGCGACCTTGCCGAACAGCTCTCGACACTGGACGCCATCCCGCCCGATCAACGCGCCGCCCTGCTAACCCAGTTACCCCTCATCGACACGATAGACGACGCCGACGTTCTAGAAACGATGCGGCTGGTCAATCAATACGGCATCGTCCGCTTGCAGCGGCTCGAAGAGCGGCTGGCACTGCTGAACGACGCCAGAATTACGGTCACAAACCCTGACGGCACACTCTCCCCGAACGCGGCACAGATCGTGGCGCTGTCAGCCCTCAACGGCGGCGTCGAGACAGCGCGGTCGGCGGCAGCGACGGCGACACAGCTTAAAGCTGTCGGCATCGTCAACCCCGCAGCACTGGCGCAGCAGATCGAGATCGTGCGCGCGCTCTACAGCGCCGACCTGTTGACCGACTCCGACGTGACCACCGCCATCAACACCGAACTCGATTCATCATTGGCGAACAACCTCGTCGTCAACCGACCGGGCAACCGCCTGCTGATCGACAACACCAACCGCAGCAGCGGCATCATCTATAACGATAACAACACACCGGACGATACCAGCGACGACCGACCCGGCACAGTCTACCTGCGCCTTGGCGATTCGGCGCTGCTGTTCTTCCCCGAAAACCTCGAAACCATGCTCGTCCGCTCGATTCCGTTCATCATCGCGGGCTTGGCGGTGGCGCTCGGCTTCAAGGCGGGGTTGTTCAACATCGGCGCAGAGGGTCAGCTTTACGCCGGCGGTATCTTCGCCGTCTGGGTCGGCTTTTCGCCGATCTTCGCCGGTCTGCCTCTGCTGATTCACCTGCCGCTGGTGCTCGCCGTCGGCATTCTCGGCGGTGCGCTCTGGGGGGCGATACCCGGTGCGCTCAAAGCCTACACCGGCGCGCATGAGGTGATCGTGACGATCATGCTCAACTATATCGCTGTCCAATTGGTCGATTGGCTGATCAAATCGACCAACCCGATCATCCTGCTCGACACCACGTCGAGCGTGCCACGCACACCTTCAATCGTCGAATCAGCGCGCATCCCGCCCTTCAACGCCATTCCGACGTGGGGCTTCATCCTCGCCGGAATCGTCGTGCTGGCGCTGGGCTTGTACGCCCGCCGTGACCGTCTCCAAAGTGACCTGCGTTTCGCCATCCGCCCCGTGATCAACGGCGTGCTGGTCGCGGTCGGCGGCATCTTACTCGCGTGGATCGGCTCGCGCGGGCTGCTGCATCTCGGCTTCGTCATCATGCTGCTGACGGTTTGCTTCACCGACTGGTTCCTGAACAAGACGACGCTCGGCTTCGAACTCCGCACCGTCGGCGCGAACCCCGATGCCGCCCGCTACGCTGGCATGAGCGTCAAGCGCAACATCATTTTGGCGATGGCGCTCAGCGGCGCGCTGGCGGGTTTGGCAGGCACGATTGAGGTTGTCGGCGTGCAGTTTAATATGCAGCCCGCTTTCTTCTCCGGCTTGGGCTTCGATGCGATTGCGGTCGCGCTGCTGGCGCGCAGCAACCCGCGCAACATGATCGCGGCGGGCTTGCTCTGGGGGTCGCTGCTGGCGGGCGCGGGCTTGATGCAGGTGCGTGCCGACATCTCGATTGATCTCGTTAAGATCATTCAGGCGCTGATCATTATGTTCATCGCCGCCGACACCATCATTCGCTACCTGTGGCGCATCCCGGAGCCGGAAGACAAGACGGTATCGACCTTCTCGAAGGGCTGG
>JBBSNT010000060.1:0-15355 GCA_038260485.1 Aggregatilineales bacterium | reverse complement strand
CGGTCGCAGATCGCCTGCACTTCACCGAGGATATGCGACGACAGGAACACCGTCCGTCCATCAGCCCGTACCTCCTTCATCAGTTGGTAGAACGTCTGCTGCACCAGCGGGTCGAGTCCGCTCGTTGGCTCGTCGAGGATCAGCAGGTCGGGCTTGTTCATCAGCGCGATAATCAAGCCAAGCTTGCGCTTGTTCCCCGTCGAATAGCTGCGGACTTTCTTAGTCAGGTCGAATTGCAGCCGTTCCGCCAATTGATGCACGTAATTCTTGTCATAGCCGCCGCGCGTCTCACCGATAAATTGGATGATTTGCGTTGCGGTCAGTTTGTCCCATAGGTTCAGTTCACCGGGCAGATACCCCGTCCGCTGCTTGATCGCAATGGTATCCCTGCGGGCATCCATCCCGAACACCGTAGACTTCCCCTCCGTCGGACGGATAAAATCGAGCAGTAGGCGAATAGTCGTCGTCTTGCCCGCTCCGTTTGGTCCCAAATAACCAAAAATCTCCCCGCGCTGCACGTCGAGGTTCAAATGATCCAGCGCGCGTGTGTCCCCGGAATACACCTTTGTCAGGTTTTCCGTATGGATGACGAAATCCATGCCACCCTCCCCCATAAAATGATTGCGAAGTGCTGTAATCCATAACAGCTATAAATAATGTTGTGTCTAATTTCATAATTAGTTTAATCTAATTGAGCGGCAAAATGAAAACGCCTATCCCCCCAAATCCTCTGATCTACTTATCCGTTCGCTCGGCGCTCGCCCGATGTAGCTGATCGATATAGTCCATTTTGGCATCGATAAGCTGAGTTAAAGCCCTACGCCCCGCCGTGTGATCGCTCTCAGCATCGGCAGGTTCAAGCCCGTGCGCCAGCATCTCCGCCAATGTTTCGCCCAGCGCGGCAATCGGAGGCAGTTCCGCACCGGGGATAATCGTATCCAGCGCAAAAATGCCGTTTGTCAGCGCGACCAGCAGGTAGGCGATCAGTCCAGCGTCGAGGTCTGTACGAATCAGCCCCGCCTCCTGATATTGGCGGACGAATTCAGCACTGAAGTTCGCCACCCGACCGGCAATCGGCAGATCACGCTGACGGCGCATAAAGTCGCCCAGCACGCGGCGGTCACGTTGATACAGCGCCTTGATCAGCGGCATTTCGTCCGCGACGACCAGCGTATATCGGTAGATGTTAAAGAGCGTCACGTCTTTAGGATCAGCTTCGATCATCTCGTAAAAGCGCCCAATCGCCGCTTCCGAGTCTCGTATCAACAGGGCTTCAAACAACTGCTCTTTGCTCTTGAAGTGCAGGTAAACCGCGCCCTTCGAAATACCCGCGTCGCGCGCAATCTCCTCGACGGTCGTCTTGTCGTAACCGTAGCGCACTATCAAGTCGGCAGCAGCAGCAAGGATGCGGCGTTCACGTTCAGGGTTGTTACTTTCTCCCATAGTCCTCCTTTTGACCAGATGACCGGAATCGTCATTTCGGTCAAATAGTACCATAATGCTACGCCATATTAGCCCCTAATAGTTAGGGGGTAGCGTCGGATTTAGGAATTACGCTTATAATCGATCATAAAGTGAAAGGGTTTTTGAAATGAGTCGTGTCGAACGTTTCACCCAGCGCGCACGACAGATTTTAGGGGCAGCACAGGAAGAAGCAGAGTCGTCGCACAGCCCATCGGTTGAAACGGCGCACATCCTGCTCGGTATTCTCCGCATCACGGACAGTCTTGCCTGTCATGTCCTTAATGACCTGCGCATCAACTATGATCGCGTACTACCCATCGTCCTTTCCGCTCATCCCGGCGAACCCACGCCCACCAAAGCAGTCATCGCTCCCGAAACCAAACGCCTGCTCGATAGCTCGACCAATATCGCCCGCGAACGCGGCGACAATTACATCGGCTCGGAGCATTTCTTGCTGGCGCTCGTCAAAGGCGACGATAAGTCAATCCGCTACCTCATCCGTCAGTTGAACATCGAGCCGACGGTTGTGCGTTCCTGCATCGAGCGCATCCTGCAAGAGCACCCCGACGACTTACAGGAGACGAAGCCCTTCCAGAGCAGCGCCGAACCAGCGGATCATCAGACTATGCCGCTCGCCGCAGAATCTAACCTTCGCGCCCGCGTAATTAAGCTGGTCGAGGACGAGAAAATCACCGCCCGCGAAGCCGCCGATCTGCTCAAAGCAATGCGCCTCGCCGCAGTTCCGCTCGACGAAACATCCGGCTATGTCCTGCTCCCACTCGACTCAGTCAACTTTGACGAGTTACGCCAGCGCAATGTTCATATCACGCTCAGCGACAGCACCTCGAACGCCATCACCGCCGACATCACCCTTCCCTTTGAGCAGGCGCAGAATCAGTTCTTCCGCCTCCTGCTCGACGCCTATCGTGGCGAAACAGGCTCGAGGGTGGACATCGACGGTGCTCAAGGACACATGACGATCTCGATTGAATAGCCCATTTATTGCTGCGAAGATCGACAAAAAACATTGTTAAATTTGACAAAGAGTCGATTGTGAAACCGGCTCTTTTTTTGTTAATCCGCGACGCTTGATTAAGAAGATTAAGCACGTGCGCAAAAATCAGCCGTCGAGTTTAACAATTCCCCATATGACTCTTAAATGTCGCCTCCTAGACTTGCGCCTAGTCTAAATTTCTTAGAAGCCATTTGAATATTCCGACGGAAAGGCGACGAAGCAGCGGTTTGGGGGATGCCACCCTACCCTGAAAGGGTAGGGCTACGAAACCCAAGCCTGCTGAAGCAGGCTGAAAAACTACGCGATCAATCCAAGATTACGGGAGCAACATCGAATATTCAAATGGCTTCTTAGGAGGCTTGTTTCAAATGAAGCGTAAGTTTGCATTGTTGACAACCCTGTTGGCGCTGATCGCGCTAGCGGAGCTTTCCGAAGCCGCCCAGCTAGACGGCGCGTCGCCTTTGCAGTTGCTCTTTCGTGTGCTCGTGCCGATTAGCTGGGACACCATCGGCGCGCTGACGGTCATCCAGTTCGTCTACGTCTGGAATTTCTACCTGTGACCCGTGTTAATCATTCAGGGGCGAGATCGACAGGGGATAAAGGTCGGCTTACAACCCCTGATCGGCGTGGAGACCTCGATCAGCCTCGGGTCGTTGATGCTCGGCGCAGTGATCGCCAGCCTGCCACCGCTGATCGTCTTTTTGCTGCTCAAAAAGCAAGTTCATGAGCGACTTTGCCCTGATCCGCGATAAATAGGCGGAATCGACGGTCGCAGCATACTGAACACCAGCAGACCAATGCCGACGAACAGCAGCACGAAAAACGTCGTGATCACCAGCCCGACAATATCGCCAGTCACATCGCGGTTGACGCGCTCGAAATCGGTGCAAATGTACGTCATCAGACCCTCGCCGTCGTCCTTGCTGATCAAGTGCTCGCTAGGTTGGCAAAAAAGCGACGAAAAAGGCACGAACAAATCATGCACGCCTAATGAAATGATCAGCGCGATTACCGCAAACACGATGATGCCGATACCTAACCGAACCATGCCGCCGAACTCCCTTCGCCCATCGATCTAGCGCCGCGTCGGCGCGTTTTGCCTTAGCATACGCCGATCCGCCCCAATGCGCCGGATTCGCCCGCCTTTGTTATAATGAGCGCTCAAATCAACAAGCAACCTCGCGCGGAACAAACTGGACGTGAACTGTGAACCTTAAATCGAATCGGCTGACGATCTTCTCCGCAGCTAGCGCTAAGCCCAGCGGCAAGCCGTTGATCGCTGCGCTGTTCGGGTTGCTCTTGGCGCTGGCGCCCGTTCTAGGCGTGGTCGCCGCATCCGATGATCCGCAGCAGGTTTTCCTGACGGCGAGCAATCGCCTCACCTTCGTCGATCTGCTCACCGGCGATATGACCGACATTGCCGTCAACGGCGATCATTTCACCGTCGTTCGCAGCAGCGTCATCTACTACGACCGCGCTCACCGCCGCGTGGTGGTCGCCACGCCCGACGGCAGGCTGCTGCCGCACGCCTTCATCCAGCCCGCCGAAGGCGTCAACCGCATCGACTGGCACGTCGCCCCGGACGAGCAGACCATCGCTTGGACGGCAACCAGCGGTGAACCGTCGGCGCTCACGACGCAGACGTGGGTCGCGGGCATTGACGGCGAAGACGCGCGTATGGTCTTTAGCGATGGACCGCGCGACGGCATCCGCGCCTATCCCGTTGCCTTCAACAGCGATAAATCACTGCTCTATATGGATTACCAGCCCGACACCATCGGCGACTTAACACCCTTTCGCCAATACGCGGGCTTGTTCGCGCTTGACCTGCTCAGCGGCGAAACCCACGCCCTTCCCGGCGAACCCGGCTGCTTCTGCGGCGCAGGCATCGGCGCGAACACCCTGCTGCGCATGACAGCCGCTCCGGGGGGCGGGGGGTTCAACCTGCGCATTCGAGGCTTGAACAACGGGACGGAAACCACCCTGCCGCCGATCAACAACGATACGCAGGGCGGTGACGTGCTAATCGCGCCCGACGGGTCGCGCGCAGTCTACGCGCTCGCCCAGATCAACGGCTTCGGCACGGCAGCGCAGTCGGTACAAACCGTGATCGTCTTGGTCGATTTGCTCAACCTGACTCAGTACGCCCTCACCGCCCCGTCGGATCGGCTGCTGCGTCCGGTCGCATGGACCGAGGACGACAGCGCCGTCCTGCTCACCGACCCCGCCGCCATGACGACTTGGAAAGTCACCGTGCGTGACGGCGCGCTCGAAGCAGTCGCCAACGGACTGTATCTTGGCACGCTAGCGGGCGGCTAATCAATCAGACAGATCACTACTGCAAGCTATTGGAATCGCGCCAAAGCACAATCTCATCTATGATTGTGAGCGTCTGTAGACTTCAGCGAAAGAGCGGGGTCTCACCGCCGCGCGCAGGTAGAACCTAGAGGTCTGTGCTATCATTCCCACTATGAACGATGTGCCTGACTTTGATCGTCGTCAAGCGAAGTATGCGCCAATCGCAGAAATTCTAGCGGAAGTATTTGGCTATCCTGACTGGCGACCGTTTCTGCCGCCACTCGATGAGCTGATCGATTGCATCCTGAGTCAAAGCACCACCGACACCAACCGCGACCGCGCCTTCGCCGCGCTCAAAACGACCTTCCCCTCATGGGAAGCCGTGATGCAAGCGCCGACCGAAGCCGTCATCGCGGCGATCAAACCGGCGGGCTTGGCGAATCAGAAAGCGCCGCGTATTCAGGAAATTCTGCGCCGCATCGACGCCGAGCGCGGCGAACTCAATATTGATTTTCTGGGTGATCTTCCCGCCGACGAAGCGAAAGCGTGGCTCACACAGTTTCATGGCGTCGGTCCAAAAACAGCGGCGATAGTATTATGTTTTGCTTTTAATCGTCCGGCTTTTCCGGTGGATACACATATCCACCGGGTTGGTCAGCGAATTGGCTTTCTACCTGCCGGAATCAGCGCCGATAACGCGCATCCGGTCATGGAAGCGATTGTCCCGCCTCGTGATTATTATGCGTTCCACCTCAACCTTATCCGGCTGGGACGTGAAATTTGTCAAGCGAGACGACCGCGTTGTGAGATGTGTCCATTAACGCAGTACTGTGATTATTTTCAGAGCTTGGGATGACGGAAAAAACGAATTTGCAGGTCAGCGACAGCGAAATTGTCAGTATGCGCCACAACCTCAACCTACTGCGCGCGCAGCTTCAGGCGGGGCGCATTGAATCCGGCTTCTTTGATAAGCAGGTCGAACGTATGTCCGACCTGCTCGCGCGGCTGGAATTGGAACACAAGCAGTTGAAGCGACAGAGCCGGCTCGAAGCGCTCTACAGCGTCGGCAGCCTGCTGGGATCGTCGCTCGACTTACAAACGGTGCTCGATCAAGTCATGGACGCCATCATTCAACTCACCAGCGCCGAACGTGGTTTCTTGATGCTTCGCGATGACGATGGTCAAGTCGAAGTCACAGCCGCGCGCAACTTCGACCAGCAAACGCTCAGCAGCGACAAGTTCAAATACAGCCGTACCATCGCCAATCAAGTGCTCGACACAGGCGCGTCGGTCGTCACCACCAACGCCGCCGAAGACCCGCGTTACGCCCGTCAAGAGAGTGTCATCGGGCAGGCGCTCCGCAGCATCATGGCGACTCCGCTGCGCGTGCGCGGCACGGTCATCGGGCTAATCTACGTCGATAACGGTGCGGTGGCGGGCATGTTCGAGCACGAAGACCTCGCCGTGCTTGACGCTTTCGCCGGACAAGCCGCTGTCGCCATCGACAACGCCCAGTTGTTCAGCGTCACCGATCAGCGCCTCGCCGAGCGCGTCGAGGAACTGCGCCAACTGCGCCGTATCGACCTTCAATTGAACGAGACGCTTGATGTCGAGCGCGCCATGAACTACACCCTCGAATGGGCGTCACGGCTCTCCAACGCCGATGTCGGCTATCTAGGCGTGGTCGATGGCGTGAACGTCCCTACCGCCAACAGCTACGGAAGTCAGATAGATGACACCATGCCCATCTACCTCGAAAGGACTTATCCGCAGGTGCTTCAGGCGATTGAAAGCGGCGAAACCGTTATCGATAACGATGACACCAACAAGCCTGGCGTGCTCGTCGTCCCCATCCGTCGAGAGCAAAAGGTCTTTGCGGTCATTGTCCTGCGTCGGCGCGGCGCGTTCACAGAAGAACGCAAAGAAGTCGTCGAACGCATCGTCGCCCGTGCTGCCGTCGCCATCGAAAACGCCCGCCTTTATGCGGCAGTCCAGTCCGCCGACCGCGCTAAAAGCGAGTTCGTCGGCATCGTCGCCCATGACCTTAAAGTGCCCATGACCAGCATTCTCGGTTACGCTGACCTCACCCTCATGGATGGCGAACTTCAAGATCAGCAGGTCAATTACCTGAGTCGCATCCGTGATACGGTCAAGCGAATGGAGATGCTCGTCTCCGACCTCGCTGACATCAGCCGCATCGAAAGCGGGCATTTCTTCATGAACGAGATGCGCGTCGGTGTCGGCGAAATGGTGCAGGGTGTGCGCGACGCCATCATGACGCAGATCAAGAGTCGCAAACACACCTACGTCGAGGAAATCGACCCCGACCTGCCCGAAATGTGGACGGATTACTACCGCCTGCTTCAAGTGCTGACGAACCTCGCCAGCAACGCCTACAAATACACGCCTAACGGTGGCACGATCACCCTGACAGCGCATCGCATGGGTGATAAAATCGAGTTCAGCATCGCTGATACAGGCATCGGTATACCTCCCGCCGCGATCAAGAAGTTGGGGACAAAGTTCTGGCGCGCCGACGACGAATACACCCGCTCTCAACCCGGCGCGGGCTTGGGCTACGCCATCACGGCGAGCCTCGTCGAGCAGATGGGCAGCCACATCCGTGTCAACAGCGCGGTCGGCAAAGGCAGTAAATTTACGTTCGCCGTCGCTACAGCGAAAGACTAATTCATGGGCATAACCCTGTTTCTCTCGCCTCATCTAGACGATGCCGTGCTAAGCTGCGGCGGCATCATTCATCGGCTGGTGCAGCGTGGAGAACGGGTCATTATCGTCACGGCAATGGCGGGCGAACCGTCCGACGATCTACCCGACAGCCCCGTGATCGACGCGGTCAAAGCGCGCTGGATCAGCGGGATGAGTCCCTTCAATATCCGCCGTCGCGAAGACGCACAGGCGGCGCAGTCGCTCGGCGCGCAGGTCTACGATCTCGCGCTGCTCGAATGCTCCTTTCGCACCACCGTTTGCGGCGCGGGCGACATAATCGCCCTCTACCCCGATCACGACAGCCCCTTCGCGGGTGTCCGCATGGGCGACGACGCCCCGCTCACCCTGTTCGAGACTCATCCCCCCTTCAAGAATGTAACCGCCATCTACGCGCCGCTTTGCGTCGATAACCACATCGATCACCGCATCGTCCGCGATTGGTCGCTCGTGCTGACCGGCTCGCTCGATACGCCGCCGCTCAGCTTTTACGAGGAATACCCCCACGCGCGCAACAAAACGGCACTGAAGCGCGCCCACGATTATTATCATCAACAGCTTCCCGCCATTGCAATGACGGGCGAAGTCGTGAGCTTGAGCGAAGCCGATCTCGCCGCCAAGCTGCGCGCGCTGCGCTGCTACCGTTCCCATTTGCAGGTGCTCTGGAACGACACCGCCGAAATGGAACGGCTGACGCGCGAATTTATGATCATGGTCGGTGACGGCACGCCAGCCGAACGCTGCTGGCATGTCGTTCGTTGAGGAGAACTAGATGGTGAGTGAAACACTGGCACAGGCACAATCCCTGCTCGGCGAACTGATTCAGGCAGCCGAGTCCGGCGCGATCATCCCCATTCGCCTCGCCGGGCAGTTGACCGCCATCCGCGACCTGCTCGATCAGGCGCAGACCGAAAGCGAACAAGCCGAAGCAGCAGCGCAGTCCGCCGCATCCGCCGGAACACCTGATCAGGAAGCCTTCCTCAAGGAACAGGCAGCCTTCGTCTCGCACGCCATCCACGAGCTGCGCACGCCTATGACTAGTATTCGCGGCTACTCGGATATGCTCCGCAGCATGGGGCCGCTCAACGACATGCAGCAGCAGTTTGTCGAAACCATCCGCACCAATTCGCGCCGCATGGAAAGCCTGCTCACCGATGTCAGCGACACCAGCAAGATCAAAGCAGGGACACTCCGCCTGAATCCCAAGATGGATATGTTCAAAAACATCGCCCTCATGGTCGAAAAACAGGCGCAGCCCGTCGCCGATCAGTTAGAGCGCAAGCTCAGCTTCGACATTCCACAGGGCTTGCCGATCCTCAACATTGATGGCGAGTTGTTAGCAAAGGCGCTCTTTAAACTAGTCGAAAACGGGCTGCGCTACAGCGAAGAAGACGGCACAGTCACCGTCAGCGCCAGCGCCGACGGCAGTAACCTCATCATCATCGTGACCGATAACGGCATCGGCATGACGCCCGAAGACATCGCCCAGTTAGGCACGATTTACTTCCGCGCCGATAACGAAACCGTCCGCACCCATAAGGGGAGTGGCTTGGGTATTCCCGTCGCTTTCGGCATCATTCGCCAAAATGGGGGTACCGTCACGGTGGCGAGCGAACCCGGATCAGGCACAACCTTCACCGTCAAGCTGCCGGGGATGAGCTAATGGAAGTCGATCAGGCGCTGCGAGCACTCTCACAGCTAAAAGGCGCTGCGCCGCCCACAACCTCAGCCCGCCTCGCTGAGGTAATCACATTGGTACACGCGCTCGACAGACAAGCTGGCGAACTCAGCGCGCAAATTCGCCAGCTTGATCAGGAAAAGGATAATCTCAACTTCCAGCTTGAATCCGTCACGCGCGATGCAACCGCCGTGATGCTGGCTCAGGCGCTCGAAACCCTGCGCCCGTCGTTGTTATTCGTCACCGAACAGGCGCATTCGCTCCGCGAGGGACGCTTGGGGCGCTTGACCACCGAACAGTGTGACACCCTGATCCTGATGGACGATCACGCCGCCACCGCGCTCACGCTGCTTGAGACAATCAACGAGATCGCCAGCATTCAAGCAGGGCATTACGACCTCGAACCGCTCTTGTTCAGCGGCTTGGATTTGCTGGCGGCGGCGTGGCAGCGCTGTTACCGCGCCGCCGAGCAGCACGAGCACCAGATCAGCGTCCACGCCGACGATCCGCTGCCCGCCGTCGTTGGCGATTACCAGCACATCTTGACCCTGCTCTGCGACCTGCTCGATAATGCCATCCGCTATACGCCCTTCGGCGGCGTCATCCGCATCATGGCGGAGTCGCTCGGAAATCAAGTCCTGTTCAGCGTCGCTGATAACGGCATCGGGCTAAGCCAAGAGGATCACACCCGCATCGGGCAGCCATTCTGGCGAGCGCTGTACCAGCCGCTCGTGCGCCAATCTCCCGGCGGCGGCTTGCGCCTCTACCGCGCTCAGCAAATTCTCGCCATGCACGAAAGCCAGCTCTTTTTCTCCGGCGAACCGGGCATGGGCAGCACATTTAGCTTTACCTTGCCCGCTGGCTAAACGATGCTTTTCGCCCCTCTCCTAAGGAGAGGGGCAGACAATCGAATTAAACCTTCGGTTTAATTCGATTGGACGGGGTGAGGTCGGATTTATAAAATTCCTATGCCCGCTATGTGCCCCACTCCCCCATAACTTCAGTTATTTACAAGGTTTATACTTTATGTTATAGTAGAGACGATAGACGTCGCAATTGCACCGTACACATATTCCGAGGCATCTCTCCGGCACAGCGAAGGCTGTGTCTTTCTAATTTATAACTGAAGGATTGGATGCGCTGAATTCAGGCGCGTTTTTTCGCTAAAGAAGGAGCCGAGGTGATGGTTAATCAGCCGCAGTATTTGACCGCAGAAGGTCTTAAAAAGCTGGAAGAACGTCTAAAATTCCTGCAAGATGTACGCCGACCTGAAGTCGCTGAACGTCTCCGTCAGGCTGTCGAAGAAGGCGGCGATCTCAGTGAGAACGCTGAGTATGAAGACGCAAAGAACGAGCAGGCGTTCGTCGAAGGCGAGCTTCTGCGTTTGGAGACGATTCTCAGCAGCGCGCAGGTCATCGAAGAAACAGGCAAGAAGGATACCGTCGTGCTCGGCGCGCGTGTAACTGTCGTCGAAGAAGGCGAAAGCGCTAAAGAGATTTATCACATCGTCGGCTCTGCCGAAGCTGATCCCGCCGAAGGCAAGATTTCCGTCGAAAGCCCGCTCGGCAAAGCGCTGATCGGCGCGAAAGTCGGGCAGAAGGTGATCGTCAAAGCGCCTGCCGGAGAAATCACCTTCGTCATCAAGGCGATTGCATAAGCGCGCGCCCAACACACAGTCATCAAGCCCCGACTCGTTCGGGGTTTTTATTTGATATGGAAAAGAAGTGCCGAGTCTTGCGTAATGAGTGAAAAATAGCGTCTTAGGCATATCGAATATACGTGAAGCGGTCGTTGTAGGAGCGTTATCTATACCGCCCCTACGGATCACGTGAGCGACGATGATGCGCTTACTCAGTACCCCGTACTCAGCACTCGTGAGGAACGAACTATGTGGCAGCCGAGCAACAACCTTGAAAGAGAGCGCGTCAACAAGCTGCGCGAACTCGAAGCACAGGGCGTCCAGCCCTATCCCGCCCGCGTCGAGCGCACCCATACCAACGCGCAAGCAATTGCCGCGCTCGAAGCCTACGAAGCCGCCCATCCTGACGCCGACACCGGCGACGGGACGCCCATCGAAGTCACTCTCGTGGGGCGTGTCCGCCGCGTTAACGTCAAAGGCAAGCTCTCGTTCCTGCACATTGAAGATCAAACAGCGCGCGTGCAGTTGTTCCTGCGCGTCAACGACATGGACGAAGCCGCCTACAATCTCGTCAAATCGAAGCTGGTCGAAATGGACGACTTCGTACAGGCATCCGGCAGCATGATGCGGACGAAAGCGGGCGAGATCAGCGTGCGCGTCACCGATTTCAAGCTGCTCGCCAAGTCGCTCAGCCCGCTGCCCGTCATCAAGCAGAAAGTCCTTGACGATGGCACGGTCGAGGAGTTCGGCGAATTCAACGACGTCGAAGCCCGTTATCGTCAGCGCTATGCCGACCTCGCCGTCAATGCCAGCGTCCGCGATGTTTTCGTCAAGCGCGCCCAGACCATCAGCGCCTTACGCCGCTTCTTCGACTCGCGCGGCTTCCTCGAAGTCGAAACGCCCATCTTGCAGCCAATCTACGGCGGCGCGGCGGCGCGGCCCTTCGTCACCCATCACAACCAACTGCATCAGGATTTATTCCTGCGCATCAGCTTCGAACTCTACTTGAAGCGCTTGCTCGTCGGTGACATCGACGCCGTCTACGAGATCGGGCGCGACTTCCGCAATGAGGGCGTCAGCTTCAAGCACAACACTGAATTCACAATGCTGGAGTTCTACAAAGCCTACATCGACTACGAAGGTGTCATGGCACTGACCGAAGCGATGCTTGCCTACACCGCTCAGGAAGTCTTAGGCACGACTCACGTCCGTTATCAGGAACATGACCTCGACTTCGCGCCGCCCTGGAAGCGCTTAACCGTCCGCGAAGCGATCAAGGCGGAAGCCGAGATCGACTACATGGACTATCCTGACGCGGAATCGCTCGAAGCGGCAATCCGCGCGCTCGGTGACAAGACCGTCGCCCCCAAGCAGACGTGGGGCAAACTGGTCGAGCATCTGCTCGGCGAATATGTCGAGCCAAAACTAATTCAGCCGACGATCATCATGGACTACCCGCGCGACATTTCGCCCTTCGCCAAGCGCGTGGGTTACGATGACGTTCACGTCGAGCGCTTCGAGTTCTACATCGCGGGCATGGAGATGGGCAACGCCTTCACCGAACTGAACGACCCGCGCGACCAAGAAGCGCGTTTCCTCGACATGGCGATGCTCTATCGCAGCGACGAAGACGACGCCACCCCACTTGACGAGGATTATCTGCGCGCCATGCGTTACGGCATGCCGCCCAACGGCGGTTTCGGCATGGGCGTAGATCGCTTGGTCATGCTGCTGACCAACCAGCGCACCATCCGCGATGTGCTGCTCTATCCGCACTTGCGCGAATTGAAATAGCACGATCTCAGCCCACCATTGTTGAGAATGCCAAATAGTCCGTCAATTCATGTTATTAAAGGAGCTATTAATGCATCGCATCTACTTCTTTCTTTTTTTGCTGCTTGGCTTGATGGTTGCGCCGGTCTTGGCGCAGGATTCAACCCCTCAGGTCGAATGGACGGCTTGCTGGATGGAACTGCCGGAAGGCATGGTTGAAGGGCAAAACATCGATTGCGGTTATCTGATCGTGCCCGAAGACCGCACCTACGACTCCAGCACAACTATTCAGTTGGCGTTTGCGATTTTGTATGCCCCCGCCGATACCACCTATCCTGATCCCGTCATCTATCTGGCTGGCGGTCCCGGTGGCAATGCAGTAGGAGACATCGACGGTTGGTTGGACATACCCTATCTGCAAGATCGTGACGTTATCCTGCTCGACCAGCGCGGTACGGGTTATTCGCTGCCAAGCCTCAACTGCCCGGAGGCTGAACAAGGTCTTGAGGACGCGACTCAGGCTTGCCATGATCGCCTGATCGATGAAGGCGTTGACCTGCAAGCCTATAACAGCGCCGAGAACGCCGCCGACGTGGCGGACTTACGGGTCGCGTTGGGTTACGACGAGTGGAATCTCTATGGCGTTTCCTACGGGACGCGCTTGGCGCTCACCATCCTGCGCGATTATCCCGAAGGTGTTCGCAGTGTCGTGATTGACTCGGTCTATCCCCCGGAAGTGAATTCGTGGGAGGAGTACGGACAGAATACTGCCGACGAATTTGATCTGTTGTTTCAGAGCTGCGCGGCTGATCGAGACTGCGACTCAGCCTTTCCAGACCTAGCGCAAATATTCGACAGCACTGTCGAGCAGTTGAATGCTGATCCGGTTAGGTACACCGGCATCGACTCGACAAGCGGGGAGAGTAGCGACCGAGAGATGAGCGGCGATGATTTCATTAACCGTGTTTTTCAAGTCCTCTACTCGACCGAGAGCATCCCCTACCTACCGGGCGTGATCAGCGAAGTTGCCAATGGGAATTATGCCGCGCTTGACGATCTGGAATCGGGTGCGATGCTCGCTCCGGGTAGCCGCCAATCGCCGGACATGGAAGATTTTTCAGACAGCGAAGGCATGAATTTATCGGTCGAGTGTCAGGAGGAAGTCGCCTTCCTAGACGAAGCGACCGCCCTTGACAACGTTCCTGACCAATCTACGCCGCTGTACAACAGCAGCATTCAGACTATCCAGCAAACCTTTAGTGATTGCCAGATTTGGGACGTTATGCCAGCCGACTCACGGGAGACTCAGCCAGTGGAGAGCGATATCCCCACGCTGGTCGTCGCGGGCGAATTCGATCCTATTACGCCAGCCGCATGGGCGGAAAGCGCCGCCAGCTACCTGACCAACAGTTTCTTTTTTCTTTTCCCCGGCGGCGGACATGGCGTGATTGACATGAATTCGTGTTCGCAGAGCATCATGCAGAATTTCCTCGACGATCCGACTCAAGAGCCGGATGGAAGCTGCATTTCCGACCTGAGCGAACCGCAGTGGGTGCTGCCTTAAGTTTCTTCGCCCAACAGGGGTAGGCGCTCAGGTCTACCCCTGCTTGCACGGCTTCTAGCGCCAATAAAAAACCACCCTGTGCAGGTGGTTCGTAGACCATAGTGTACGGGGGCGCGCTTATGCCACCGGTTTATCTTCCGGCGGCGCGACGACATCCTCGTCGTCTTCAGCCTCGTCATCATCTTCCCAACTGACAATCCAGATGCACGCGCCAGCAACCATGACGCAGGCGACGATCAGCGCGATCCACTGCCCCGGCAGCAAACCGACGTCCTTCGCCTCGACTAGCAGCAGAATCACCATCCCCAACGAGAGCACGATCCACGCCGCGAGACGCGGGTGTACCGACGCCCAACGTACAGGAGCTATTGTTCGCAACGTTTCCATCAAATCCTCACAAGTTCCCTAGTTGCCATTTCCGCGTCCTGCTCAACACTTCTTTGCGATCAGATCGGCTTCATCACGCGGTCGGCACGCAGTTGTTTCATCAATGCCTGTCCGCTGGAGTCTACCATCATCTCGTGAGCGGCTTCACGCCATGCCGGGAATTTTACCTCATTTAGATTCAAGTATTGATAGCCACTTTTCACGAACGCTTGCAGCACTTCGGCGGGCGTCTCTGAGGGCAGCACGATAAAGCTGACCTCGCTTTGCAGTTCGCGCGAAGCGTCCTCGATGGCGATCACCAGTTCACGGATAACCTCATCATACGGCACGTTCGGCACGATGTAGAACTCGTCGATCCGCGTGATCAAGTTTTCGACCGTCCAGCCGATCAAGCCGATCACCTGATCGTTTTTGCCATAGGCGATGTGAAAACTTTTCTGACCGAACGCGAGCATAATGTCCATTCGGTCGATTTTCTTCGTCGTCACCCGCGTAATGAAGGTGGCGATTGCCTCAGCGTTGCCCGGCATACCGCGCCGGACGACGATCTGTGTCTTGGGGTCAACGAAGCGGCTGTCAACCGACGAAGCCGTCGGCGCAGTCTGCGCGGGTTGGCGCGGAATCGGGTCCATCGTTGAGGTTTGCATCTTGGGGCGCGTCGCCAACGTCGGCGCGTCGCTCGGTGTTTGACCAGCAGAGGGTTGCGCCGCAGCGACTTGTCCGGTTGCCCGCTTCAAGGGCTGCGTTTGCGGCTTAGCGCTAAGCTGTCCCGTAGTGCCTTTCGGAATGTCGTTCCATGCCGCAGCGACTTGT
>JBBSNT010000059.1:0-15429 GCA_038260485.1 Aggregatilineales bacterium | reverse complement strand
GACGCTGGTCAACGACGACGAGAGTCAAGTGCGAGTCGCCGCGATCACGGCGCTAGTGACGTTCAAGGACGACGCGCGCGTGCTTCCGGCACTGCTGCAAGCGCTGCGCGACGGCGAGTACCTCGTCTCGGACGCCGCCGGAAGCGCTCTCAAGGGGTTAGGTATCTGCCCGATTCCGGGCTTGCTGTACGCGATCCGCAGCCCAGACTTGAACGTGAGCGCGGCGGCTATCGACGTGGCAGGAGCGATTGGTCAGCAGGACGCGGTGACTGACTTGATCAAAGCGCTGGCAGACCTGCGCAAAACACCGCTGTCCAACCTGCGCATCTGCGACATTGCCGCCGCCGCGCTGGAACGAATCCGCACGCCGGAAGCACTGGATGTCGTACTGACGTGGCGCAAGACTCAGAAATCGCCCCTAGAGTCGGCAGTCGCCAAGGGCACGGCTCAAAACGTAGCGGAAAACCTCGTCGTGCTGACGGACGTGCTCGAAGCACTGCACGGGGATGATTGGGAAGAACGACAGGAAGCCGCCAAAATGCTGCGCGATTACGGCAAAAAACTGCGCGGCACGACCGACAGCGTCAGCGTCGAGCGGATTACGCGGTTGCTGGACGACGAGGCGTGGGACATCCGTTACGCCGCGACCGAAGCACTGGCGTGGATCAAGGACACAGCGCCCGTGCCGAAGCTGACCGACCTGATCAAGGACAGCCAGTGGATGGTGCGCGCGTCGGCAATTCGCGCGTTGAGCGAGATTGGCGACCCGCGCGGAACCGCGAGTATGATCGTGGCGCTGACCGACGTGCGCGCCGACGTGCGCGAAGCCGCTGCCGAAGCACTCGGCGTGATGGGCGACAAAAGCGCTATCGGTGGGCTGGCACAGGCACTAACCGACAGCGAAGCGTTCGTCCAATTCGCGGCGGTCGAGGCGTTGGGCGACATCAAAGACGCCGCCGCCGTGATGCCGCTGCACAACGCCCTAAACGACGCCGAACCGCCGCTGCGCTGGAGTATAGTGGACGCGCTGCGGAAGATCGCCAGTGCTGAGGCTGTACCTGACCTCGTGCCGATGCTGCAAGATACATCCTGCCCACACTGGGAAGAAAAGCGTATCTGTGATGTCGCCGCGAGCGCGCTGGCAGCCATTGACAGCCCTGAAGCCCTGACCGCGCTCGAAGCGTGGAAACAGGGACCGCCCAATCATTGAGATTACGCAGGTGAGCCACCGCCGTCTAAAGGAAAACTACTATGCGCCTGTTCTTAAGCTATGCCAGAGTCGACAAACCTTACGCCATTCAGGTCGTCAATATGCTAGATGCTCACGAAATCTGGTATGACCAGCGGCTGTACGCCGGTCAAGACTGGTGGAAGGAAATCTTGCAGCGCTTGGACTGGTGCGAAGGTTTTATCTACCTGCTTTCGCCGGACTCGGTCGCGTCGGAATACTGCCGCAAGGAGTACGAACTGGCGAAAATGCTGCGGCGTCCGATTTTCCCTATCAACGTGCGCGAACACACGCTGATCCCCGACACGATGGACGACCTGCAAGAACTGCACTACGTCGATCTGTCGAACGGGATCGATCCTGACGCGGTCAAGATGCTGCTGAACTCGATTTACCGCGCGGAACGGCAGCAGTTGAGCGTGCGCGCGCTTTCGGTGACGAGCATCCCCAACAACCAGATCGCGCAAGAGCCTGCCAGTTCTTCGACGGTGATCCGGCTGGCGGCGGCGGCGATGGAGAACGGGCGTTACGATCAAGCGGTGCTGCTGCTGAAACAGGCGAAGGCGAACGGCTATAAGTCGAGCTATATCGACATTGAGGCGATCCTCAAGGAAGCGGAAGCCGCGCTCGACCGACAAACGATGCAGGTCGGAGTCGAACGCGAGTACCGACAGATTGTGGAACTGGTCAAGGTGAACGCGACGCGCGAGCTTGGCTTGGAGGCGTTCAAAGCCTTCCACCTCGATTTTCCGACGCACGACCCTGACAATATGGCGCGCTATCTGTCTCAAACCGAACTGGCAGCGCTGACGATGCCGATTGTCACGAACGGGAAAGATCAGACCGCTTACCCCAGTTTCGTGCTGCCGCTGCTGGAATGGTGCGGTATCCCGACGGGCACAGTGGACGTGTGCTATACGGTCGCCAACGGCAGCCAGCAGCGGAAAACGGTCAACGTGCCGACCTTCAGCATCAGCAAGTACCCGGTCACGAACGCGCAGTATCAGGCGTTCATTGACGACGACGACGGCTACAAGAACACCGACTGGTGGGAGTTTTCGCCGGACGCATTGGCGAGCCGGCTCAAGCACCCTGACGCAACCGCCTCACGCTTCAAAGGTCCTGAACGCCCGCGCGAAATGGTGTCGTGGTACGATGCCCGCGCCTACTGCAACTGGCTTTCGGCACGTCTGAGCAAGACTATCGCGCTGCCGACGGCGGCGCAGTGGCAGCGGGCATTTCAAGGCGACGAAAAGCGGCTGTACCCTTGGGGAAACAAGTTTGAAGCTGAACGCTGCAACAGCGCCGAGAGCGGCGTGAAGATGACGACGATTGTCACGCGCTACCCGCGCGGAACAAGCGGCTTCGAAGTCTATGATAGGGCGGGCAATGTGTGGGAATGGTGTCTCGATGGCAACCCGAACACCGACCTGAGCCTGATGAGCGCCGCGCAAGAAAAGCGAGTCGTGCGCGGGGGATCGTTCATGAGTTCACATCAACGCGCGCTGGTCGATTTTCACTACGACCTGAACCCGGAGTCGTATCATGCTTCGATTGGCTTCCGGTTGGTGCAGAATGCGTAGCGCTGATGCGCAATGCAGAACCTGCTGCCGGTTTAAACCGGCAGCTAATGGCAAGGCGGCGATCCACTGAAGGGGTCGCTTAAACAAAACTGTGTCAGCGCCCCACTCTACTTCGGTGGCAAGCCATAAAACGGTTTACGATAGATTTTGAATAGTTTATTGTTTGCGACCGGAATAGACGGCAAAGCGATAGTGTTTGAACCAGCAATCGACGTCTACGAAGCCCGCCTGTCGCATCCATGCCAGTTGGTTTTCGAGCGTGGCGGTCTTGTCGAGCTTCAGACGTTCCAGCGCCGCCGCGATGTCCGGATCGGTTGAGCCATTCGCCCGAATCGCTTTGAGCCACGCCTGCATATAGCGCGTCTCGTTGGCATTGGTCGTGCCTAAGGTTTGATCGGCATTGATGAAGATGCCGCCGCTGACCAACGTGCCGTAAATCTTCCTGAAAACACCCTCTAAATTCGGCTGCGGCGTGTGATGGAGCGCCAGCGCCGAGATCGCCACATCGTATTCGCTGGGAATGGGGTCGCGCTCGAAGTCGAGCGTTCGGTAGACCACATTCGCCCGATCCGCGAAGCGCTGACGCGCCTGATCCAACATCTGCGGCGAGAAATCTACCAGCGTCAAGCGGGCGTTAGGGAACGCCTGACCGATCAAGGCGGCGAACAAGCCCGTACCCGCGCCGACGTCGAGCACGCGAATATCCTGATCGGCAGCGCAGGGAATCAACTCCAATGCTGTGCCGTAAAAGTTGTCAAAATCGGGAACAAGCTGGCGGCGAGTGCGGTCGTAATCGGTTGCAACGGTGCTAAAGACGGTTTTCACATCCATTAAGGCGATCTCCTTGCGTGATTGTGTCCATTGTACGGGATTAGGCGGGAGGCTGGATAGCACCGGATGGGACTGGCACGGGGAGGGTGCGATAGATCGGCGTCGCCGGACGCTCAAGGCATTCGTCTATAGATTCAAGCCCGCTGAAGCGGGCTACATACGCCATAGGTGATCATGAAAACAGAATTTACGCTCGAAACGGCGCGGATGGTGGTGAGCTTTGAGGTGGTGGACGGTCACCTGCGGCTGAGACAGATCAGGGCGGACGGACGCGACTGGTTGGGTGATCGGCAGTCGGGCATGTTCGCGATATACGTGGGCGATCAGCGATACGATGCGGGCGATCTGGTGGTGGACGACTACACCGTCGAGGCGGCGGACGGCGTGCAGAGGTTGGTCGCGCTGCTGAGCGGACACGGCTTGCACGTCGAGCATCACGTTTGTGTGTACGAGGATACGGCGTTGATCGAACAGTGGCAGGTGATCCGCACGGATGCGCCGCTGTCGGTCACGCGAGTCGACTCGGTGGTGCTGACGATCACGGGCGGGGGCTATGATCTGCTGCACTTCGAGAGCGATTGGGGGCAGGAATTCGAACCGGCGCGCGCGGCTCTGAGCGAGGCGATCACGCTGGAAACGCGGCTCGGACGCGCGTCGAAAGGACAGCATCCGTATTTCGCGCTGTTCGGTGACGGGGGCGTGATAGCGGGTGCGGTGGCGTGGTCTGGCAACTGGTGCGTGCGGTTCGAGCCGCTAGACGCGGGCGTGCGGATCAGCAGCGGGCTGCACGATTGGGCATTCGAGACAGTGCTGAGCGCGGGGGACAGGCTGGAAACGCCGCGCGTGATATTTGCCTTCGGGGACTCGCTGGACGACACGGCGCAACAGTTCGCGCGGGTGGGGCGGCGCTGGTGGATTCCGCATAACGATCTGTCGCGGGCCCTTCCGGTGGAGTGGAATCACTGGTGGAGCTACGAGGACGTTGATCTCGACGAGGCGGTGTTCCGCGCGAACGTCAAGGCAGCGGCTGAACTGGGTATCGAACTCTGTACGCTGGACGCGGGGTGGTTCGGAGCTGAAGGCGCATGGCATGACCTGCGCGGGGATTGGGAACTGGTCAATCGGACGCGGTTTCCGAGCGGGATTAGGGCGGTGGCGGACGACGTTCACGCGCACGGGATGAACTTCGGGCTGTGGTGCGAAATCGAGGGACTCGGAAAACGGGCGGCGCTGAACGCGCAGCATCCCGATTTCCCTGCCCTGCGCGACGGCGAGGCGCTCGGTTACGTGTGCTTCGGCAACCCTGCTGCCGAGCAGTGGGCATTCGAGACACTGAGCCGACTGATCCGCGAGTACGATACGGACTGGATTAAGCTCGACTTCAATCTCGAACCGTTCGCGGGCTGCAATCGGACGGATCACGGACACGGGGCGGGCGATGGGCTATACGCGCATTATCGCGGCTACTATCGCCTGCTCGACCGAATTCGCGCGGCATTCCCCGAAGTGGTGCTGGAAAACTGCGCATCGGGCGGGCTGCGAATCGATCTAGAGATGCTGCGGCATACACATTTGACCTTTTTGAGCGATCCGGATTGGCTGACGCACGATTTGCAGGTGTTTTGGGGCGCGACGACGATGCTGCCCGCAGACGCCTGTTTGCATTGGAGTGCGAGTGAGTGGCGGAGCGCGAGTCACCCGCCGGAGCAGACTTTCAACCCGCGCGATACGGCGCTGACGGTGCAGCAGTTCGACAGCTTCACGCGGGCGGGGATGCTGGGCGCGTTCGGGATGTCGCAGAAGCTGCCCGATCTGCCGGAGTGGGTGCGGGAGCGGCTGGCGGATCACATTCGGATTTACAAGGCGGTCGTGCGGCGGTTCGTGCGCGAGGGCGCGGTGTACCGCCTGACTGATCAGCCCCGACGGAGCGGTGAAGGGGAACGCTGGTGCGCCTTTCAGTATCGTTTGCGGGATGAGTCCGAGCATCTCGTGATGGTGTTTCGGCTGACAGGCGGAGAAGCGCAGCGGATGATCATGCTAAAGGGGTTGTCGGCGGCGCGGGTGTACCAGATTGCGGGGGTCGAGGGCAAGCCGTACGGATCGATGACGGGGTTGGCATTGATGGATGCGGGGCTGACGTTGGCGCTGCGGGAAGAAGAGTCGGCGGTGGTACGGGTGTGGTGAGGGCGTGCCGTTAAGCCTAGCCGCCCACTCAAGGGGCGGCATTCGTCAGCAGGTCGGGAGGCTATTTGGTGTAACACATGAACCAGTCATAGAGGGCAGGATTGGCGTAGGTCTGCGTCCACGAGTCATGCCCGACACCGGGATAAACCGTGAATTTGACTTCAGCGTCGCTGCACTCGCGCAGGGCGTCGATCAAGATTTGCTGGTGTTCAAGCGGGACGACATCATCGTCTGCGCCGTGAAATGCCCAGACGGGCGTATGATCCAGCGCACAAATGCGATGCGGCAGCGAATTGACCAGATTGCCCGCGCCGCAGATGGGCGCGATTGCCGCGAAAACTTCCGCGCGCTGAACACCTAAATTCCAGACGCCATAGCCGCCCATGCTCAAGCCGGTGAGGTAGACGCGGCTGAGGTCAACGTCGTCACGCTGGAGGGGTCTGGTCAAGCAGCGCTTCGAGCGCGTCTGAGAGCAGCACCCACGACATGCCGACCGGAGCCTGCGGCGCGACCACCACGTAGGGAAAGTCCGGGTTTTCGCGGACGACGCGGGGAACGCCGTGCGCCATGACCCGTTCGAGATTATCGCCGCACTCGCCGCGCCCGTGCAGAAACAGGATCAGCGGGTGTTTGCCCTCTGTCGGCGGAACGTGAAGCAGGTAATCGAGTTGGACGCGCTTGGTGATGGTGCGTTCGAAGTGCTGGGGCAGCATAGCGATCCTTTCCGGGTCAATTTTGGGCACGCACTGTGTGCCGCTATCCAAATCCGCATACTAGAGGAAAACGGGCGAGGCATGACTCACCTCTACGGATCGCCTCTATGCTGGGCTGTGTTTCCTCAAGTGAGTAAATTGATCCTTTTCATAGCTCCGGCTCGGCAGTGTTCGGTGGCAGTTCGGGCTGGACGCTCATGAGCGTGCGCACTGAACCGAGGGTGGCGCGGTTGGCGAGATAGGCGCAGGTGCTGGCGGTGATGAACAACCACGCGGGTTGAATGACAAAGGTCGTCACGCCAACGATCAAGGCGATCAAGAGCAGGGTGCCGACGGTTTGCAGCGGGCGCTTCGACACGATCACGAAGCTGTTGCGCAGGGCGAGGCGCAAACTGGGGCGTTCCTGTTCGAGCAGCAGTGGGAACATCGAGACTTGCAGCAGCAGCCAAAGGACAAGCAGAAAGACGACGATTGACGTCGCTACCGTCGTCCAGACGGCGTGAATGCCCGCGTAGAAGATCAAGTTGCTGACCAAAACAGCGATCACGAGCAGGTTCAGCCCGCCCCAAAGATAACTGCGCAAAAACCATTTGCGCAGCCCCTCGAAAAAGGTTGACCAATCGGCGGCACGCCCGTGCGCGATCTCGTTGGTGGCGTAGAGCAGCGCCGCCGTCGAGGGGATGATCGTGACGATGGGCAGCGATACCGCGATCCACAAGATGTTGAGCGTGATAAAAGGGATCACGGCGACGTAAGCATCGACCAAGCGGTCGCGGAGAGTTTCGTTATTCATGGGATTCATAATGCTAGTGTACCAGCAGGCGCGCCCTTGTGCCGACCCATCGATAGCTCCAGACGACAACGATGAGCAGCAGATAGCAGAGCGCGCCCGCGAGCAGTGCCCATTTGAAACCCCAGAGCATCGAAATGACCACCGCGAGAGCCGAGCCGAGGACGGAGAACGCACCGTTGATCGCCCAGAGCAGCGCGACTCGCTGGCGCTGTTCACCCGCATCGGATTCAACGATGCGCAGCAAACTGGGGAAGGGAATGCCCATCGGCAAGCCGAGCAGCGCCGTCAAGCCGACAATGCCCAGTACGCGCACCATAAACGCGGCGGGCAGCAGCGCTTCGACCAGCGATGGCAGCACCAAATTGTAGACGAGCGCGACCGCCGCGATCCAGATGCCCGCGATCATGACGCAGGCGGGCAAATCGAGGGCGCGCCAACGCTGGCTGACCAAGCTGCCGATTCCGCCGGCAAGCAGCAGCGTCGCCAAGACGACCGCCAGCGAGAGGATGGGCTGACCGAGCAAAATCTGGAAGCGCTGGATGAGCGGGACTTCGACAAGCATGAAGCCAACGCCGATCAGCATAGCGTAGGCGACGGCGCGCACCCAACTCCCCCGCTCGGCGGTGGGCGATTCGCCCGCTGTGTAGACGGCAACGCCAACCAATGCCAGCGCCAAGAGCGCCGCCAAGACCAGCGCAGAACGGATGGCAGGCGGCAAGCCGTAATCGAGGTTGAAGAAGTAAGGCTGGTCGTCGTCGGTGGGCGCGAGGTTGTAATCGGCGTCGGCATCGATGAATTCGCGCACGCTTTCGCCATTTCGCAGCGGCGCGAACAACATTTCGTAAGCGCCGGGGGCATAGAGCGGGTTCATGCCCTGCGCTTGCGCGGTGGTGTTGAGCGTGTCGAGCACGTCGGCGGGGAGCGGGTCTTTGCCGACGATCAGGACGCTGGTGTTGACGGTCGGATCGTTGGCGGGATAGGTCCAGAGCCAGACGTGATCGAGTGCCTGAGCGGGCGAGACGCCGGAGTTCTCAAATGCCTGAAGCGCGGTCACGGCGGCGCGGCTCCCCTCAAGGGCGTTGTGGGCGACTATCGCCAAGCGTCCGCCGGGTGCAAGCCGATCCAGATAAGTGGCGAAGGCTTCTTGGGTGAAAATGTAGTTCTCGACCAGCGCTTGGCTGGCGGGTTCGACCGCCTGCGTGTAGACGAGGCTGAGATAGATCAGGTCGTAGTGGTCGCTGGCGCGCTCGACGAAGGAACGAGCATCGCCCTCGACCAGATCGACCTGCGGCAAGTCGAGGACGCCGCCGTTGTACTCGGCAAATTTGCGAGCAGCGGTGACGACAGCGGGATTGACCTCGACCGCCGTGATGGCGGTTGATCCGGCATTGAGCGCCAGCAAGATGTCCTTGCCACCGCCCGCCCCGATCACCAGCGTGCGATCAGCGCTGCCTGAGTCGAAGGGCAAGTATTCGACGGCGTTCGCCAAGCCGGACAAGGTGGAGGGATCGCCCTCGTAGGGCAGCATATATGCCCCCGCTCCACCGTCGGCAAAGATGTAGCGGGCGCTGTGGTCGTTGGTTTGGACGACGTCAACGCGGGCGAAGGGACTCCATTCGGTGTCGATGACTTTGCCCTGCTGAGCGGCGTCTTGCAGGATGTAGACCATCGTTTTATCGCGAGGGACGCCCGTGAGAGTCAGCGGGTTGTAATCGACCGCGCCGGTGATCAGGTTGAGGACGAGCAGCCCCAGCCCGACGATCAGGCTGAGGGCGGCGAACCCGGTGCGGCGCGAGCGCCCATCCTGCTGCCAAACAACGATCAGCGCCAGTGCGCCGACGAGCATCGCGAGAAAAAGCGTCATGCTGAAGGCGCTCCAGACGCTGAGCAACGCCAAGACGGCGACGACGCCGAGCGCAGCGCCGACCAGATCAGCGGCGTAGAAATCACCACTGCTGGAAGTGAAGTTGGCGAAGGTCAACGCGGCGACCATGCCGACAAGGAAGAAGGGCACAAGCGCGATCAAGGCGCGCGGGAAGATCGACTCAACCGAAGGCAGCCACGCGATGACCAGCGCCGCGCCCGCCAGCGCGAGGCTGAGCACGATGAGGACGGTCGCTAGCGCGCGGGTGGTCTGCTGGCGGGGCTTGAGATAATGGACGCTGGCAGCGCCGAGACTGAGTCCCAAAACTGCCAGCGAGACGGCTAAGAAGGTGAAGTGGTACTGGAAGAAGAGCGAAAACAGGCGCGTAAGCGTGATCTCAAAGACCAGCCCGACCGCCGAAATGACAAACAGCACGACCAGCGCTAAACGCCGACTCATCGCCGGGGAGTTGGCTGGCACTAGGGCTGGCGCTACGACTGCCATTCACCTGTTTCCTGTTCGCCCGCCGCGAGTTCGATGACCTGTTCGCACCCACCACAGCGCAGCGTGCGCTTGAGGGTCTGGTCGGAAATGTTCTTCGCCGCCCACGTCGTCACGCCGTCACGGATGTAGGATGCCGAAACGGTGAAGCCGTCAGCAAGCAGGTTTTCGAACGAAGCACAATCCCACGATGACGGGAGGGACGGGAAGATGTCTATGCTATCGGCGGAGGTTTGCAGCAGCATTTGATGCAGTGCGATGTTGACCGCCGCTTCAGCCGTGCCGAAATACTGCATGTTCCATTGATCGTCTTCCATAACTTCGGTCATGCCGCCAAACTGGCAAATGGTCGGGCGCGTCGCGGAGACGACCTGCCAAACCAGATCGCCGCGTCGCTGCCACGCCAAGACCGAGCCGAGCACGCCCGCCGACCACGGAAAGCCCCGGTTGCTGTTGCCGTGACCGACCAACTGTCCCTCGTAGCGCCCCATGTATGCCTGTGACGTACTGATGGCGCGTGGGTCAAGCGGCTGAATGACGTTCATGGGATAGATCGGCGTGATCGAACTCATGTTGATCTTGTCCTGATCGTCCGACGCCTTAAAGAATGTCCCATTATAGAGCGCATCCATCGGCTTGATCAATGCGTCGGCGACAAGGGCACACTGACGAGTGAAGTCGGTTTCGCGCCCCAGAATTTGGGCGGCGCGGGCGCAGTGGCGCAGAATGGTGATCGTTCCGGCGAGATTGATGCCGTCGTTCTTGACCTTGACGGGGCTTTCGTGGACGCCAACCAGATAGCCGATCTCGTAGCCGGTGTCGGTTTCTTCGACGATGCAGTTTATGAAGAAGATCGCCAAGCCTTCGAGAATCGGGTAGAACTCGGCGAGGTAGCTTTTGTCCTGCGTGTAATCGTAGTAGCCCATGATCATGTTGGCATACGAGGCGTTGTTATGCACCTGATATTTCATATGCAGGAGCGTGCCGTATGCTTTGCGACCGTCGTGGGTGATTTCCCAATCCCACTTCAAGCCACCGCTGTCGCAGCCGAACTCGGTAGCGGCGTGCTTGCGGGCGTGGTCGAGCGTGCGCTGGAAGAAGCGGACGCCTTCGAGAGCTTCGGCGCGATGATTGCCCTCAAGCAGCGCACGGTGAATGAAGTAGGAGTCCCAAAAGACGTGCGACGACCACGTGCGGCGCAGGTTGTTAACGGGCAGCCCGCCGGAAACCGGGTTTTGCATCGCCTTGAAGTGGTACATGCTGGCGTCGTAGAAATACTGGAAGTCGGCGTCGGGGATGCTGATGCCTGATACGGCGAAGTATTCACGCCAGAAGTCGAGGTGCTCTTGGCGGAGCGTCTCATAACCGCAGGCGATGGCGGCGTCGAGAATCTGGGGCGACAACGCGCCCTGCTGGTTGTCGGTGATCATGAAATACTTGGTGATGGTCTTGCTGCGCACGCTGAGCCAGCGATCATCACCCGCCTTGCCGAAGCCAGTCGGCTGCGGGTCAACGCGGAGCGCGATCAAGCCCTGCGTCACGTCGAGGTCGTAGAAGGCTTCGGGCTGGTCGTCAGAGACGTCCATACGGCGAAACGGATCGGTATCCCACATTTCGCCGTCGCCGCCCTGCCAGACACCCGTGCCCATCCATGCCTCGAAATCGACCTCTTGATCGAAGGTATAGCGTTCAATCAAGATTGAACGTTTGGCGTGCAGCCACGTTTCGACATGCCCTTTGACCGCGCCATAGTCAACGTCGGAATAGAGCGTGCCTTCCTGCGGCACGAAGCGCTGATCGCTAGCTTGAAGCTCAAGCCGTTGAGCACCGTCTTTGACGTAGTACCACGTCCGCCCCAAGGGTGCGGCTTCGTACCAACCTGAGCCTTCGGCGTGTTCGAGGGTCTTGTCGATGGGAAAGCGCCCCGCGACCATGACGAGCTTGTCTTCGGGGTAGTAGCGGTTCGATTTGTACCAGTTGCAGCGGTCAATGCTGACCTTGTCGGGAACCATTGAGCCGGTATAGCCTACGAGCACCGCATCGATCCCATTGCCAAGAAAGCAGTGATAATAATTCTTCGGAAGCTGCATTGACCTACCCTTTAAGTCCAGTGAGAGAAATCCCCTCAACGAACGCGCGTTGAGCGAAGATAAACAGAATCACAATCGGCATCATCAAGACGAGCGACGCCGCCATTAACAGATTGAGCTTGACGTCGTACTGCCCATTGAAGTATGCCAAGCCGACCGAGACGGTATACATGCTTGGCTGGCTGAGGTAAAGCAGCGGACCGAGGAAGTCGTTCCACGTATCCTTGAAGGTCAGAATAGCGATCACGGAAAGGACGGGCACACTAAGCGGCACAATGACACTGGTCAGAATGCGAAGCGTGCTCGCGCCGTCGATAAGAGCGGCTTCTTCGAGTTCGCGCGGAATGGTCATAAAGAACTGACGCATCAGAAAGATGGCGTAGGCGTTGCCAAACCATGCCGGGACGATCAACGGCAGGAAAGTATTGATCCAGCCGAATTGATTGAACAGGATGTATTCGGGTATCATGATCGCTGCTTGCGGCAGCATCAATGTCGCCAGTAGGATGGCAAAGAGGATGTTCTTTCCCGGCGCGCGCAGGCGAGCGAAGCCATAAGCAACGAGCGTGCAGGAAATTAAGCGTCCGCTGAGGACGCCCGCTTCGATGATCAGCGTATTGACGATGAAACGTGGAAACGGAAGCTGCGGATTGCCGAAGGCATCGGCAAAATTCGACCACGCAATCGGGCTTGGTATCCACTTCGGCGGCCAGAGGAAAATTTGATTGTCAGGCTTGAGCGCCGAGGTAAGCATCCAGAATAAAGGGAACAAAAAGACAGCGGTCAAGAGGAACAGCAGCCCATAAACTAAGATTTTGCGCGCGTATTCGCCAAGCTGGTAGTTACGCAAATTGAAGGTCGTCTTTTGAGCGGGTTGAGCACTTGCCACTTCGGTCGCCATATCAATCACTCTCCCCACTATAGAAGACCCAATTTTTCGAGGAGCGGTTTATCAGGTAGGTTACCCCCAAAATGAGGATGAAAAGCATCCATGCTAGCGCCGAAGCGTAACCCATGTTGAGGAATTGAAAGCCCTCTTGATAGAGATGAAGTAAGTAGAAGAGGGTCGATTTTTGCGGCGAGCCAATCTGCCCCGCGCGCGCCGTCGAAATCACAAATGCTGCGTCGAAGGTCTGAAACGCGCCGATCATCGACATAATCAGATTGAAGAAAATGGTCGGGCTGAGCATCGGCAGCGTGATCCGCAAAAAGCGCGTGATTCGCGGTGCGCCATCGACTTCTGCCGCTTCGTAGAGGCTGCGCGGGATGCCTTTCAAGCCCGCGAGGAAGATCAGCATTTGCCCACCAACGCCCCATGTACTCATGATAATGAGGGCAATCAAGGCATAGGCAGGGTCACTCAGCCAGCTCGGTGTCCCCATTCCCAAGGTTCGCAGCAACCCGTTAAGCGGACCGAAACGGGGATTAAAAATCCACGTCCAGAGCACGGCAGAGGCGACGCTCGCCACAATCGACGGAATGTAGAAGGCGGTGCGAAAGAAGCCGATAGCAATCGTCGCTTCGTTGAGCAGCATTGCCAAAAAGAGCGCCACCATCAATTGCAGCGGAACACTGGTGATGGTGAAAAGGATGGTCACCTTGAGCGACTGATAAAAGTCGGGATCATTGGTGAACATGGTGACGAAGTTCTGCAAACCGATCCACTGCGGCGCGGTCAAGACGTTCCATTTGGTGAAACTGAGGTAAAGCGAAATGGACATCGGAATGACCGTAAAAAGGACAAAGCCGATAATCCAAGGTGACACGGTCAGGTAGAAAATGCCTGCCTCACGCCGCTGTGCTGGAGACATTTTTGGTCGTCGCGGAGCTTTGATAGCACTATCGGCAGTCAGTCGCATAATAATAATCTTTCAAACAGCCCATCAAGGGCAGATTCGGAATGAGATGTTTTGGGTGGTTTGTCCAAAGGGGCGAGGTATATGCACACCTCGCCCCTAGACTTACAGCTTCATGTTTATTTAACTTGACGCGGTCGAGGCTTCTTCAGCCACCTTCTCGGCGATACATTGATCGCCCTGCGCGACCGCAGCGTCAGCAGCCTCTTGAACAGTTTCGCTGCCGGCAAAAACATTGGTAAGATGGTCAGCGAATGCCGTATTTCCGCACTCATTCCAGTACGGACTGGTCGATTCCGGCAGTGGCAAGACGCTGGCAAGGTCAGCCATCACAGGAGCGTAATACTGATCTTCTGTCAAACCCTGACTCTCGGCAACCGAAATGACGGGCGTCAGCGCGTAGTTGGCGAACTCAGCCGCGCCTTCACCTGCGCCAATGTACTTGAGGAATTCCCAAGCCGCGTCCTTGTTCTGGCTGCCCGAATACATGGCGAAGCCTGACCAGCAGAGGACGTTGGCGTTGCCTGCGGGACCTGTCGGAAGCCCGGATGTACCGAAGTTCATGGTGTCATCCGCTTTGTAGCCGAGCAGCGGCCAGACACCCGTCCACTGCATCGAAACCAAGCCGCTCTGGAACATATCGACGCCAGCGTACGAGGCAACCTCGTCGTGGGTTGGCGAGACGTGATACTTGTTAAACAGGTCTACATACCACTGGAGCGCCGAGACGGTGCTTTCGCTATTCATGGAGCCATCGAGCGTGCTACCATCCGACGCGATCAACTCACCGCCATTCTGGTAGATCAGCGGAAGAATACCGCGCGTCCAGACGACATCACCCCAACCATCGGGAATTTGCATCCCCCAGCGCTGAATATTGCTGGCATCAAAATCCGGCGAGGTCGCATCGTTGCCGTTCGCATCGATAGTCAATTTCTGCGCGGCGCTGAGCAGGTCATCCCACGTCCAGTCGGAAGTCAGCGTATCGAGACCGGCGTCGTCGAACTGAGTCTTGTTGTAGTAGAGCACCAGCGGGCTGTAATCTTTGGTTAGGTAGTAAGTGCTCCCAGCCACTTCACCAAAGGCAGCAACGGCAGGATAAAGCACGCCGCGATCAAAACCAGCGTCACCGTCAATATAGGGATCGAGGTTTTCGACCGCACCCAACGATTGGAACGTCGCCACGTCCCCGTCGCCGGTCATGAAGACGTCCGGCGCGCTGCCAGAGGCGAACTGCGCCAGCAGCTTCGTGCCATATTCCTGCGGGACAGCTTCTAACTGAACGTCAATATTCGGGTGTTCCGATTCAAAATTCGCAATTGCGTTGTTCCACGGCGTGAGCGCATCACCGCTTTCCCAACTTCCGACACGCACGACGCCCGAAGGCTCGGTGCTTGTGTCCTGCGCGGCGACTTGAGCGGCAACTGCCACAATCGCCACGAACAGAGCGACCAATACAATCCAACTTTTTTTCATTTCGTCCCTTCCCATATAACTACAACTATTTCTGTGAAGATCGTTCTCGCGTCATTAAAATTTGTCGTTCCGATCCGATACTCCTCTCACTAATCCATTGGAGATGGTCAAGATCACGGGCGCGTGCGCCCGATAACCAGCAAAAAAGCGTCTAGTCGGCTCCCTTTAGGACATAGCCGACGCTGGACTCGCGGACGACGAGTTCGGGCGTGAGCAAAATATGCTCCTGCTCGACTTCTGTGTCCTTCAGCAGCGCAATCAAGAGGTCGATGACCGCGCGCCCTACGTCCCAAACGGGCTGTCGCAGCGT
>JBBSNT010000058.1:0-15440 GCA_038260485.1 Aggregatilineales bacterium | reverse complement strand
TGTGCAGCCGCGCCAGCAGCGATTTTAAGATGCTGCGTTTATCTTTGAGGGAGTTCACCCCCGGAAGGTCAAATTCTACGGTACACAAACCAATGATGATTGTTGGCATAGCATTGTGAGATTGATTGACGACGCCGGTAGTATAAATCAAAAAGCCTATACTTTCACCCATTGATAGGGCGATAATGTAAAGGATAATGTTTAATGGACAGCATTTAACCTTTCGTGGTAGACTGACGAGAGAATTGCAAGGCGGAGAAAACCCAAATTAAGCAGCTTCGCGTAGTGTGCATCGAAGACGAAAACGACATGATTGAACTCATGAGTTTGATCGTCGCTCGTGAGGGATTCGAATTTACCGGCGCAAAGGGCGGTTTGAACGGCATGGAGACAGTCAAGCGCATCAAGCCTGACGTCGTCTTGCTTGACTTGATGATGCCTGACGTTGACGGTTGGGAAGTTTACGATCATCTCCGAGCAGACCCGGAGACGCGCGATATTCCCATCATCATCGTGACCGCGCGCGGTCAGCAGGATCAACGAGTCTTGGAAATGCGCGCCGCCCATGCTGAAAATCTCGTGATTAAGCCGTTTGGTCCAGCCGATTTGATCAGTGCGATGGAACGAACGCTTTCAAAACCCACCTCGTAATACTGAATACCGTAAGAAGCAGGACTTATTTGCTGCTTGAGCATAAGCGTTTATCTACAGATCGGGGTACACTTGTGAATACGCATCCGCACCTGACGCTAGGGGAAGCTTGATGAAAAGATCACCTATTTTCCGACTGCTTATTTTACTCCTCACGCTGGCTGTGGGTTTAAGCGTCGTCCAAGCCCAAACGCTCGGCAATCTACTCACGAATCCGGGCTTCGAAGAACCCTTCGAGCCGGTTTCCAGTGAAATGCCGAGTGCGGTCGCGCAGGGGTGGACGGCGTGGCACTTGAACACCGCCGACAATATGGAACCTGAATATTACCCCGCGTCGGATATGGTGAATGGCATGGGTACGCCCCGCATTCACAGCGGCAGTGATGCGCAGCAGTATTTCACGTTTTTTGCCCCGCATGTCGGTGGCGTTTACCAGACGGTGAGCGGCGTCGCGGCGGGCGAAGAACTGCAATTCAGCGTTTACGCTTACGTCTGGACATCGACCAGCGATAGCCCGGATACCAGTGACAGCGATAGTGACATGACCGTACAGGTGGGTATTGACCCCGCCGGTGGAACTGACTCCACAAGCGACACGATTGTCTGGTCAGAGGTCGCGCCAAGCTATGACCAATACGATCAGTACAGCGTCACGGCTGCTGCGGCTGGCGAGAGCGTCACTGTTTACGTGCGCTCGATGGTCAACAAGGTTGCTATGAACAACGTTGTCTACCTTGATGACGCGGAACTCGTCTCGTTAGGTGGTGCACAGGCTTCTGCGACTGAAATGGTCGCGCTCACTGAAACCATCGAAATGACCCCAGAGATCAGGGTCACGGTTGAACAGACCCTTGAAGTCATCCCGGTCGATGTCATTCCTCTTGAGGAAATCACGCCGGAAATCACCGAAGAAGCGACTACCGAAGCGGTTTCGACAGCCATCGTCATTGAACCCGCGACGATGGAAGCATCAAGCGAACTGCCGACAGAAGTCCCGACGGATGTGCCGACAGACATTCCGACGCTCGAACTATCGACTGCAACGCCGACCGAAATCCCGACGGAAGTGCCAACAGCAGCGCCCACTGAAGTGCCAGCGACGGCGACCGAAGTGCCGCCGACCGAAATCCCACCGTCGCCAACGCCGTCACCGACCTTGAACGTGGCCGTTTTCCCGTACACCATGTCGTACACGATTGTGCGTGGCGATACAGTTGCGCAGATTGCGACTCGCTATGGCAGCACAGTCGAGGCGATTATCATCGCCAATCAACTGGACGCTCAGGCGCACATCTTTGAAACGCAGTTGTTGATGATCCCGCTGACCGTACCGTTCCAGCCGACCACCCCGCCGACAGCGACAATCCCACCGCCGCCAACCCTCATTCCAACCAATGCGCCGCTGCCGACAGCGGCGCCGATAATCGTGGAAGGCGCTCAGCAGCAGATTATTCCGGTCTTGCCATCAGTGGTAACCGCAACGCTCGTCACGACGCGCTACGTGGTTACATACAACGATACGCTCTCAATGATTGCTGTTCGCTTCGGCACGACGACTCGTGAACTGGCGCAGCTTAACGGTATCGTCAACCCGAACCTGATTTACACCGGGCAGGTCTTGAAGATTCCGGCGACGGGCAGCCCCACCTTCACGCCCATTGTTCCAACTGTGATCAGCCCAACCGCGACGCTGTTGCCACTGCCGACCGCAACGCAAATCGCGGGGCAGATTTATCAGGTTCAACCGGGCGATAATCTGTACCGGATTTCGATCCGCTTCAATGTGCCGATTGTCGAACTCATCCGAATCAACGGTATCTACGATGCGAGCCGTATCTATGTGGGGCAATTGTTAATCCTGCCATGACGCAGTGGCGTATCCTGCGCAATGCAGGGAGTGATCAAGTGGTACTCGCGCGGGTCAAGCTGTGTGTAAGCTTCTGGTGTCATTTCAGAGGCTTACAGCTTGTCCCGCGTTTACCTGTGGATCAGGGCTTGTTGTTCGTGACAGGCAGCGAAAGCCGCTCGAACACCGCCATTCACATGTTTTTCATGCTCTTTAGTATCGGCGTCGTCTGGCTGGACGCCTCTGGGACGGTCGTTGACAAGCAGTTGGCGAAGCCTTGGCGACCGATGTATGCACCGAAATCGCCCGCCCAGTATTATCTTGAAGCGAATCCAGACGTGCTGGAACGGGTGCAGCTTGGAGATCGGCTGCGCTTCGACGAGGCAGCGAAGGTTTAAGCGAAGGCACAATAATGCGGGTTCGGTTTTTCATAGGATTACTGCTGGCGGGTATGCTTTGGCTACCCGCCTCTGTTTTTGCTCAGGACGTGACACCTACCACACCGCCCGGCGTGACGATCCATGTTGTCCAGCGTGGTGAGACGCTCTATCGCATTGCGCTTGACTACGGTTCAAGTGTCGATCAGCTTGCCCGCCTGAACAACCTTAGCGACCCATCGAGCATTGCCGTTGGGCAGCGCTTGCTTGTCCCCGCGCCGGGATCGACCCCTATGCCAGCGCAGTCGATTATGCACGTTGTTCAGCCCGGCGAAACGCTGGAGAGTATCGCGCAGCTTTACGGAATTGACGTCGCTGGCTTGATGGCGCAGAATAATCTCACCGATGCGGCGGGCTTTTTCGTCGGTCAACTGCTTGATATTTCGTCGTCAGGGGCAGCATCGCTTACCGTCGATACAACCTCTCAATCGACCCCAACAGAGTTAGCCATTGTTCCGGCGGATGTGCCGGAAGTCGCGCTGCTGCCGGATGTGCCAAGCATGGTGGTTGTTTATACAGTGCGGCGCGGCGATACCATGTTTCGCATTGCCAAGCAGTACGGAATCACCGTCAACGAGCTGAGCGAAGCGAACCGCATTAACGATCCGACCCTGATTTATCCGGGGCAGGAATTGGTCATCCCCGGTGTTGAACCGCCGCAGGTCGCGCTCGATATGCCCGCGTCGGTGCAGAGCTTGAATGTGTCGCCGCTGATCTTCGTTGAAGGAGAGGCGGAGCGCATCCAGTTGACGACTGATCCCACGCTGACGATTGGCGGTACTTTTCTCAACCAATCGCTGCACGATGGCGTCACTGCTGACGGAACGGGACATACCCTCTATGTCGGTGTTCCTCTAGGAACAGCACCGAATGTCTATCCACTGATGCTCACGCTCATCGACGCAGGCGGCTCGCAGACCATGCTGCCGATCAACATACAGGTGATCTCCGGCGGCTATGACACCGAATCGATTCAGTTGATGGCGGATCGCTCTGACCTGCTTGATCCAGTCATGGATCAAGCGGAGTTGACTCACCTCGCGCAGATCACCAGCAGCTTCACGCCGACGCGCTCGTTCAATGGGCCATTAGGGCTGCCCGTTGCCGCGCCGCTCTCCTCTTTCTTTGGCAATCTGCGCTCCTATAACGGGGGCGAATTTTCGCGTTACCACACCGGCACTGATTTTGCTGCTGCGCCGGGAACGCCCATCCAATCGGCAGCGGCGGGGACAATCGTCTTTGCAGGGCAACTCGACATACGTGGCAACGCCACCATCATTGATCACGGTTGGGGTGTGTTTACGGTCTACTGTCACCAGACCGAACAGTATGTGCGTGTGGGTGATGTGGTCGCGGCAGGGCAGGTCATTGGCACGACCGGCAGCACCGGGCGCGTCACCGGAGCGCATCTCCACTGGGAGTTGTGGATCAATGGTGTGCCTATTGACGCGATGCAGTGGGTCAGTGACTCGTTCTCGTAAAGGCGGGCGTAAATCGCTAGTGGAAAATAAAACGAGGGCGATTCCTTATTACAAGAATTGCCCTCGTTCGTTATTGCAGCACGGCGCGCTTACTTCGCGGGTTCAATCCCGAAAGCTTCGTCCAGCGCTTCAAAATTCGTGAATAAGAAGTGGTCATGATAGTAGTGTATCCACAGGAACGACAAGATCGACGTGTAGTAAGCAATGTCGAAGTGCAGGTTCGAGTCGATACCGGGCTTGAGGATACCTGCCAGCCCATAGACAACGATGAACACGACGATTGAGCCGACCAGCATCATCGCGCTCAGAGCGAACAAGCCGCGCGAGTCTTTACCCTTATTGAAACGGGCGACCAGCGGCGCGCTCTTGTCCATTCCAGCGTAAAGCTGGCGAATCTTGATGATGTAGAAGGTCAGGGCGAGGTACTGGAACGAGTGCCACGTATTCAAACCCTGAAAGGCAGTATCGAGGTTCGGCAGCGCCGGAATGGTGAAGGCGACGGCGACCGTCAGCAGGATGAAGATCGTCTTGGGCCAATTCAGGTAACCACCGCGATACTCACGGTAGGTCTTAAACGTGAAAGCGCCCAGTGCGAGGAAGAACGCGCCGCTCATGGCGACAAAGAACCATGCATGTTGGAATAGGTCAGGAATGACCGACGTGAGGTCGTTTGAGCCAATGTCGAACGAACCTTGGCTGATCTTGAGTGCCGCGAATGGGAATAGGCAGGTCATGATCACGGCGTAGTCGATCAAGCGGGCTTGCAGCGTGACAGCACTTTTGTCGGGACGGACAAATTTATGCTCTTTGTGGTTGTAGAGTTCGACGATGTACGTTACCTGATGCAGAACGTGGGTCGCTGCCCAGAAAAAGAAAATCGTCAGCAGCAAATGCAGGTTCAGGAACGCCAATGAGACCACGACAATCGGAATGATAATCGACGAGCGGATCAACATCGGATAGCGTTGCGAGAAATCCTTATCGAAGCCCGTGCGCAGGAAGGTGGACATCATGTGCGGTCCACCGATGGCGATGGCGACGAAACCGTTGACGACGTTACGACTAATGTCCTCGTTGACGCCGAAACGGACGAACAGGAGATAAATCAAATAAGGCAGCGGTACGAAAATGACGCTTAGGGTGATGAACATTAAATCCCAGTTGCGGCTGCGAAGCCACAGACCTGATTCAGTTTGCACCGACGTGGCGGCAGACATGCTGGCGTTTGCTACAGCCATTTCGTTCTCCTCGAATATGCATTTACGCAAATTACTTTGCAACGCTAAATAAATTTTAGCGTCATTTTTGAAAAAACGCTAGCACCTATTATTCGCGGGGGACGGAATGATGGTCACGGCAGCGCGCTTCGTAGACTTCTTTCGCGCCAATCATGATGATCGGGTCGTGGTAACGGGCGGGCTTGCCGTTGACGAGGCGTTGCGTGCGGCTTGCTTCTTCGCCACAGATAATGCAAATTGCGTGCAGTTTGGTCACTTCCTCAGCGCGGGCGAGCAGCTTCGGCATCGCGCCGAAGGGTTCGCCGCGAAAGTCGAGGTCGAGTCCCGCGCAGATCACGCGGATACCGTGTTCCGCGAGTTCTTCGACAATCGGGATGATGCTTTCGTCAAAGAATTGGGTTTCATCGACCGCAACGACGGTCGTGTCCGGGGAGAGCAGGGCGGGGATTTCGCCGGGTTTGGCGATAGGCTGAGCTTCAAGGTTCTGTCCATCGTGGCTGCTGACGCGCTCGATACCGTAACGGTGGTCAATGATCGGCTTGAAAACCTGAACTTTTTGCTTCGCAATCGTGGCGCGGCGAACGCGGCGAATCAATTCTTCAGTTTTGCCACAGAACATGCTGCCGCAGATCACCTCGATTCGACCTGAATGGTGAATCATGACTCCCCCTAACGTATTGAGCTACAGGCAAAAAGAGAGGCAGACATATGCTTGGCTTGCGCGATCACATATACCTGCCTCTAAATTTTAAGCGGTGCAGTTATTCGTCCGATGCCTTCGGTACGTCGTAACCGCGATTGCGCAGCGCCTTCTTCAGGTCTGCCACCAGCTTGCGACCAACGCCGGAAATCTCAAGCAGGGCACCTTCGCCCTTGTCTTCGAGAAAGCCGATGAATTCGCCGGCTGTATTCAGGTTGTTGTCGGCAAGAACGTTGATGTAGCGCTTATCGACGCCGATATCTGCCAACGGCAGGTTCATCGGGGTCTTGGCAGCTTCACGTTCCTCGACTTCAGCCAGCTTGGTGTCGCGCACTTGCAACCGCTTCATGAAGCGGTCAACTTGACCTTCAGTGTCCACGATACGTTGCTCACCCGTGTAGAAGGGGTGACATGCCGAGCAAATGTCAGTACGAATGCTGGCAACCGTTGCGCCGGTTGTCCACGTATTACCGCAGGCACAGGTGACGCCTGCTTCGGGGTACCACTGAGGATGGATATTTTCCTTCATATTGTTCCTTTTTGCGCGCACGGTCTGTCCGTGCACATGCGTTGAGTGTTATTTAGATGGGCTTACGCGGCACGTTCTTACGGACGCCCGCATCCACCCGGCTTATTGCTGAGTATGAGCTTCGGGCTGCTGAGCGTAAACGCTGATCTGCTTGCGTCCCGGCTTCCCGGTCACTTTTTCAAAGACCACGTAACCATCGATTTTAGCGAAGATCGTGTAATCCTTGCCCAGACCGACGTTTTCGCCGGGATGGAACTTCGTCCCGTGCTGACGCACGAGGATGTTGCCGGGGATCACGTGTTCGCCACCATAGCGCTTGACGCCAAGGCGTTGTGCATTACTATCGCGACCATTGCGGACGGAGCCGCCACCTTTTTTGTGAGCCATTTTTCAATCCTTAAACGTTAATAGCGTCAATCCGCAGGCGGGTGTAATACTGGCGATGTCCGCGTGAACGGCGGAACTTGGTGCGTTGCTTGTACTTGAAGACGAGAATTTTCGGGGCGCGGTACTGCGCGATCACCGTGACCGCGACGGATGCACCTGCGACGGTCGGCTGACCGACCACTGTAGCGTCGTCGTTACCAACGAGCAAAACATCCGTCAATTCAATAGTTTCGTCAACATTTTGGGGGAGGCGTTCTACATCAATGTAGGTACCGACTTCGGCGCGATGCTGCTTGCCACCCGCCAAACGAACAATTGCGTACATGGATTTCTCCAATTCTCTCTTCACACCGCTGTGCTCGTCGGAACGAGTCAGTGGGGAAAATTGGTCAGACAAGAAGGACTATTCTAGTGGACGCTCACGCGAACGTCAATCCTTGGTTGGCGCGCCACTGAAGTCAAAATCGTCGTCGGGCAGATATTTGCTCAACACATCCCCAAACAGGTGTGGCGCGTAGGCGATCAAATCTTGTCCGAGCGGCGTTCGTAGGAAATAGCGTAGGTGCAGGCTGAGTTCATCGTGACTTGGAGGCGTATCGCCCAATCCGCGAGTTAAGAACGGCTGATACTTCCGCACCGTATCCAAGAGGATAACCGAATCGAAGAATTTGAAGATGAAAAATGAATGTAACCATCGGAAACCGTGGCGCACCCGATGAGGCGTTACAAAGAGCATCATCTGGTAGTAGTGGAGCGGCTGATACACGTAATCGACAGCGTGTACACTATGCCAGCTAAAACCGATCAAGCTCCCAAACCCGCACAATTGACCGCCGTATTCGTCAATTTCGAGGCGGAATCCAAAGAGAACCTGATACGTGAACCAGCTGAACCATCCAAATAGGCTGAGAATAGACACGTATATGAGAATAGCGTCAGTGATGGATTTTCTGTTCAGGTTGTAACCGAGCAGCAAAAAACACAGCACGATTAGGGCAAAGATGTATATAAAGACCAAACGCCAACGATAACTTGGTTGCAGTCGATAAACGTGAACGTTGCCGCGTTTGCTTTGTGCCCACACGCGAAAATTAACCTCGTTTGCGTGACTATTAGCTAATGAACATCGCGTCCCCGAACGAGAAGAAGCGATAGCCCTCGCGCTTGGCGCTTTCGTAGGCAGCGATCACATGCTCGCGTCCCGCGAACGAACTGATCATCATCAACAGCGTCGATTTCGGCAGGTGAAAGTTCGTGATCATCGCATCGACCACCCGCCACCGATAGCCCGGATAAATGAACAGATCGGTGTCGCGGTCGAAAGTGATCACGGGACGCCAAGGACAGGCATCGGGCGATTGATCAGGATGTGCCGGATCGCCGCCTTCGCTCAGGATTCCGGCAGTTTCCAGCGTCCGCGCGACCGTCGTGCCCACCGCGATCACGCGCCCGCCCGCCAGTTTCGCCTCATTGATGATCTTGGCATCGGCGGCAGTCAGGATTGCGCGTTCGCTGTGGATGTGGTGGTCTTCAATCTGTTCTTCCTTGACAGGCATGAACGTTCCTAAGCCAATGTGCAGCGTCACCTGCGCCAGAATCACGCCCTTGCTCCGCAGCGCGTGCAGCAGGTCGGGCGTGAAGTGCAAGCCCGCCGTCGGCGCGGCGGCGGATCCCTGCTGCTGGCTATAGACGGTTTGATAGCGTTCGGGATCATCCAGCCGCGTGTGGATATACGGCGGCAGCGGCATTTCGCCTAGTTGGTCAAGCCAGTCGTTGATCGGCTTGCTGAAGCGCAGAACGCGCTCACTTTCGTGCAGCACTTCGGTGACCTCGGCGCTGATGCCGCTCTCCCCGAAGATCAATTTTGTGCCTTCGAGCACGCGCCGCCCGCCGACGATCACCTGCCAGCGCGTTTCGTCCAATTGGCGCAGCAGCAGGACTTCGGCGCTGCCGCCCGTTTCCGCTTTGGTCGCGTGCAAGCGAGCGGGAATCACGCGCGTCGTGTTGATCACCAGCACGTCACCCGCGTCGAGCAAATCGGCAATCTCGCGGAAAATGCGGTGTTCAACTGTGCCCGTTTCGCGGTCGAGCAGCATCAAGCGCGACGAGTCACGCGGATCGGCTGGCGTTTGCGCGATAAACGAGTCGGGCAGGTCGTAGTCGTAATCAGTGAGATTCACGGTCGGTTCATCAGCCTAACAATCAAATTTAAGACGATAGTCAGCACTATGCTGAGGATGATCGAGGCGAGGATCGGAATCACGCACGAGAAGCCCTGTCCTTCAACGCGGATCGTGCCGGGGAAGCCACCGAAGCTGCGTCCAAACAGCACAAAAATGCCGCCGATAATCAGGATCACGACTCCGAGGATCAGCAAAATACGTCCGAGCGCTTGAAAGTCCATCTGCGTTAGCCGTTGCCTTATCGATCAACTGGATCGATTTTACCGCGCTCAGAAGGGCTTGAACATCAGGAACTGAGAAGATCGGAAGTCATTACAACAACGTTGGTTGATTGCCGTTGGTTGCGGGCGGAGGATAACCCATGTGTTCATAGGCGCGGGCAGTCGCGACACGACCGCGCGGCGTGCGCTTGAGGAAGCCCAACTGCATCAAGTACGGCTCGTAGACGTCCATAATCGTCGAGCTATCTTCGCTGATCGAGGCGGCAATCGTCGGCAAGCCCACCGGCCCGCCTTCGTAGTTGACGATGATCGTTTGTAGGACGCGGCGGTCGATGTCGTCCAAACCGAGATAATCAATGCCCATCAATTCCAGCGATTCACCTGCTACTGCGCCCGTAATGATGCCTTGAGCGCGCGTTTGTGCATAGTCACGCGAACGGCGCAGCAGGCGCAGCCCGACGCGCGGCGTCCCGCGCGAACGGCGGGCAATTTCGCTTAAGCCTTCCTGCTTAATGTCGATTTTGAGCATCTTGGCGGCGCGTGCGACAATCTGTTCCATCGCAAGTTGATCGTAGTAGTCCAGCCGGAAACGCGCGCCGAAGCGATCGCGCAGCGGGCCAGCCAGCAGCGCCAGTTGCGTCGTCGCGCCGATGATCGTGAAGCGCGGCAGATTGAGCCGGACGTTTTTGGCGGCTGGTCCTTTGCCGATTACGATGTCGAGCGCGAAATCTTCCATCGCCGGATAGAGGATTTCCTCGACCGCGCGCCCCAACCGATGAATCTCGTCGATAAACAGGATGTCGCCCTGCTTGAGATGCGTCAAGATAGCAGCGAGATCGCCCGCCCGCTCAATCGACGGTCCAGCTGTGATGCGGATATTCGTGTTCATTTCGTTGGCAATCACGTGCGCCAGCGAGGTCTTGCCTAAGCCCGGTGGTCCGTAAAACAGAATGTGATCGACCGATTCTTTACGCCCCTGCGCCGCTTCGATGATGATCTTGAGTTGTTCGCGCACGCGATCCTGCCCGATGAGTTCGGTCAAGTTCTTAGGTCGTAGGGCAATATTTTCGCGGTCGTCGGAGCGGCGTCCGCCGCTCACCAAACGTCCATCATCGGACATTGAAGGCTCCAAAATCGGATATATGTTCTAATCTCTAGTATAGCCGACCCGCCGCTGATCAATCAAGCGGTGTTCCCTTTCTTGACGTACTTGGCGTCTTGGCGGTTAAATCGTTTTTGCCCTTTGCTTTTGACAGTCAATCACCCAGCGCATACAATTGGCGCGATTTCGAAAAGGGTGACTCATGACCGACACACTCCACGTCTCACAACATCCGTTGGTGCAGCACAAGCTCTCCGTGCTGCGTGACGAAACGACCGATCACCGGGCGTTTCGCGAACTCGTGCGCGAACTCGCGCTCTTGCTCGTCTACGAAGCGACCCAAGACCTCACGCTCGCGCCGCGCGAGGTCAAGACGCCGATGGGCATGGCACAGGGCTACAAGAGTCAGGAAACCATCGGGCTTGTGCCCGTGCTGCGCGCCGGATTAGGCATGGTCGAGGGCGCGTTGATGCTGCTGCCGAGCGTGCAAGTCTGGCACATCGGCTTGTACCGTGATGAGCACACGCTCCGTCCGGTCGAATACTACAACCGCCTGCCGGAAAAACCGACCGTACAGGTCTGCCTCGTCCTCGACCCGATGCTGGCGACCGGCGGATCGGCGGCGGCAACCATCGACATCCTCAAGCGCTGGGGCGTTCCGCGCATCAAATACGTTGGCTTGATCGCTGCGCCGGAAGGTGTTGAGTATTTGAGCGCGGCGCATCCTGAGGTGCCCATTCACATCGCGGCGGTAGACGAGCGCCTGAATGACGTGGGCTTCATCGTGCCGGGGCTGGGCGATGCCGGGGATCGCCAGTTCGGAACATGATCTTCACGCTGGTGTTTGGGCTGGCGCTCAGCACGACGCTGCTGCTCATGCCGCTGGCGATCTGGCTCGGCAAGCGCTTCGGCATTACCTCGAAGTTTGAAGGGCGACACGCCAACGAAGCCGACGCGCGCCGTGTCTCGAAGCTCGGCGGTTTCGCGCTCTACGGAGGCTTTGTCATCGCGGTGCTGGCGGCGCAGCTTTTGCCCGTCCCACGCCTTGATCCTTACGAAGTGATCCGCCTGATTGGGCTGCTGCTCGGCGGTACGGTCGTGTTCATCGTCGGGTTGCTGGATGATTTCTTCGAACTCGCGCCGCTGCCGCAGTTTTTGGGGCAGTGCCTCGGCGCGGCGATTGCCATCCTCTTTCAAATCTTCATCGAGTATTTCAACAATCCCTTCACGGGTCAAGTGACGCCGCACTGGTCGTTCATCATCACCGTGACCATCAGCATGGTCTGGCTGGTCGGCATGATGAACACCATGAACTGGCTCGACGGCGCGGACGGTTTGGCGGGCGGCGTGACCTTTATCGCTGGCGTGACTCTCTTCGTCAACAGCGCCTTTCGCGTTGAACCCGCGCAGACCAGCGTCAGCCTGCTGCACCTTGCCTTGATGGGTGCGACGCTCGGCTTCGTGCTCTACAATTTCTATCCCGCGCGCATCATTATGGGCGGGGGCGCGACTTTCCTCGGCTATACGTTGGGCGCATTAGCGATCATCGGCGGCGCGAAGATGGCGACCATCCTGCTGGTGATGGGGCTGCCGTTGTTCGATAGTGGTTGGCAGGTCGTCAACCGCTTGCGTGAAGGGCGCAGCCCCTTCACGGGTGATCGGGGACATCTGCACTTCCGGTTGATCGATCTCGGCGTCAGCCAGCGCCAGATCGTCATCGGCTACTACGTTTTCTGCACCTGCTTCGGCGTGCTCACCTTGATCACGGGCAGTCGCCTGTTCAAGTTCCTTGCGCTGGGCGTCATGGGCGTGATCGTCGCGACAGGCTTCCTGATTTTGAATCGCTACAGGCGGGCTTCTTCTTCCTCGTCCTCTTGATCCTCGTCGGCTGTCTCGGCTTCTTCCTCGTCCTCTTCTTCCGCATTTTCATCATCGTCTTGCGCGTGCGTCAAGATTTCGGGCGTGGGGATTTGTGCCTCTTGCAGCGGCTTTTCGGCGGGCAGTTCGTCGCTTTTCGCGACGGCGACGCCGGGGATCATGGTCGGTTCGTTGCGGCGCAGCGGCGCTTGCCCGAATATCGGTGTTGGTGCGGACGCTTTTCCTGACGCCAACGCTGATTTGTCGTCGCGGCTGACGCTGATCGTTTCAGTGAGGTCTCTGCCCGGTGCATCCGGGATCGGCAGCGGCAGCTTATAGATCGAAGGCGGTCCGGCGGGAGCGCGTGTACGCGGTTGCTGGCGCTGGCGTTCCTGCTTGGCGCGCGTTTGCTCGCGCTGGCGCAGCATCTCCTCGCGCGTCATGGCAATCAGTTTGCCGTTTTGAAACGTGGCGCTGTCTCCCGTGACCCGCTCCATCAGCGCCTCGATAGTGCCGAGTACGCCCGTGATCAGCAGGTCAATCGCGATCACGACGATAAAGGTCAGCGCGAGCCGATTAAGCCCGTCCATGATCGGCGTTGCTAGCGTGTCGAGAAAGACTTCTTGGGCAACGCCGAGTGCGAAGAGTATCCCGATCAAGACTCCAGCGCCGATCAGAATCGGTCGCCAGCCTTTGAGCGCTTGGCGGTCGGGCATCATCGTGCTGGCAATCGTGAACACGAGGTAAACCCACAGCCATACGTCGGGCGTGGAGAGCAAAAGCGATAGCGCCGCGCCGATGTTCTCGAACGATCCGCCGCGCAGGGTGGCGATGATCGCGTCGAGGTTCAGGACTTCGTTGGTGATCAGCCAGATCAGCGCCAAGCCGCCGAACAGCGGCGCGATGCTGATGAGGGCGACGCGGATACGTCCGGTATTCCGCGCCAATTTGATGAAATTTAGCTTGAGTTCAGCGATAGCCTGCGCTTCGGGCCAAGCGATAGCCCGTTCTGCCCGCACGTTGAGCAGCCCCGCGACCAGCCAGTAGATCAACTCGTGCAGGACGACGCCGGGTAGAAAAAAGGTATAATAAAGAATGGTGGTTGTCTGAAGATTTTTAGTCATCAGCCAACCAACCTTAAAGATATGCTGATGCAGCCATCGTTCTAGGCGGCGCATGACGTAGAGCAGCGCGCCAGCGAGCAGCCACGGAACGACAAACTCCGGGAGTGTCAGGCTTCTGCGCCTTTCTCCTGCGCCGCAATCTCTATCAGCTTGCTGAAGTCGTCCACTTTCAGCGCCGCGCCGCCAACCAGCGCGCCATCAATATCGGGCTGACCCATATATTCCGCCATATTGCCCGGCTTAACGCTGCCGCCGTACTGAATGCGCACCGTCTGGGCGACCGCTTCGCCATACAGTTCGTTCAGCATTTGGCGGATCGTCCCGCCGACGATCTCCTGCGCGATCATGCCGCTCGCGCTGCGACCCGTTCCAATCGCCCAGATCGGCTCATAAGCGAGGACGATTTTTTCCATATCGACCGCCGCGATGCCTTCCAGCGCCGCGCGAACCTGTCCGCCAACAAAACGCTGCGTCTCGCCTGATTCGTTTTGCTCAAGGCTCTCGCCAACTGCGATGATCGGCTTCAGCCCGTGTGCGAGTGCGGCTTTCGCTTTGCGGTTCACATCAGCATCCGTTTCACCGAGATTAGCGCGGTTTTCCGAATGCCCGATGATCACGTACTCGGCAATCCCTTGCAGCATCAGCGGCGAAATCTGCGAGGTATACGCGCCGCTTTCTTCCCAATGGACGCTCTGCGCGCCCACCTTGATCGGCGTGCCCTGAAGTGCCTGCGAGACGCTGTACAGGGCGACAAAATTCGGGCAGACCACGCGCTCGACGTTGCTGTATGGTTCTAGCGCGGGGACGAGTGCTTTTACAAATTCGACCGACTCTTCGACGGTCTTAAACATTTTCCAGTTTCCGGCAATGATTGGCGTACGCATGAAAGCTCCTTGTTCAATTTGAGGCGAGTAATTCAGTGGCGCGGTCGCGCACCCAGCGCGGGACATCAGTCGCGGCGAGTGCGCGATTCCATTCTTGTTGTGCGCGCTCGTCGTCGCCTTGGCTGTGTAGGTATTCGCCGTTGACCAGATGCGCTTCGCCGAGCGTGTCATCGGCAGCGAGCGCTTGGTTGATGGCGATCAGGGCGAGGCGCGAATTGTTATTGGTCAAAAAGGCACGCCCGATCATGGCGCTGACAATCGGCGAGTCATTCTGTGCCAGTTCCTGACTCAGCGCGCGAATCTGCACCAGCGTCAGGCGGTCGATCAGCGTCGCCGCGTAATAGAGAAATTCGCCAGCGGTCGCCCGCACGGTGTCGTATTCGCGCAGATCGTCGGCGGCTTTCAAGGCGTTGCTGTAGAGCGCGAACGCCACGTCATAATCAGCAGATTCGACGGCGATCCCGGCGGCGGTCATCAAGTAGGCGAGCTGATTGTTGGCGTGGCTGAGTCCGTCGTTGAGCGTGCGCCGCGCGGCGATTACATCGTTCGCCTCTAGCTGAGTTTTGGCGAGCGCGAGAAAGTTGCCGACGTTATTCGGATCGTTGGCGACGGCTGTCCGTGCTTCCTCAAGCGACAGGTTCGGATAGGGCATCGGTCGCAGCGTGGGTGGCGGGGCTGAAAAGCCGTCCACCTGATTCGGTAAGCGCGTTGCCGGCGCGGCGAGCGTCGGCGCGGTCAAGGGCGGTGGGCTGGTAGTGCTGCCGGGTTGGGTCGGCACTGTGTCGCTAGGCGTTTGCACG
>JBBSNT010000057.1:0-15455 GCA_038260485.1 Aggregatilineales bacterium | reverse complement strand
GTGGCAATGCCAATCATCAATACCCAGAAGCCACCTAAGGCATAGAGCGCGAGGGTGGCGACGGCGATAATTCGGCAGGCGGTATAACCAATGTTCGCCGGAATGCGTCCGCTGCTGATCGGGTTGCGGGCAGCGCGAGCAGGGTCACGCGCATCATCGGGCGCGTCTTCAATGTCATTGATCATAAAGGCGTAGGCTACGGCAAGGATGTTCGCCATGGTGACAGCGATCAACCGCCAGTCGAGCCAAACGCCGTGCGGGCGTGCAGCAAGCAGCGCACCGATAATAGTCAGTGGAACGACAAATGGGACGTATTCTTTCCAGCGGGTTAACTGGATAAGTCCGCGAATTTGGTCTGTTGTCAAAGACGCTCCTCCTCAAAAATGAGAAATTTATGAACAACCAGATAAGCATAACACAGCTTGCGAGATTGCGTTACGGTTTGTTGATCATCGTGTTATTCTTGCTATAACTACGCGCATTTACGCGGAAAGTCGCAAGGTTAGGGATGATGCTGCGTTTAGCTTGGCTCTGTTTTAGTTTATTTTTAGCCGCGTGTCAGGCGACTGACGGCGTGCTGCCGACCGCGACCACGCTGCGTGTTGTCCCGGCGACGGTCGTGATGACACTCGTGCCGACGGCCGTGCGACCGCTTCACACGGTTGCTGCCCAGACCTCTGTATTGCCGACGCCGGACGCCGCGCAGGATGCGTGCCAAGCGACGGCTGGACTGCCGACGACGCAACATACGGTTACCGCTGCCATCAATTACGATCAGCACAGCGTCGTTGTTCAGCAGCACGTTCACACGATCAATCGGGGCAGTGAGTCACTCGATCAAGTCGTGTTTGATGTCGAACCGAATCGCTACGCGGGCGTTTTTATGCTTGACGGCGTCACGGCAGATCGCCCGCTGCTGAGCTACGAACTCACAGGCAGACGCTTGACGCTCGACCTCAGCGAGCCGTTTTTGCCGGGCTGTTCATTTGACGTGGATTTGGCTTTCACCGTCAAAGTTGAACCGATTGGACGCGGCGTCGGCGGTTTTGGCGGCTATCTCGGCTACAGTAACCGCCAACTCAATCTAGGTCAGTGGTTAGCCGCGTTAGCAGAGCGTCGTGATGGGCAGTGGATCACGCACGACGTGATCGCTATTGGTGAGCAAACCGTCGTCGATGTTGCCGATTGGGACATGACACTCATTGTCGCCGATACGCCTGACAGCATGAGGGTCGCCGCGCCGGGGATGCTGGTCGATCAGAGCGGGGATCACTGGCACTATACACTAGCGAACGCGCGCGACTTTACGATTAGCCTAAGCCCATATTACAACGTCCTCAAGCAGACGACCACTGGCGGCGTCAGTGTTGAACTGTATAACTTTGGCGACCGCACTGTCGAAACGCCTGATGGCACGGTCAATAGCGCGGAGCAAGCGCTCACGGCAGCGGCACAAAGCCTGAGCATGTATTCTGATCTGTTTGGCAGCTATCCCTACCCGCGTTTCGTCATCATTCAGGGGGATTTCCCGGATGGTATGGAGTTCAGCGGCATCGTTTTTGTCAGCGACGACTGGTTTCGCACCAACACCGGCACGCCACAGTCCTATCTAACGATCATCACCGTCCACGAAACGTCACATCAGTGGTGGTATGCCCGCGTTGGCAGCGATCAAGCGCTGACGCCGTGGCTCGATGAAGCGCTAGCAACCTACAGTGAGTACGTCTTTTACGAAGAATTCTATCCCGATTTGAAAGACTGGTGGTGGAATTTCCGCGTCGATTCGTTTGTGCCGTCGGATTATCGCGGCAAGCCTGTTAACAGCACCGTCTATGAATTTGCCAACGTGCGTGACTACATCAATGCCGTCTATCTGGAAGGCGTTCACATGTTCGACGAGATGCGCGAAATGTTGGGGACGGACGTCTTTTTCGACTGGCTGCGCCGTTATGCGCAAGCAGGAGATAACCGCATCGTCACGCCTGATGTGTTCTGGTCGCTGCTGACACCGGAACAACTCCAGCAGATTGCCCCGATTCGAGCGCACTATCTGCGCGCCGATCCGCCTTCGCCTTAAGGCACGAGCAGGCTTATGCCGATCACCAGCAGCATGATCAGGACGAGACGGTAAAACACGCCCTCGTTGACGTAGCGGCTGAGCCAAAACCCTGCGATGGTGCCGAGCGCGACCATCGGCAGCGCTAGCGCGAGATTTTGCAATACCAACGGCGTGACGTGTCCGGCGGCGACGTGGGTGATGATGACGAGGACGCTGTTGACCAACAACAGCGCTTGCATATTCGCTTTGAACTGCTCGGAATCCCAGCGCAGGCACGTCCCGTAGATCACCATCGGTGGACCGCCGGTATTGTACGCGCCGCTGAGGATGCCTGCCGTCAAGCCGAAGCCGAAGCCCCACGACGGGTTGCGCAGCGCGGGCAGGCGCAGTTTGAGCAGGCTGTACAGTGCGTAGCCGATCAAGAGCACGCCGAGCGCGCCGAGAATGAGTGTTCGATCTAGCGCGCTGAGCAGGAGCACGCCGAACGGAATCCCTGCTATCGCGCCGACCATCACGCGCCAAAACGGGACGATATTGAGCGCGCGGCGGTAGCGCCAAATGATGATCAGTTGCAGCGGCAGCGAAAATAAGGCGACCAGCGTTGCGGCTGTCACCGGGTCAAGCAGCCGGATTAGCAGTGGCATACAGATCAGCGCGACACCGAAGCCAATCATGCTTTGCGTCATGATGCCGACGAAAATAATTAGGGCGATCAGGAGAAAATTCATCAAAGCCTATCAAGCTGTAAGGGGCATAAATTAGAGGCTGTTTGCTGGCAAGCGAGAGCGCTAGCCGGTGACAGCCGCATTCATTATACGGGTGAACACACGCTGGAGTCACGGTTTAGGTTGCCCTCAGTACACGAGTCGCTTGCACATGATCGACGCGCATGGGCACTGCTAGTTTGTGTCGATCACCGTAGCAATGATCCAGCCTAGTTGTGATTGGGTGTGGCTCGAGTTTTTAGGGCGATTTGCATATCTGTGCGCCTCTTTGTTTAATAGATCACCCAATATCGACAACTGTTTACCCTTCAGCAACGCTACATAACCGTCTGTTTGGGGCGATATTGGATAGCTTCGGCAGTATGCTGGACTTCGATGCGTTCGCTGTCGGCGAGGTCGGCAATCGTTCTGCTCAATTTGAGGATGCGGTGATAGGCGCGGGCGCTCAACTGCATCCGGCGCACTGAAAGCTCAATCAACTGCTTAGCTTCCGGCGATAGGTTGCAGAACTGGTCAATTTCTCCGACGCCCATGTCGCTGTTGGCGAATAAGCCGCTCATCCCGCTGAAGCGTGCCATCTGGTGCGCACGTGCGCTCTCGACGCGGGCGCGAATCGCGGCGGACGGCTCCCCGCGCTCCATACTCATCAGTTTGTCGTATTCGACGCGCGGTACATCCATGTGAATGTCGATTCGGTCGATCAGCGGGCCGGAGAGCTTACTCTGATAGCGCAGAATCATCGTTGGCGTGCAGGTGCAGGGCTTGACCGGATCACCAAAATAGCCGCACGGACATGGGTTTTGTGCTAGGACGAGCAGGAAATTCGCCGGGAACGTCAGCGACCCGCGCGCCCGGCTGATCGTCACAATTTTGTCCTCGATAGGCTGGCGCAGCACTTCAAGCGTGTGCTGGTTGTATTCTGTTGCTTCATCCAGAAACAGGACACCGCGATGTGCCAACGTCACTTCGCCGGGGCGCGGAAACGACCCGCCGCCGACTAAACCCGCATGCGAAATCGTATGGTGTGGCGCGCGAAATGGGCGCTGCCGGATCAGAGGATGCTGACTTTGCAGCATATCTGCAACTGAATAAATGCGCGTGACTTCGAGTGCTTCCGCCATCGAAAGGCGCGGCAGAATACCCGGCAGTGCCCGCGCCAGCAGCGTTTTCCCCGAACCGGGTGGGCCGCTCATGCGGATGTTGTGATTACCGCCTGCCGCGATTTCCAACGCGCGCTTGACCTGCTCCTGTCCGCGAATGTCGGCAAAATCGGTCACGCCTGAGGGGTAATTGTCGGTTTCTGGCTTATCTGCTGCTCGATAGGGCGGAAGAGGATTCAAGCCGTAGAGGTGCTCGACCAGTTGACCGAGCGTATCTAGTGGGATCACGTTGATACCGCTGACGAGGGCGGCTTCGGCGGCATCGACCGCCGGGACGTAGATCGTATTGAAGCCCTGCTGCTGTGCCATAAGCGCCATCGGCATAACGCCTTTAACGTGGCGCACGCTGCCGTCGAGTGAAAGTTCGCCGACGAAGATCGCGCTTTGGAGTGCGCCGAGCGTCACTTGATCGGTCGCTGCCAGTGCGCCAACTGCAATCGCCAAGTCGTAGGCGGGTCCGTGCTTGGGCAGATCAGCCGGACTCAAATTGACGACGTAAGCTTTGTTGGGGAATTGGAGTGAACTATTCTTAATCGCGGCACGGACGCGCTCGCGGCTCTCCTTAACCGCCGAGTCGGGCAAGCCGACGATGGTGAAGCTCGGCAGCCCTGCGCGCGGATTAAAGTCGGTTTGAACTTCGACGATGCAGCCGTCTAAACCGACAACGGCGCAGGCGCGAACAATGGACAGCATAAGAACTCCCGTGAGGCGTATAAACCCCTGTCATTATAGACTCTTATTCGTTCTGTCTATATGGCGATTTATTTTATGCGTGCCGTTTTGAACTGATACACGGTTGCCAGTCGAGGTGTTACAATAAACTGCAAAGTTCTGACAATGTACAATCGCGCCACGTTTTTTCTTCGCCCTTAGCACAATATGGCGCAGCCTAAGTTAAGAACTATGCGTTATTTCACCGACTGGCTGTGCTGCTTCCCAAGTAAGGGAGTTTCATGGATTCACAGATTACGCTCGTAATCGTCATTATTGTGATATCCCTCATTTTGTTTGCCTCCGAGCGCTTTTCCTCTGACGTGATTGCACTCGGTATCGTCGTTGTTCTGATTCTCACAGGGCTGCTGACGACAAAAGATGCTTTTGCAGGATTCGGCAGTGACGCGGTGCTGATGATCCTCGGTTTGCTCATTATGACCGCATCACTCGTGCACACAGGCGTTGTCGAATTGGTGGGACGGCTCATTTTTCAATTCACTGGCGATAAGCCGAAGCGTATCCTCGTCGTGATTATGGGGATGGCGGGCGGATTAAGCTCGTTTATGAGTAACGCGGCGACCACCGCTTTTTTTCTACCGATAGTCATCGGGCTGGCACATCGAGCGAAGATCAGCCCTGCAAAATTGTTGATGCCTCTGGCGTTCGCGTCGATCCTCGCCAGTTCGGTGACGCTGATCGCTACTTCGACTAACATTGTCGTCAGCGGCTTGATCACGCAGTACGGACTTGCGCCGCTCGGTGTCTTTGAATTGACGCCCGTCGGAGTCCCGATCCTGCTGCTGGGTCTGGTCTACATGTATTTCATCGGCATCCATCTGATTCCGGATCGGACGCCGCCTGAACCCGAAAATCCGAACCGAAGCCGCCGCATGTACGTGACGGAGATGGTCATTCAGCCGAACTCGTCTTTTGTTGGTAAGATGCTGGTGGATACCAGCTTAGGGCGCGACCTGAAAATACAGGTGCTGCGGGTGGTGCGTGAGGAACGACGCTACCTTTCTCCTAGCCCAGACCTGCGTTTTGAGGCGGGTGATGTTCTCCTCGTTGAATGCGAACGCAGCGAAATTATCAAAGTGCAAAATCTGCCCGGTGTGGACATCAAGGCGGATCGCACCTTTAGCTCTGAAGAAGTTGCGACGGGCGAGATTGGCGTGGTGGAAGTAATTTTGCTGCCGGATTCACCGTTTATCGGGCGAACGCTGCGCGGCTTGCACGCGCGCGATCGTTTTGCCTTACAGGTGTTGGCGATCAATCGCTACGGCGAACCGATTCGCCAAAAACTGAGCAGCATTCGTATGCACCTCGGTGACGTGCTGCTTGTGCAGGGCAATCGCTCGAATATCAGCGTGCTAGAGCAGCAGTCCGCCTTCCGTATCCTCGATGATGCTGTCGAAGGTGAGCGCCCCGACTTACGCCGCGCGCCGCGCGCCGTACTGATCTTCGCGGGTTCGCTGCTGCTAGCAGCGCTCAATATTGTGCCGCTGCCCGTCGCTGCGCTCGGTGGGGCGGTGCTGTCGTTCATGACGCGCTGTATCACGCCCGAAGAAGCCTATCGGCAGGTTGAATGGAAAGTGCTGATCCTGATCGGTAGCATGTTGGCGCTTGGCAGGGCGATGGAGCTAACCGGAACGGCGGCGTATCTCGCGCAGCAGATCGTAGCGATCGTCGGCACGGCATCGCCGATTGTCGTCTTGGGGGCGTTCTTCCTGCTGACGATTGCGCTGACGCCGCTTTCGCATTCAGCTGCGGCGATTGTCGTGCTGCCGGTCGCGATTCGTACAGCACAGCAGCTTGGGCTTGAACCGCGTACCTTCGTCATCATGATCGCGGTCGCGGCGACCAACGGCTATTTGACGCCGCTCGATCACGTTTGCCTGATGGTTTATGGGCCGGGACACTACAAATTCACAGACTTTGCCCGCGTCGGCATTTTAATGACCGTCTTGATCTTTGGATTGGTTATGATTCTCGTACCGGCGCTTTGGCCCCCGGTTTAGCAGGGGAGTAATTTCTATGACTTCACCGAAGGCTTCACTACAGGGGGCATCTTCACGCCCGCTGGCGGATCGCATTCGCCCCGATACGCTCGAAGATTTCATCGGGCAGAAGCACCTCGTCGGCGTCGGTAAACCGCTCTATCAGGCTATCCACCGCGACCGCTTGCACTCACTATTATTTTGGGGACCGCCGGGGGTGGGCAAGACCACATTGGCGCGCATCATCGCGCATAGCACAGGTAGAGCGTTTTACGAACTCTCGGCGGTGTCAGCGAGCAAGGACGATGTTCGTAAGATCGTCGAAGGCGTGCGCCGCGAAGAAAAGCGCGATTTGTTCAACATGAACGAGCCGTCAACGCCGAGCGCGTCACCGGTCTTCTTTCTTGACGAAATTCACCGCTTCAACAAGGCACAGCAGGATTTTCTGCTGCCTTACATCGAGGATGGTACGGTCATCTTGATCGGTGCAACGACTGAAAATCCCTCATTCGAGGTGATTCCGGCGCTGCTCTCGCGTTGCCAGGTCTTCGTTCTCGAATCGTTGAGTGCAGACGACGTACACGAGATCGTCGTGCGCGGTGCGCGCGAACTCGATGTGGTTATTCCCGACGATGCCATCGACTTCCTCGTCGCTTTCTCAGACGGTGATGGACGGCAGGCGCTCAATTTGCTCGAAGCAACCTCAGGACTGTATCCCGGCACCATTACGCTCGATCATCTGAAGGATGCGCTGCAATCAAAACAGATTCGCTATGATAAACAAGCGGAGGAGCATTACAATACGATCAGCGCCTTCATCAAGAGTATGCGCGCTAGCCACGTCGATGCAGCGCTCTACTACCTTGCGCGGATGGTTGATGGCGGTGAAGACCCTAAGTTTATTGCGCGGCGGATGGTGATCTTCGCCAGCGAAGACGTCGGTATGGCGGATGCGAATGCGCTGACCGTAGCGAATGCTGTTTTTCGCGCTGTCGAAATCATCGGCTATCCTGAATGTCAGTTCAATCTCGCGCAGGGCGTCGTTTATCTGGCGAATGCGCCGAAAGATCGCACAGCGGGTGATGCTTATTTCGCGGCACTCGACGATGTCAAGCAGCGTGGTAATCTGCCTATTCCGCTCAAGCTGCGCAATGCACCCACCAAGTTCATGAACGAACTCGGCTACGGCGACGGCTACGCCATGTATGGCGACGATGATCTGCTGCCGGAAGATCTTAAGGGTACGCGCTACTGGCACGGAAAAGCATAATCCCCTACTGGGTACTATTCGTTATATACTTTCATAAAATCAACTCATCGTAGGGGGCTATCGATGCCTTTTGAAGCGAAGTGGTATCTTGAAGGGCGGGTTTCAACCGCACGTGATTGGGGCGAGATCACGATAGAGGAAATGCGCGAGAGCAACAAGGTCACGCTTGCTCACATCCGCAGTGGGACGCCGCCTGTTCATCTACTCTTGGATACAAGTGGCATCGACAAGCTGCCGCGCAGTTTTGTTCCCATGCTTAAGGAGATCGAGGCGTTTCGCCACGAACCGAACATGGGCTGGACAATTATGGTGACTAACAGTTCGCTGCTGCACTTCTTCGGCGTACTCAGTTCCAACTTGATCAAAATGCCGTTTCGCGCAGTAAGCACCTACACTGAAGCGAATACTGTTCTCGAACATGTTGATCCAACGCTTGCGGGTCTGCTGCCGGAAAACTGGGTCGTCGAGCCGAGCGACCGCCCTTGACACTGAGCTTGCTCGACCTTTATAATCCCCTCATTGACTGCCGTGCCGCCGGTCTGTCTAATTGATCGGCTGTCTAAATTTTGAGGAGTAACCTGTGGGTCCGCTGCCGAAAAGAAAACACTCTCGGAGCCGTCGCGATCGGCGCCGTGCACACGATTCGCTATCTCTAAACCATCTGCTGCGTTGTGAAAACTGTGGTGCCTATCACGTTGCACACCACGTTTGCCCTAACTGTGGCACTTACAGAGGCGAAACCGTCCTCGAAGTCGAAGCTCAAAGCTAAGTTCATCACTCTTTAGGATTAGTTGAACAGAGACCTGTATCTGATACATGGGATATGGGTCTTTTATTTGATTTAGGTGACGGCGAAAATTAGACGGCTACCTTGATTTTTATAAGTTTTAACGATTGTCTAACCTGAACTTGCTTGCTTTGTCCGGCGTTTAGGTTATGCTTGGTACGTGTGCTGATTTTCACAACCACCGGAGCAAACTTCGCTTATGGTCGAATGGTCAACCGTTGCTTATATGTTCCCCGGTCAAGGATCGCAGATCGTGGGCATGGGCAAGGATATCGCAGATGCATATCCGGCAGCACGCGAAACCTTTGAACAAGCGGATGAATTCTTAGCATTTTCCCTCTCTGATCTCTGCTTTAACGGACCTGTCGACGATCTCAATGATACCTACAATACCCAGCCTGCGCTTTACGTCTGCGGCATAGCGACACTGCGGGCGCTGCAAAGCGAACGCCCTGACGCTGTACCTGCATTTGTCGCCGGACACAGCTTCGGTGAACTCACGGCATTGGCAGCTGTCGGTGCGCTGACGTTCGAGGATGGGCTGCGGCTCGTGCGCGAGCGTGGTCGGCTGATGAACGCGGCAGGGACGCAGCATCCGGGAGCAATGGCGGCACTGTTGTCGCTTGAGATTGATGCTGTTCGCGACGTCTGCGCGCAGGCACGTGCGGCGACCGACGGTGTCCTCGTCGTTGCGAACGACAATTGTCCGGGGCAAGTGGTTATCAGTGGCGATGATGAAACGCTCGCTTATGCGCTTGAGTTGGCGAAAGCGGCGGGTGCGCGTCGCGCGCTCAAGCTTGCCGTAAGCATCGCGGCACACTCGCCGCTCATGCAGTCTTCGGCGGATGAATTCCGCACGGCGTTGGCGGCGACAACCTTCAAGACACCGCAAATTCCAGTTTATGACAACGTTACTGCCACGCCATTGCGAGATTCTGAAGCGATTCGTCAGGAACTGGGTGCGCAGTTGATCAGCCCTGTTCGCTGGCGCGAGTCGATTGATGCTATGATTGCGGCGGGTGCTGAAACGTTTGTGGAAATTGGACCCAAAGATGTGCTTACCGGCTTGCTCCGGCGCATCAACAGCACAAAAACAGCGCTAAATTTGAACAGCGCTGAAAATTTGCAAGCATTTATTGGTCAATAATACCAAGAGAAGGTGTTTGCTTAGTGCAATAAATTTTGTTATGATGAATGGAGCATTCGCATTCTTATAGCTTACACTGTGTAGGTCTTCGTCACGGAGGAAAAAAGGTATGTCACGAACTCAGCAACGTTGGGCTTTTATTTTGATCCTAATTTTCACGGTTGTGCTTGCAGCCTGCCAACCGGCTGCAACCCCGACTCCTACCACGCGACCGACGGATACATCTGTTCCGCCGACCGAGGTATCAGCAGCGACGGAAGAAATGACCGAAGCTGCATCGGCACTTGAGACAGAGGCGGCTGCACTTCCAACGGAAGAAATGACTTCCGAAATGATGGCGACTGAAGCCGCTACCATGGAAATGATGGCGACCGAAGAATCCACAATGGAAGTCGCCATGCTGCCGACGGTAGCGATGACATCTGAAATGATGCCGACGGAAGAAGCGACTATGGAAATGACCATGGAAGCGACAGCCGAGTTGGGCACAATTGTAGACGTTGCTGAAGCGGATGGTAACTTCTCCATTTTGCTTGCTGCGCTCGACAAAGCGGGTCTGACCGACACGCTCAGTGGTGAGGGTCCGTTCACGGTCTTTGCACCGACCGACGACGCCTTCAAGAAACTGCTCGACGACAACAGCATGTCGGCAGACGAACTTCTGGATCGTAAAGATCTCGCGGACATTCTGCTGTACCACGTTGTCTCCGGTAGTGTTACGGCGGACGAGCTGGAAAATTTCCGCAGCACCGATAATCCTGACCTGATCGTTGTCCCGACTATGCTCGACGACAAAACGCTCGACATCACCTTCAACGACGACGGCACTGCCATGATTAACGGCGAAGCTGAAGTGACGCTGACGAATGTCGAAGCCTCGAATGGTGTGATCCACGTCATTGACACGGTTTTGATGCCGCCTTCCGATATGACTGAAGCGCCGATGATGGAAATGACTGAAGCGCCGATGATGGAAATGACTGAAGCGCCGATGATGGAGATGCCAGAAGCCACCGAAGCGCCAATGATGGAAATGACCGCCGAAGCCACCATGGAAATGATGAGCGAGATGGGTCCGAACGTCATGGTGTCGCCTGACAATGATATTGTCATCGGGTTGGCGGTCGGTCTGAGCGGTGAAGGTATTGCCCCGCTTGGCATTGACATTCAACGTGGTGCTGAACTGGCACTTGAAGATCGCCCGACTGTCACGGTTGATGGCGTGGATTTCACGGTATCGCTCGACGTGCAGGACGATCAATGCTCGGCGGACGGCGGACAAGCAGTTGCCAACCGTTTCGCCTCTGACGGCAGCATCGTCGGGGTTGTCGGGCCTATGTGCTCCAGCGCGTGCCGCGCGGCTGCGCCGATCTTCGATGCAGCCGACTATACCAGCATCAGCCCAAGCTGCACGGCGGCTGACCTGACGACCAGCGGTTACAGCAGCTTTAATCGTTCCGTGGTGTCTGATGCCTTCCAAGGTGTGATCGCCGCTGAATACATCTATAACGTCTTGGGCCTGCACAGCATTGCGACTATTCACGACGGCAGCACCTATGGCGAAGGTCTGGTTTCTGTGTTGACCGACCGCTTCGAGCAGTTGGGTGGCGAAGTCGTTTCGTCCGACGCCGTGAGCGTTGGCGATACCGATTTCCGCGGCTTGCTCGACGACATCGCTCAAACTGAACCCGAACTGATCTACTTCGCGGGCTTCCCGGCAGAAGGATCGCGCCTGCTTGAGCAGCGTGCTGACGCAGGGCTGGAAGACGTTCCGTTTATGTCCGCCGACGGTGTCGCCGGTACGGAAGTCGTCGACCTCGCGGGTGATTCGGCTGAAGGTATGTATGCGACGAAGGCAATCGCAGCAGATAGTACCGCGCTGAGCGATTTCCTTGACCGCTACGTCTCCACCTACGGCGAAGAACCGCCGGCGCCGTATCACGCCAACGGTTACGACGCAGTCAACATCCTGCTTGATGCCATTGAGTCAGTCGGCTATGTCGACGACAACGGCGACCTCGTCGTTCTGCGTTCCGACGTGCAGAATTATGTCCGCACCCTGAGCGACTTCCAGGGGCTGACCGGTGTCCTCAATGCGACGGATGCGGGTGAAACCTCGGTTGCCGACATCGGTATCTTCCAAGTCATGAATGGTGTGTTCACGCAGGTCTATACCGGCAGCGTGGTCGATGGGGATGTTGTCTTGACCCCCTACGAAGCCCCGATGATGGACATGACTGAAGAAGCCACCATGGAAATGATGCCGACTGAAGAAATAATGGCAACAGAAGCCGCGCCGATGATGGAAATGACGGCAGAAGCAACCGAAGCTAGCTAAGTTTTACGCATTAATATCTTACAGGAGCGGCGCATTGCGCCGCTCCTGTCGATCATCCTGAAAATAAAATCCTCAAATATAGCGGTGACTTTGCGCCCACTTCTGTAACTTTTCTCTAGATTCTGTTATAAACAAGGTGCTTTGTCCTTTAAAAGTGGCATATTTGCAATCTGCATCTGTTTGACGAGGTGCGATACAATGTGCCGCCTCGTTTTTTTGGCAAAAAGCGTGTTGCGGGATACTCCGCAATCGTGCCACAATCACGCTTTTACTGAAGAACCACGATTACTGGAGTCCCTATGGCATCGGAATCACCACGTATCGCGCCGCCGCGCACGACCCCACTCAACTGGATATTGAACAACACGATCCGTAACCCTCTGCGTCTATTTGGTTTGGTTTTCATCCTCTTTCTGGTGCTAGTCGCCTTCAACAATATTCAGTCCGGCGGCTATGATCTCGAACGTTTGACTCGCAATCTGATCTTCGGCTTGGCGCAGGGCAGTATCTACGCGCTGATCGCCCTCGGTTATACGTTGGTCTACGGCATTCTGCTCATGATCAATTTTGCGCACGGCGAAGTTTTCATGGCGGGCGCGTACATCGGCTTCTTTGCGATTTCGGCGATGGAAAATTCCGGGCTGCTGGTGTCGCAGCCGCTGCTGGCATTACTGATCACGCTGTTCGTTGGTGTGATCGCGTCGGTCGTGGTGGCTGTCGCGCTGGAGCGGATCGCCTACCGTCCGCTGCGTAATGCACCGCGCCTCGTCCCGCTCATTACGGCGATTGGTGCATCGATTGCGCTTCAACAGTTGTTCCTGCGCTTGTTCGGCGCAAGCACGCGCCGCTATCCTGACGTGCATTTCTACATTCTGCCTAACGTGTTCCCGAATCAGGAATGCACGACCGTCGATAGCGCGCAGGTCTGCCGGGGCATTGACTTGATCAGTGGGCGCTACGACGTGGACATCCTTGGCATGAATTTGCGTATCCTGCCGATTCACTTCCTCGTCTTTTTCCTCGCTATCGTCTTTATGTCGATGCTCTGGTTCTACGTCCAACGCACGAAGACGGGCAAAGCGATGCGTGCAGTCGCTGAGGACAAAGCAACAGCCGCGTTGATGGGTATCAACGTTGACCGCGTGATCGTGACGACCTTTGTACTTGGCGCAGCGTTAGCGGGGGCGGGCGGTGTGCTGTTTGCGCTTTACAACCAGCAGGTGTCACCGTTCATCGGCTTTATTCCCGGCTTGAAGGCGTTCACGGCGGCGGTGCTCGGTGGTATAGGCAATATCCCCGGCGCGGTTTTCGGCGGGCTGTTCCTCGGAGTCATCGAATCGGTGGCTCCCTCGCTGCTTGGGTTGTCGCAGCAGTTGAAGGACGTGATCGCTTTCGGGATGCTGGTGCTTATCTTGATTTTTCGCCCGACGGGCATCTTCGGCGAAGTACTCGCCAACAAGCGGGTGTAGTCCATGATCAGGTACAGCTTAAAATACGCTCTTTATGCCGGAATCGTCGCCGTGATCCTTGCGCTGTCCGGGATTTTCGTCTCATTTGCCAGCCGTGAAGTCGTCACAGGCGTGTCGTTGAGTGTCGTGACGCTGATCATCATGATCGGCAGTGGCGCGCTTGCTGCTGGATCACGCATACGCGGCGGTAGCCTGATGTGGATCAGCGCGATCCTTGGCGGGCTGCTGATTGGCGTGATGCTGGCGGCGCTAGTCGTGATCGAGTCGAACGTCGATTTGCGCTTCGTTTTTGCCAATCTGACGCAGCCAATTGGCAAAACCCTGACCTTCGGGCAGGAGATGATGCCCGGTTTAGTACTCTTACTCGTAATTTCTGCGGGCATCGGTCTGGTCGTTGGTGTGCTGCTAGCGCTGCCTAATCGCTGGCGCGGTGTGCTGCTGATTTCGCTTGGTATGACCGTCGTGATCGGCTTGCTGGAGAGCCAGATCAGCGGAATCATCACACTGCCCGATGCGCTGGCACTGGCGGGCGTGTTCGCGCTTGGCTACGTCGTCAGCAGACTGGTTGGCGGGCGGTCATGGCTCGTGAGCCTGCTGATCAGCATCATCCCCGGTGTGATCGCTGGCGTGATTCTCGGCTTGTTGGCGAACGACGGCGGGTTGGCTGCAGGTGGCTTGCTTCGTGGCAATGGCGGCGTTCCGGTGATCCTGAACAGCGCCAGCGGCAATGCGATTCTTCCGCTGGCAGTGGTCTTCGCTTTTGTCGCTGGCATCGGCGGGTTGGCGACTCAAGCAGGGCGGACGTTCCATAACAGCATGATTTATTTTATGACAACCCTGCTAATCATCGGCGTGCTGAATGCTCAAGGCGCGATGACGATTGTGGCAGGGCTGCTGACCTTTGGCTTATACGTTGCTGCCTTCGCGGTTGTTCCGATGCTCGGTGCGCGCGTCGAGACGAAGTACGAGCAGTTTGCGCGTCCACAGCGGCGTCAGGCACAAGCGGCATCGGGTATCGCGCTGCTGCTGGTGCTGATCGTCGCGCCGGCGTTTCTGGGGCAGTACATTACCGACGTGCTCAACCTTGTCGGCTTGTATGTGATTATGGGCATCGGCTTGAATATCGTCGTCGGCTATGCAGGCTTGCTCGACCTCGGCTACGTTGCCTTCTTTGCGATTGGCGCGTACTCGATTGGCTTGCTGACGACGCCGAGTTTGCTGACCTGTGGCGGCGTTTCGCCACGCGATATTACGCCGGAGACGGTCAGTACAATCTGTACTGGAATCATGACTTTTTGGGTAGCGTGGCCGCTTTCGATGCTGATCGCAGCGGCGTTCGGCGTGCTGCTCGGCATCCCGATTTTGCGCTTGCGCGGCGACTATCTGGCGATTGTGACGCTCGGCTTCGGTGAGATTATTCGCTTGCTGGTGCGTTTCGATGACTTCAAAGACCTGTTTGGCTCTGCGCAGGGTGTCCGCGACATTCCGCGCCCTGTGATCGACTTAACGGTGCTCAATCCGGCGTGGCATTTCGAGTTGACCGGATCGAACGGGATTTACTATCTGGTGCTGGTCGGCATCGTCATCGCCGCAGTGATTGCGGCGCGTTTGGCGGCGACACGTTTAGGGCGTGCGTGGCTGGCGATGCGCGCCGATGAGGATGTGGCGCAGGCGATGGGCATCAACCTGATCCGCACCAAGCTGCTCGCGTTCGCCATCGGGGCGGCGTTCGCGGGGATGGGCGGCGCGATTGCCGGAACACGACTCTACGGCGCGTATCCTGACAGCT
>JBBSNT010000056.1:0-15576 GCA_038260485.1 Aggregatilineales bacterium | reverse complement strand
GGCAGCTTCGGTAGGGTTAAAGCTGCGGACGTAGACACCGTGCCGCGCCTGTTTAACGACCCAGCCTTCCTTTTCAAGCAGGTGCAGGGCATCGCGGACTGTGTTCTGGCTGACGTTGAGCGTCTGCGCGAGGTTGAGTTCGACCAAACGCTCGCCGCTGAGAATGTGCCCGCTGAGAATATCGGCGTGGATGGCTTCGGCGGTCGCTTCGGCGCGGGTCGCGCCGGTCATGGCTTCGCGTCCGGCAGCCACGCCGCGAACATGCCGCCTAAATCCGTCACTTCGCGGACGTTCGTGCCGTCGGCGTTCATCAGGTAGATTTCGTCGCGCCCGCTGGTGTCCGAGTTGAAGGTGATCAGGTCACCGGATGGGCTGTAGCTGACGCCCCACTCGTAGCCCGTATCATCGTAGAACGTGCTCTGGTTATCGGCATCGGCATCCATGCGGGCAATCGCGGCGTGCCCATCGCCTTCAGTCAGATAAATCAGTCCGCCATCGGGCGCAAAACGCGGCGACCAGTCCTTGACGTCATTCGTCGTCAGCGCTGTGACCTCGCCGGACGCGACATCGAGCCGCTTGATCTCCCACGTGCCGGCATCGCTGATACTGCCGCCCGTGAAGTAAATACTCGCGCTGTCGGCGCTCCAGAGTGGATCACTGTTACGGTTGCCATCGCTGTAGAGACGGCTCTGGTCGCTGCCGTCGGCGCGCATGCGGTAGAGATCATGGCTGCCGTCGCCGCGCATATCCGACGAAAAAGCGATCCAATCACCATCAGGACTCCACGCAGGCGCGCGGTCGGTGATGTTGTTGGTCGTCAGACGGCGCGTACTGCTGCCATCAGCGTTCATGACGTAAATGTCATAATCGCCGTCACGGTCAGACATAAAGGCGATCTTTGTGCCATCCGGCGACACCGCCGGATAGAGTTCGCTCGAAACCGAGTCGGTGAGCTGCGTTTCAAACCGCGTCTGCAAATCGAGCCTATAAATGTCGTAATCACCATCCCGTTCAGCGAAATAGACGACCGAGCCGTTAGTGAGCGCTGGCAGCGTTGGGCGTATACCCACAGCACTGACCTCGGTCGCTGCGCGGGTCGGCGCAGCAGTCACGGCATGGGTTTCGGTCGCCTCGCGGATCGCTGTACCGCGTGTCAGCGGCGAAGAGGTGTTGGTCGCCGGCAGCGGTGATGCCAAGCCGCCGGGGATCGCTGGCGTAGGCGTGGCGTTGCCGCGCATGATGCTGCTGATGACGAAGAAGGAAATCACGCCGAGCAGCGCTAACAAGCCGCAGCCGAGCACTCCACCGATCACGACGCTGATGAGTAGGTTGCCGCCTTTACGTCGCGGAGCAAGGCGACTGCGCACCGAGACCGGCGGGATCACATAAGATGACGCGGGCGGCGGCGGGGTAAAGACGCTGCTGTCGGGCGGCGGGGTCGATACCACCGACTCGGCGGTTTCGTTGACGTCGGGCTGTTTAGGCGGCAGTTGAGGACGCGGGAAACCGGGCTGCGTGTCGGACATATTCCGCTTGCGCTCGGCGGCGTCTTTGAGGACAGATGCCAACTGCACCGCATGACCATAGCGGTTTTCCCGATTTTTGCTCAGCGCCTTAAGGATCACATCCTCGACGGGCACGGGCACGTTGGGGTTTAAGGAGCGCGGCGCGGGCGGTGGTGCGGTCACTTGCAGCACAGCGATACTATAAGGCGTATCGCCCTCAAATGGGCGCTTGCCCGTCGCCATCTCGAAAACGGTAACACCGAGCGAGTAAATGTCGCTGCGGTTGTCGAGCGGCTGCCCCTGCGCCTGTTCGGGACTCATGTAGCTGGGCGTACCAACGACGCCGTGCGTCGTGATAGTGACGTTGCTGACCTCGCTCATCAGGCGTGCGATACCGAAGTCAGTCAAGTACGCGCCGCCGTCGTCATCCATCAGGATATTGCTCGGCTTAAGGTCGCGGTGCAGCACGTTCTTGCCGTGCGCGTAATCGAGCGCCGGAGCGATCTGGCTGATGATGCTGACGATCCGCTCCAGATCGAGCGCGCCGTCGCGCAGCAGATCATCGACCGATCCGCCGGACATATAGCGCATGACGATGTAAGGCTGTCCGTCTTCCTCGCCGTAGTCGTGCACAGGGACGATGTTGCGGTGCTCCAACTGGGCGACGATTTTGACTTCGCGGTTGAAGCGCTGCATGTAGGTTTCGTCATTAAGGAACTGGCGCGGCAGGATTTTGACGGCGACAACCCGGTTCATCGACACTTGCTGCGCGCGGTAAACGGTCGCCATGCCGCCATGCCCGATTAGTTCGAGAATTTCATAGCCGCCAATTTTCTTGCCGATCAGGTCGTCCGTCATCGACTTTCCAATACTGCGTCAAGTCATCATGAAGATTATACGGAACGGGGAAGGTTCTCACAAACAGGCTCACGACTTTGCATCCGTGCGTTGAATCTTTTGCGCCAGCGAGTATCATCCCCCCTATTGAGACAAACTGACAGGATGGACTCATGCGCTTGACCATTTTGACGCTGGCACACGATACCTACACCAGCGAACCGGGTAATTTGCTCAACGTGACCGGCATCTATACCGGGCTGACCGCGCCTTCGTTCCCGTTCACGGCGTCGAAAGTGCTGCTGGTCGCGCGCTTCACAGGCAGCCCGGTTGATTACGGGCGCGAGTTCGAGATCATGGTCACGTTCGTCGACGAGGACGGCTTGCCGGGTCCGATCCCCAGCGACCGCAAAATCGCGCGCATGACGAGCGGGCAGAGCGGCGAGGACGTTCACTGCGTCTACACCTACGAGGCGTTCGACGTGACCTTCGCCAAGGCGGGCTGGTATCAGTACGCGATCATGGTTAACGGCACGCTGGTCGAGGAACTGCCCGTCAACGTGTCGAAGTCGGTGCGGCGTTAAGGGCTTCGCGGCGTTAAGAGCTGTGCGACTGCGCCTACGTTGCGGGCTGCGGGACGAGATACCCGCCCCGATACCACGCCATCACCTGATCGTGATCGACACCCTGCGCGGCAGCGTCCGCGAAGCTGAAGTCACGTGCTTCGCTTAGCGGATAGGCATCGAGCAGCGCTTCGAGTGCCGCGTCCTGCAAATACGTCACCAGATAGTCGTGATAAATGCCCTTCGCACCCGCGCGGTAGCACCAGATCGGCAGCTTGAAGCGCGTCGTGTCGTCCAGCGCTGTGAAGCGATATTGCATCGGCTGCGCCACCTGCGCGTCGATGATCGTCTCGGCGTAGGCGTCCAACTGCGCCTTCACGCTGAAATGCGCGTGCAGGTAATCAAGCGTCGGCTGCCGCGTGCGGGATTTGTGGCGTAGGATGTCGGCGGCGATTTGGGCGGCGGTGTCGTGATCGCCAAAATCGACCTTGTCGATCAGGTGCTCTGGCAGCAGTTCACGGTGCGACGAGATGCGGGCGACAATCGTCGGCGTGCCGCAGCCGAGCGACTCGTAAACCGCGTTGCCGAACGACTCAACGAAGTGACCGAGCGCTAGCGTGACATGCCCCAAGCGGTAGTATTCGGGCAGCAGGTCAACCGGAATCCACTCGTGAAAGACGAAGTGCTCGCCTAATCCGCGTGTGGCGATCTCGGCTTCGATGCGGGCGTAGAGGTCGCTGATGCCGGGGTCTTGCTCGACGTTGAGCCAACGCGGAACCAGCACGCGCAAATTGCTAAAGCCGTACTGCCTGACCAGCCGATCCGCGACTTCGATAGTCTGCCAGATGCCTTTGCTGTCTTCAGGGCGGTGCGGATGCAGCACAATCGCGTGCTTTTCGGGGTGGATCGACGGGACAAGGTTGAGGATGTGGTGCGGTTTAAGCGAAGCGGTTGGCTGAAAGCGCGTCCAGTCAATGCTGTTGCGGATCACCTTCATCCGTGACGGCAGTTCAGGGAAGAAGCGCCCGACCGTCTGCAAGAAGAACTGGCGCCCGTACTCTGAAACCGTGATCAGCGTGTCTCCTTCGAAGTGGAACGCGCCCTGCGTCGTCTCCGGATAGACGTTATCGCGCAGACCGACGACGGTCGGCTTATCACGGTAGGCGTAGGGAAAGACGAACTCGCCGTCATGGATGTAGAAACGATCCGCCCACTGCATTTGCTCGCCGACGTCCTGCATGATCGCGGCGATGTTGTAGGCGGGCGTGTCATAGGGCGCGGGAAACGGCTGCTTGAAGCGCAGTATCGGCAGAACGAGCGCGCGTTCGTGCCAGTAGAACGGCTCGCTGGTGTCGGCGCGGCGCGTACAGAGCAGGCGGAGATGATGCCCCTGCTCTGCGAGGTGAATGGCGATGGTGCGCAGGTGCTTTTGCCCGCCGCCCATGTCGTGCTTGGGAAACAGCGGCGTGATCGAGAACATAAGGATGTTCATAAAGACCTTTACCCACAGAGAACACAAAGAAGCTAAAAACTTAACGCAAAGAGGCTTTGGAGAAAAGATGCAAGAAAAGATAGTATGTGCGCTCAATTGAACGCCCTACAACTAATAAATTTCTGTGCTTTTAGAGTTGCAAAGGGTGTGTCTTTGCGTTGTAGCTTTTCCTTTGCCGTTACAATAAAAACAGCACAGAATGCAAGTGGAGCAGCGCCGTAATGAGCCGAATCTTTATCAACTATCGTCGCCAAGACAGCGAAGGCTACGTCGGGCGGCTGTACGACCATCTGACGCGGCACTTCGAGTCCAGCGACGTGTTCATGGACGTGGACAGCATCCCGCCGGGCGTGGATTTCGTGACGTTTCTCGAAGAAGCCGTCGCAGGCTGCGACGTGTTGATCGCCGTGATCGGTCCGCAATGGCTGGCGCTTAGCGACGAAGCAGGCAGCCGACGGCTCGACCTGTGGAACGACTTCGTCCGCATCGAAATCGCGACTGCCTTGAAACAGAACAAGCCGGTGATTCCGGTACTGGTCGGGCAGGCGCGGATGCCCTCACCGAGCGATTTACCGGACGATCTCGTCACACTGGCGCGGCGCAACGCCATGGAACTGAGTCACCAGCGCTTCAGCTACGATGCTGATAAACTGGTCAGCGCGATCAAGTCACTCGCTCCGGCGAACGAGTCGGTCAAGCGCAACGTGGACAGCGAGATCGTGCAGCGCAAAGCCGAAGCGCTCAAGCGGGTAAGGCTCGACCTGATCAACGCGACAGCATCGCCACTCTACACCTACCGCGTCGAGAATCGGTCGTTTCCGGTGCTCGGTGAAGGCAATCCTGATGCCAACATCCTGTTCATCGGTGAAGCGCCGGGTAAGAATGAAGTTGAGACGGGCAGACCGTTCTGTGGACCGTCCGGCGATGTACTCGACGAGATGCTGCGCGGGATCGATCTCAAGCGCGAGGAGGTGTTTCTGACGAACGTGCTGCTCGACAAGCCTGACGCCAAGCGCAACCCAACGCCTGACGAGATCGCGTTCTATACCCCATTCGTGGATCGGCTGGTAGACGTGATCCAGCCCGCCGTGATCGCCACGCTCGGTCGCTTCGCGATGGAATACATCTTCGCGCGGCTCAATTTGCCGGAAAAGCGCGGCAAAATCAGCAACATGCACGGACGGCTCGTCAAGACACAGATGCCCTACAGCGAGATTCATATCCTACCGCTCTATCACCCAGCGGTGGTGCTCTAAAGCGCCAGCCAAAAAGAGACACTGCGCAAGGATTTCGACAAGCTCAAGTTGTTCATCTAAAGAGACGCTATGACCCAAATCACACGCTGCGGCTGGTCAACTAGCGACCCGCTGTATATCGCTTATCACGACGAGGAATGGGGCAAACCCGTCCACGATGATCGTATTTTGTTCGAATTTCTGATTTTGGAAGGCGCACAAGCGGGTTTAAGCTGGATCACGATCCTGCGCAAGCGCGAAAACTATCGTATGGCGTTCGACCATTTCGATCCAGCGAAAGTCGCGCGGTACGATGAGGCGAAAATTGCCGAACTGCTGCAAAATGCCGGTATCGTGCGCAATCGGCTGAAGGTCAACGCGGCAGTCACCAACGCGCGCCACTTTCTTGAAGTCCAGCAGGAATTCGGCAGCTTCGACCGCTACGTCTGGGATTTCGTGGGTGGCAAACCGATTGTTAATCACTGGGAATCGATGAGCGAACTCCCCGCCGAAACCGAACTCTCCAAGCGGCTGAGCAAGGATTTGCAGAAGCGCGGCTTCAAGTTCGTCGGACCCACCATCATCTACTCGTTCATGCAAGCCTGCGGGCTGGTCAACGATCACACAGTTGAATGCTTCCGCTACGGGGAAATCGACCGGGGCGGGCAGATTTAAGCCAGATTTAAGGTTGGCGAACGTCGATTTAACCCTCTGCTCAGCGATCTGATTTAAATTAAGAGCGTTGACGAAATTTCAAGGAAACAACCGTGTCTAAAATTCACAATCATCGAGGGTCAAGCGTGCTGTTCGTGCTGCGCAAGTTCTTCGTATCCGCCTTTGTCATCTTTTCCTTTGCCGCTTATGCGATCCACGAACGCTTCGCCAGCCCCGAAATGACTCTGTCGCCGACGGCGACAACGGGAGACAGCGCCCAAACTCAGCTTGTACTGCGTCCCGTTCAAACGATGCCGACGGCACAGCTAGCGACCGCGACGCCTGTTATCATTGTCCCCGCCTCAGTATCGGACGACGCCGAAGATGGCGGCAGTGACGAAGAGCAAGAAAACATCTCCATTGCCGTTGCCACCGATACCCCGATCATTATCCCGACCAGCACGCCGGTTCCGCCGGCTGATACGTCCGTCTCGCCAACGGACACCCCCGTCCCGACGGCGACTCGTTCAGGGCAGTACGCTGACGGTGAGTATGTTGGTCCGGTGACGGATGCGTGGTATGGCAACATGCAGGTCAAAGCGGTTGTCCAGAACGGTGAAATCGTGGATGTGCAGTTCCTCGATTACCCGCATGATCGGCGCACCTCGCAGCGGATCAACTCGATCGCCATGCCCTACTTGACGCGAGAGGTAATTCAAGCGCAGAGCGCTCGCGTCAACCTGATTTCCGGCGCAACCCTGACCAGCCGCGCCTTCGTCCAGTCGCTTTCAGCAGCGCTTGCGAAGTCACAATGAAACAGACGCGCTTAATGATGGGCATGCCCATCACCGTCGAAATTGTGGACACCGTGTTTGCAGCGTCGCCCGACAAAGAGAGCGCCGCGATACAGGCAGTGTTCGACTACTTCGCCTACGTCGATGCCACCTTCAGCACCTACAAGGACACCAGCGAGATCATGCGGATTAATCGGGGTGAACTCGCGCTCGATGACGCTAGCGAGGATATGCGCTTGATCTTCGCGCTGGCAGAGCAGACCAAACGGGAAACAGACGGCTACTTCGATATTTTACACAATGGCAGCTACGATCCTTCGGGTGTGGTCAAAGGTTGGGCTATCGACCACGCGGCGGCGCTTCTGCGCCAGCATGGCTTCCAGAATTTCTACGTTGATGCGGGCGGTGATGTGCAAGCCGCCGGCAAGAACGAAGATGGCGAGAATTGGCGCGTTGGCATTCGCAATCCGTTCAACATTGACCAAATCGTCAAGGTTGTCGGCGTTAGCGACATGGGCGTCGCTACCTCCGGCACATCCATTCGCGGACAACACATCTACAACCCGAAGAACTCCGCGCCTATCGAGGAAATCGTCAGCTTGACGGTGATCGGCGCGAACATCTATGAGGCGGATCGCTTTGCAACACCCGCATTTGCAATGGGGCGCGAAGGCATCCTCTTTATCGAGGCTTTAGCAGGCTTCGAAGGCTACATGATCGATTGCAATGGAATCGCGACGCTCACCAGCGGTTTTGCGAGCTACACACGCCATGATTAAAGCGATTGACAACCTCATCAACCGGATCACGATCTACCGACTGGTGCTCTACTACCTGATTTTTCTACTCGGCGCGGCAATCGCGCTGTCGATTGCGGGCATCCTGCCCTACGATCCCTTCGCGCTGCTGTTCATGGTCGGCTTTTCGGTCGCCGCCTGCGCGATCACCAACTGGATTTTTGCGCGGGTCTACGGCGTGCCCGCCAACGTCGAGTCGGTCTACATCTCGGCGCTGATTCTCGCGCTGATTATCACGCCGCTGACGACATGGAACGATCTCTGGTTCATCGGCTGGGCATCGGTGCTGGCGATGGCATCCAAGTACATCGTTGCCGTCAACAAGAAGCACCTGTTCAACCCGGTCGCCTTCGCCGTCGCGCTGACGGCATTGACCATCGACCAGACCGCCAGTTGGTGGATCGGTACGGGCGCGATGCTGCCGTTCGTGCTGATCGGCGGGCTGCTGGTCGTGCGACGTATCCGCCGCTTCGGTCTGGCGATCAGCTTCTTGAGCGCGGCAGTCGGGACAACGATCCTGTTCACGCTGGTCGGTCATGGCGATCTGATCGAGTCGCTGAAATTTACACTGCTCTATTCGCCAGCGCTGTTCTTCGCCTTCATCTTCATCACCGAGCCGCTGACGACACCGCCGACGCGCTCGTTGCAACTCGTCTATGGTGCGCTGGTCGGGATGCTGTTCGTGCCACAGCTTCACCTTGGCGATTTCTACTTCACGCCCGAACTGGCGCTGCTGGTCGGCAACGTCTACGCCTATCTGGTCAGCCCCAAGACCAAGCTGATCCTGACGCTGAAAGAGCGGCTGCGGCTCTCGCCAGACGTCTACGAGTTCGTCTTCATGCCCTCGCGCCAACTGGCATTCGCACCCGGTCAGTATATGGAGTGGACGCTCGGTCACGATGACCCGGACAGCCGGGGCAACCGCCGCTATTTCACGCTGGCATCGGCACCGACCGAACGCGAACTGCGCGTCGGCGTCAAGTTCTATCCGGAATCGAGCACCTACAAAGAGTCGCTGCTGCTGATGGAACGAGACGATGCCATCGTCGCGGGGCAGTTGGCGGGCGATTTCACACTGCCGGACGATCCAAGCCAACCCTGCGTATTCATCGCGGGCGGTATCGGCGTGACACCGTTTCGCAGCATGATCAAATATCTGATCGATACACACCAGCCACGCCCGATTACCCTGTTGTACGCCAACAAAAACGTCGAGGACGTCGTCTACAAAGACGTATTCGACCAAGCAGAGCGCGAACTAGGCATCCAAACCGTCTACACGATCACCGACGCGCAGAACTGCGCCCCGACATGGCGCGACTGCGTCGGGCGTGTCGATGCCGAGATGATCCGCAGCTACGTGCCGGAGTACCGCCAAGCGCTCTATTACGTGTCGGGTCCAGTAGCGATGGTCAACGCGACGCACGAACTGCTCCAGCAGATCGGCATCAAGCGCGACCACATCAAGACGGACTTCTTTTCGGGGCTGGCGTAAGTGCTGTAAAAAGGCAAGTCGATAAGCAATCGCCTTTTTACCATTGTTGCCAAATCTCTAGATAAGCAGAGATTAGGTGTATCGTCCCCTCTCACTTTGGGACGATACACCTAGAAGAAGCGATGAGCATTCGGCTTTTAGCCTTTTTCTATTCTATTTCCAATAGGCGCTGACCGCGATCCACGACTGCGCCCGCTTCGACCAGCACCCGCTTCACGCGCCCCGCGGCAGGCGCGCTGACGCGAATCTCCATCTTCATCGCTTCCAGAATCAGCAGGGGCTGCCCGCGCTCGACCACATCGCCCACCGCGACCAACACGTCGCGCACCTGCCCCGGCATTTGCGCGGTTAGGTCGCCCACGCCAGCGGCATGGGCGCGTCTGCGCGTCTGCGGCACTGTGAGCGTTACTGTTTCGCCCGCAGCCGCGACGTAACGGGTATCGCCGTGCGCGGCGCTATAGGCGACGACCTGCGTGCCGTCGAGCGTCAGCAGCCAACCGCCGTCGATTTGCGCGGCGCTGATGACGTAAACGCGGTCGTCCACCACTGCGCGATAGGTGCCGTCCGGCAGCGGCTCAAGGGTGACGCTGTGGGTCTGGTCGCCATAAGTGTAGATCATCCGGCGGCGTCCGCGCAGGAGGGAAATTGCGGAAATAGATGGCCAGAGTACTGCGCCAGCGTCGCCTGCTGCTCGACCGGAAAGACCAGCATCAGCCCGAAGACGCGCGTGTCAGTTGCCGGGACGACCCAGTAGCGAACCGCGTAGTCCGACCCGCGAAAATGCACATCGAATTGGTAGAGGCGGGTGTCTTTGTAACGGCATTCGGCTGACTTCGTGTAGGAGTCGTAGCCTGAGAAGATGAGTGCCCAATTTTCGGGGCTGTAATAGGTGTCGATTTGCGCTTCGGTATAGCCACAGTCGTAGTGCAGATATTCGAGATAGGCGACCGCCCCATAGGTATCGGATTTCCACGTTGCCGTAGTTCGGTTGCTCTGCAAGCTGCTTTCGGACGACCAAAGCGGTGGTTCAAAGAGGGTCGTGTCAATTAGCTGAAGCATATTTGCCATGTCATCTGTGGCGGATGGCGCTGCGCATGATAGCAGCGTCGGTGCTTCGACGGTTGAGGCGACGATCACCGAAGGTTCCACCGGCAGCACCGCTTCTTCAGGAAGAGGGAAGGTCGTAAAGCCGAAAAAGCCTGCAAACGCTAGGAGTAATAGGGCGATGATCGAACACATAAACATCCTTTCCGGGTCGATTTACAGCGGTTGTGGAGTATAGGGCATTGTGCATGGAACTAGCCATTCTGCCCGACGCCGAGACGAAAGCCGTCTGCCCGCGACCAAGGGTCGGTGCTGAGCGCGGCTGTCTCTGGCGTGGGTCTGCTGTAGGTGTCGTGGAGTGCTGCCGCGATCAAGGCAAGGTCGCTGATCGGCGCTTCAGGCGGGGTCAGTGCATCGAGATGGCGCTCGATGAAGCCTGTATCGACCTCGCCCGCCGCGAAAGCGGGATGATTGATGAGCGTGCGCAGGAAATCACGGTTGGTGGTCGTGCCGAGGATTACGGTGTCGCGCAGGGCGGTGTCCATGCGGCGAATGGCATCAGCGCGGGTGCGGTCGTAGACGATGATTTTGGCAAGCAGCGGATCGTAGTGAATGGTGATCGTGTCGCCGGACGCGACTCCTGCATCGACGCGCACGCCGATGCCTTCCGGCGGGTGAAATTGGATCAATTCGCCAACGGCGGGCAGAAAGCCGTTACGCGGGTCTTCGGCGTAAAGACGGCACTCGATAGCGTGTCCGCGCTGTGTGAGGTCGCTTTGCGTGAAGGGCAGCGCTTCACCGGACGCGACCGCGAATTGCAGCTTGACTAAATCCAGCCCGGTGACCAGTTCGGTCACAGGATGCTCGACTTGCAGGCGGGTGTTCATCTCTAGGAAGTAGAAGTCTCCGCCGGGTGTGACGATGAACTCGACCGTCCCGGCGTTGACGTAGCCGACCGCGCGCGCTGCCGCGATGCCCGCCGCGCCCATCTGCGCCCGCGTTTCGGCGTCAAGCATGGGCGCGGGCGATTCCTCGATGACTTTCTGGTGACGGCGCTGGGCGCTGCACTCGCGCTCGAACAGGTGAACCGTATGCCCGTGCTGATCCGCCAAGACCTGAATCTCGACGTGACGCGCTCGCTCGACGTAGCGCTCCAGAAAGACGCGGTCGTCGCCGAAGGCGTGCTGCGCCTCGCGGCGAGCGGCTTGCAGCGCATCGGGCAGATCGTCGGGGCGTGTGACGACGCGCATCCCTTTACCGCCGCCACCACCCGCCGCCTTAACCATCACGGGATAGCCGATCTGGTCGGCTGCCGCGAGGTAGTCGGAGTCGTCACCGCCATCCTGATAGCCGGGGACGAGCGGCACACCCGCCTGCTGCATCAGCACGCGAGCTTCGGTCTTGACGCCCATCTGCCGGATCGCGCTTGGCGGCGGCCCGACCCAGATCAGCCCGGCGTCGATGACCGCTTGAGCGAAAGTATCGGATTCGGACAAGAAGCCATAGCCGGGATGCACACAGTCACAGGCTGACTCAAGGGCAAGTTCGATCAGTTTGGCGCTGTCCAGATAGGTTTCGGCAGGGGATGATCCAGCGAGCGGATAGGCTTCGTCGGCGCGGCGGACGTGCTGGGCGTGTCTATCCGCGTCAGCATAGACGCTCACCGCACGGATGCCGAGTTCGTGGCACGCGCGGATGATACGAACGGCGATCTCTCCCCGATTGGCGATCAAGCACTTCGAAAGATTAAACGACATGCGCTGCTGCCAGACCCCAAATCAGACACAATATTAGTTCTATTATGCCGTATTTTGGCGTTATGTGTTTTGCGCTGCATGGATGCGGACGCGCCTTCCAAGTTCGCGAACATCGGAATGGAGAGACTGCCGAACTGCTCCTTGCTGATCGCCTGCTGAAACAGGCGTGTCACCTGAACGTGGAAACGACGCGACCAAGCCGTCATGTTTAGCGTCTCCGCCACAAGTAGAGCGTCATCATGGTCACGGGCAGCCAAATCGTATTCTGCGGGATGAGGTTGGGAACGGTTTCTGGCGCAAAGGTGAAGGGAATGGGCACGAACGTCACCGCAAAAACGACGAGACTGAGCACGGCGATCAGTTTGCGGCGCGTGCCCATCGGCGTGATCATGTCGAGCGGCTTGGCGTAAACGCGCCCGAAGATGAACAACAGCACCAGCCAGAACAGCCACGCTTCGCTGCCAGTCAGCACGAGCACGAGCATCGCGCCAATCAGCGGGTAGAACAGCAGACGCGCGCGTTCACCGATTAGCGAGTAGAGGATGTGCCCGCCGTCCAACTGTCCAATCGGGATCAGATTCAAGCCGGTGACGAGCAGCCCCGTCCAGCCCGCCCATGCCAGTTGATTGACGTAGACATCGACGGTGCCGTTCGGTAAAAAGCGCCCAAAGACCAGCGTTTTCGCCAGCGCGTAGAGCAGCGAATTGCCCTCGATCATGCCGCCGGGGTTGATCGGTCCGACCGATGAAGTCGCTAAGCCGATCAACAGGATCGGAATGGCAAAGATCAAGCCAGTCAGCGGGCCCGCCGCGCCCACGTCGAGCAGCGTCTTGCGATTCCGCATCGGTTCGCGCAGTTGGATGAACGCGCCGAACGTGCCGATCAAGCTGATGAAGGGCGCGGGGATGAAGTAGGGGAGCGTCACGGCGAGCTTGTGATGCCGCGCCGCGAAGTAATGCCCTAACTCGTGCGCGCCGAGGATCAGCAAAATCGCGCCTGCGTAGGGGATGCCGCGCCAGAGTTCGAGCAGCAGATTGTCGATCAGCGGTTGGACGGCGGCAGGATCGGACGCGGCGATCTCGTTGATCGCCATTTCCGCGCCAACCAACAGGACACTAAAGAGCGTTACGACGAATAGGACGGCATTCAGCCACCAGTGGCGCGGCTGTGGATGCGCGCGCCCAGAGACGATGCGGATCACCTGCTTGCCGTTTTCCTCGCGGAACAGCGGCAGCAGATTGTCAGGTGCGAGCAGATGGTCAAGTCTATCATAGGCGGCTTCGGAGTCGCCGATCAGCCGCCCCTCGAAGCTGGCGATCAAGCGGCTGTCCTGCCCGACGAGCATCAGATTCTCTTTGGAGTCTTTATCGCTTTCGAAGGACTCGCGCTCGATGGCAAAAACAGTCTGCACCTGTTCGCGGATTGCGTCGCGTTGGGTGTTGTCTTCGTTTGGGCGGACGGTCGAGCGCAGCGACGGGCGATCTTCAACGGAGGAAGCTGTTTCATTTAGCATTCGAGTCTCTCCGAAACCAGCCAGATCAGGCAATTCTGACCGGGAAAAGGGTCGTTTAATCATAACCAAAATGGATTAGGGCGACGTGATAATCTGCCACGACTCGCCTTGTGGTAGGAGTTGCAAGACCTTACCATCGGCGCTGCTGACGTAAAGCGTTTGCGCGCCGTTTGGAGTCACGGACGATTGAATAAAACCGCTGAAACTCGACTCCGGTTCGGTCGCCAAGCCAAGCCGGTTACGGACGGTATCGTTGCCGCGCCAGACGAAGCCTAACCGGCGGATGGGTTGATAGTAGCCGGGCGGCGGCGCGAAGTTCGCGTCCAACTCGGCGTTGACTGCCGGGTCGAAACGATTCTCAAGCACCAGCCACGCGGGTGCGAAGCTGTCGTTAAACAGGGCATAGACGAGATTGCTGGTCGTGACGTAGATCATGCGCCCGCGCTCGAAGGGTTCTTCGATGATTTGTGTTTCCTGCGCTGGCGCGGTTGGACAGGCTTCCGGCGGCGGCGCGAAAAACCATACGTCGGGACACGCCAGCGGCACCGAAAGCGTCTGCTCGACGTACTGCGATCCCTCCCCAACCGTCAGCACGAAATCGACCGTGCCGCGATCATTACGATTGGTCTGAACGGGCAGGCTGCCATCCGGCCCGACGTTCCAGAGACGGTTGCGGACACCGCGCACCAGTTGATAGATCACGGCTTCGCGTGCGCCGCGTGTTGACCAGTAGAGCGTCACGACCCGACCGGGCGCAATCGCTGACGAGTCCGAGGTGAAGAACTCGATGCGGGGCGCATTCGGATTGAGGTTGACGTTGGGCGCATTAGACGTTATGGCAGCGATGACCGGCGTCTGGGTCGAGCCGAACAGCGGCGTGGGCGAGGGGCCGCCGGTCGCGGTCATGGGCAGGTCGGTTGGCGCTGCGGTCGGCGTCACGTCATGCGCAGGCGTGCGCGTCGGCGCATCGGTAGCGGTCGGCGTGGCAGTGGGGCGCGCGGTCGGCACGATCTCATTGGTGGTCGCGCCGCAGCCCGCCGCGATCAGAAGCAGGAGCGCGGCACAAATCCGAATCAGCGGCGCAGGGGGCAATAAAGGCAAAATGGACTCCTACTGCTGCAAGATGCGTTCGCCCGATTCGGTGACAATCGGCAGCTTGGTCAACTCACCACGAATGTCAAGGACGCAGCGGGCGATCCAGCCGCGCCGCTCGCCGAACTGCACCTGCACCCACATATCGAGATCGCTTTTGAAGTCGGTGGAGCAGTTACGCCCTTCATCCCAGCCGTTCCAGCCAACGATGTCGATCCAGCTATCCCGCTTCAAATAGCTAATCTGGCGATAGCTCAAGCCCGCGCCGCTGCGGATGATGACGCTGGCGTTGACGGCGTGCCCGCCGACGCCGGTGAGACTTGGCAGCATATTCGGGTCGAGTGTTTCGGTCGGTCCGTAGGCGAATGTCGGCTCGATATTGAAGTCGAATTCGGAAGTTGGCTGCGGCGTGTCGCCCTGTGCGGTGACGCTGGTCGTCAGCACAAAAATAAGCAGCGCGAACAGCAGTATCGCCAGCAGCACGACGATGGTTGATGATTTATGCGCGGGTTGCAGAGAATGGTCAGGCATTAGGATGTCACCTTGCTCTGAATACGTTTTTCATTTTAACACGGCAAGGCGAGTCGCGTGGAAAAATAAAAGGGCGCATGGCAATTTGTAATTGCTTCGTGCGCCCTGAGTGTGGCTCGTGTGCGTAGATCAGGTGTTATTCTGCCATCCAGAAAACCTCTGATAGATATTTGTAAGCATTGTCGGGGAACAGCGTCACAACGACGCCGGAACGTCCTGCTTCCGCGAGTTGGTTGGCGACTTGCAGCGCGCCGACCAAGGCTGTCG
>JBBSNT010000055.1:0-15687 GCA_038260485.1 Aggregatilineales bacterium | reverse complement strand
TGGCGGTTGAGCGCGTCGCTGCCCTGCGATGCGAGCGGTATTTCCATCTGCGCGCGTTCTGTCGCCGCCTGTGCGAACTGCGGTTTGAGCAGCGGATTATCGCCGCCGAGATACTCGCGCACGCGAAAGGCGAACTCGCGCGCGCTCAGCGAGGCGTTGAAGCGCGACCACACCCCGCCGACGAACGAAGCCTGTTCGCCAATCCAGCGCCCGAAGTCGCGCCGCCGCAGGTCGTTGAGGTGATAGACGACGTAGCTCAGGTAGCCCGCCAGCAGTTCGTCCGCGCCCTGTCCATCGAGCAGCACGGTCACGTTGCCCTGCGCCAGCTTCATGACGAAATTCTGCGTATAGACGCCCGAACTTCCGGTCGGGATGTCCTGATGCCACGTAATTTTCGCCATCCGGTCGAGAAAATCGCGCGAGTCGGGCGTAATTCGGTGGGCGATGGTGTTGAAACGCTGCGCCACGATGTCCACATAACGGCTTTCGTCCAGCCCCTTGATCGGGTAGACCGCCGAGAAGCTGTTCATCCGTCCGCCGTTCAAGCCTTCGGTCGCCAACGCCACAATCGTGGTGGAATCGAGTCCGCCGCTCAAGCACGTCCCGACCGGAACGTCACTGCGCAAGCGCAGCCCGACCGCATCGCGCAGCAAACGCCGGAACTCGCCGTCGATGTCGCCGTAATCGTAGGTCGCGCGCGCGCGCTCGATGTCCACGTCCCACCAGCGCACGGGTTCACCGACCTTGCCGTCTTCGACCAGCAGATAATGCGCGCCGGGGAGTTCGCGCACGCCCGCGAAGAAGGTTTGCGGCGCGTTGTAGACTCGTCCCGTTTGCAAGAACCAAAACAATTGTGACATGTCCGGTTCGCAGGCTTCCGGCACGAGTGGGCGCAGCGCCTTGATCTCGCTGGCAAAGGCGAAGTGATCCGCCGTCACGGCGTAGTAGAACGGCTTGATGCCCATCCGGTCACGGACGCACCACAGCCGCCGCTTGGCTTGATCCCAGAGCGCGAAGGCGAACATCCCCAAGCAGCGCTGGAGGCAGTCGATTCCCCATTCGCGATAGGCTTGTAGCAAGACCTCAACGTCGGATTCGGTGTGGAATTCGTAGCCCTTCGCGTGTAGTTCGGCGCGCAGTTCCAGATAGTTGTAGATTTCGCCGTTGAAGGTGATCCACAGCGACCTGTCCTCAAGGGTCATCGGCTCGTGGCCGCCGGGTGAGACGTCGATGATGGCGAGGCGGCGGTGTGCCAGCACCACGTCGGGCGTGAACTCGGCTAAATCCGTGACCAGCGGGTGCTGGATGCCTGCGGCGGTGTCAGGACCATTCCGTAAGCTGTGCGCGCCCGTCACGCTGTCGAGCAGCAGATAACCCTCGTCGTCGGGGCCCCGATGCCGCATCAACTGTGCTGCTTCGAGCACGCAGCTTACGTCAATGCCCACGCCCTGACGATTAATGATGCCGGTGATTCCGCACATGCTCACCTCTAGGCTGTTCAAATTCACGGACTTCTTTTAGTATCGTAGCAAACTCACGCTGCGAAGTATAGATACCTACGATGAAGATTTGGCTGCTCACTCAGTTCTACCCGCCGGAGTTTGGCGCGGCGGCGGTACGCCTCAGTCGTTTGGCGCGTTTGTTGGTCGCGGATGGGCATCAGGTGACCGTCCTGACCGGAATGCCGAATTATCCTGAAGGCGTCATCCGTGAGGGCTATCGCGGGCGGCTGACGCTGCGCGAAACGCTTGACGGCGTGACCGTCGAGCGGGTTTGGGTCTACGCGACGCCGAGCAGGGGCGCGTGTGGGCGTCTGCTCAACCAGTTCAGCTTTATGCTGCTGGCGGCGCTGCGCGGGTCGTTCCTCAAGCGCCCTGACGTGATCCTCGTCGAGTCGCATCCGCTGTTCGTCTGCTTAACGGGCGGCTGGCTTCGGCGGGTTAAACACGTGCCCGTCGTCCTCAACGTCTCCGACCTGTGGCCCGAATCGGCGGTCGCAACCGGCGCGCTCAGCCCGGACAGCCCGTTGGTCAAGCTGGCGCAGCCTGTCGAGAAGTGGGCATATGGCGACGCCGCTCACGTCGTCGGCATGACTGCTGGCGTTATGGACGGTATCCATCATATCCTGCCTGATCCGAATCGCGCGACGTTGATCAAGAATGCGGTCGATCTCGATGCTTTTCACCTCGCCTCGCCTCAACTGCGCGCTGAAGTGCGTGAGCGCTACGGCTTGGGCGACCGTTTTACGGTTGTTCACGTCGGCAACATGAGCTTGACCTACGACTTTCACGTCATGCTTGATGCGGCGGCACTGCTGTCAGAGATTGCATTTCTGTTCGTCGGTGGAGGTTCACAAGCGGCGTGGATCGAAGCAGAGGTGCGTTCGCGCGGCTTAGCCAATGTGATCTTCACGGGCGTGCTGCCGCATGACGCCATGCCCGGTGTGTGGGCGGCAGCAGACGCCTGCCTGATCGCGCTAGGCGACCATTCTGTGGCGGGCGGGACGCTGCCTGCCAAAATGTACGAAGCACTGGCGACCGGAACGCCGGTCGTCGCGGCGATTCGCGGCGAAGGTGCTGCCCTGCTCGAAAGTTCAGGCGCGGGCGTCGTCGTACCGATTGCCGACGCTGCGGCGATGGCGAACGCGATTCGCGCACTCGCCGCTGATCCCCTTCGCCGTACTGCGCTCGCCGCTGCTGCCCGCGCCTACGCCGAGCAAAACCTCGCCCCCGAACCCGTCGCGAACGCCTACCTCGCCATTTTCCGGCGGGTGATCGGCGAGGCTTAGCGCAATTTAATCGTAAGGGCGTCATGTATTACGCCTCTACACGCCGTCTTGACTCGTCAGCGCCGCCCGCAAATTCTCCACCGCTCCCGCTTCGCCAAGCAGATGAATCAGCGCCTGATCAAGCTCGAAGTAGCCCACCTGCGGGATGAACTGACGCGGAATGGCGAGGCTGAGGTATTGAATGTAAGCGATATTCTCGCCCAATTCCCAATCCGTCTCGTAGGGCGCACCGATGAGCGCCTCGCGCGCTATCGCGACCTGCTGCTCGAAGGCTGTATCGTCGTTTGCAAGCAGCGCCGCCCCGACCTGTGTCCAAATCCGTCCATTGCGGCTGATCACGCTGCTGCGTGCCTGTGCTAAATATGCCGCCGCTGTTTCACGGTCGCCTCTGCTCAGCGCGAGCAGCATCCGCAGCGCAAACTCGCCGCTGACATCGGTCGCGCCGCCCGTATGGTCTAGCGCGAACGCCTGCGCCGCTTCGTTCTCGCCCCGTTCGAGCATCAGCAGCGTCCGCCCGAAATCCGAAAGATCGCTTTCGTCGGGTGTTAGGTCGCGCCGCAGCACCGAATCGCCCCAACCGGGGATCAGCGCCACGTCGTGCCCCAGATCGAGCGCTGCCTGATAGGCTTGTCGTGCGGTGTCGTTGTCGCCAGCGGCTTCGGCGTAAACGCCATAGCGATAGACCAGCGACCAGCTTGACGGCGCGAGATCGACGGCGTGCTGCATCGCATCAACCGCCGCTTGATCCTCACCGAGCGCGGCGTGAAGCGCGGCAAGGTTCGCCCAGCCGTTGGCGTAATCCGGTTCGAGCGTGGTGAAGCGCTCGAAGCGCTCGACCCCTGCCTGCACCGCTGCTGGATCGCCCGCTGCGGCGGCAAGACCAAGCAAAATGCCCTGCTGTTCAGGATAGAGCGCGAAATCAGGATCAGTGTTCGCCAGCGCTTGCAGTTGATCCGCGGCGGCGTGAAAGGCTTTGCTGGCGTTGGCGTCGGTCAGGATGGCGACGTAGCGGCTGTTATTGGCGGCGCTCCATACCCCGCTGATCACCAGCGCCAGAGCGCCGACCGCTAGCAAAATCGGCTGCCACGCGCGCCGTGACGATAGCATTCCGACCTCTACCGCCGATTCGCCCGGCGCGACCGCGATCACCAGCGTGATCAGCGCTACCAGCGCAATCGTCGGCATCATCGCGGGTAAGTCGAGCATCTGATGGGTGGCGAAGCCCGCGAACGCGGCGATCCCGATCACGGTGACCGGATCAGCGGCGTGCTGGATTGCTTGGCGCAGCGTTCGCCAGAACACCCGCAAGGCGACCCACGCCGTCAGCGCAAGCGCGACCAGCCCGACGATGCCCAACTCTGCCGCGACGTGCAGAATGATGTTGTGGGCGTGGCTGTGCGGCTCAAGCGGTGGCAGCGAATTGAGCCGCGACAAGCCCGCGCCAAAGGTGAATAAACCCTGTCCCGTCAACGGTTTGCGGGCGAACAGTTCCAGCGCCGTTTCGTAGAGCCACGTCCGCAAGCCGATCCCGCGCCCACCGATGCTGAATGACTCGATGATCACGAGAGCGCCGACCGCCACTAGCAGTCCTACGCCGACCACGACCGCTGCTTTTTGGATGCGCGGCAGTTTTGCCCAGATTTGGCGCACCGGAAAGCGCAAGATCACCCACACTGTCAGCCCGACCGCCGCGCCGAGCCATCCCCCTCGCGAGAACGTCAGCAGCAGCAGCGCGCCGCTGGCGCCGGTGTACAGCGCCAATAGCACCCGCGAGAGCGGCGATTTCATCGACATCAGCCGTCCCGCCGCGAACGGAAGCAGCACGACGAGGAACGCTGCCAGCGTGTTTGCGTTGCCGAGCGTCCCGACCGGACGGGGCAGGGCTAGCTCGTTCGTGATCGCCAGCCACACCTGCGCGAAACCGACGAACACGACCGGCACGCCCGCGATCAGCACCGCGTCGATCAGCCACAGTCGGCGCAGCGCCCCGTTCGCCAGCGCTTGAATCAGCACGTACCATGCGCCAACGTACAAGCCCATGAACCACAGCCCCATCGCGATGCGCCGCCATGAGTCGAGGTTGGTCACCAGCGACAGTACGAACGCGGCGATCCAGATCACAATCGCGAGGTCGAGCGGCGTGCGCTGCCAGCGCCAGTGGCGTTGAGTCCAGCTCCACGCCAACCCCACGCCGACGACGATCCCCACGTCGATCCAGCGCAGCGCGGGCGTCAGGATGCCCGTGTAAGTCGCGCCGACCAGCAGCACATAGGCGATCAGCACGATTAAAACGGGACGTATGAGTCTGCGAAAGAGCATCGAGGTCAGCTTTCCGTGAGGTGGGCGAGTGCGTCGCGGGCGTCGGTTTCTTCGGGCGCGCGGTCGAGGATTGCGCGGTAGACGTTGACCGCCTTATCGGTTTCACCCGTCGCTCGGTAGCTTGCGGCGAGGTCGTACCAAGGCTGCAGCACGCGCTGACCGGGTCCCGGTTCGCGCATGTCCGGCAGCACGTCGAACGACGCGACCCGCCCGCCGAACAGTACGCCCTCGAAATTCTGCTCGATCACGCGCGGCGGCACGGCGTTGGCGAGATAAAAGCGCTGCGCCCCGAGGCTGTCCGCGAGCTGCGCGCGCGTGGCGTTGGGCTGCTCGGCATAGACGCCCAGCAGATCAGCGGCGTTCAGGTCGCTTGCCGCGCCGCTTGGGTCAAGCTGAATGCGGGCGCGGGCGCGCGACGCATATAGGTCTCCCAGCAAAACGGTGTCGTTTAGGTCAATCGCGTGCGTGAAATCGCTGTCGGCGGCGGCGGCGTTGCCCTCGACGGTCAGGGCGTATTCGCCCGCCACCCACCACTCGGCAGCGCCGGTCGGGGCTGCCGGAACGAGCGCCGCCAGTTGATCAGGATCGTGGTCAGCGAGGACGCGGTAACGCACCTCCAACGCCTGATCGGTGAGGAAGGCATCGAGCGCCTGTCGGCGCAGGTCAGTCTCCCACCAGAACGACGAGAGCGGCAGCGGCTTGTGGTCGCTGAGGTGATCATGCAAATAGCGTTTGTAAGCATCGACAATGGCAGCGCGCGATGTGCCTTTTTGTGCCTCTGCCAGCCTTGCCCACAGCAGCAGTGCGGCATTGTGGTTGTCGATGTCGATGGCGTGCTGCAAGGCGTCCAGCGCCGTGCTGGTATCGCCCTGACGTTGCAGCAGCGCCGCGAGGTTGATCCAGCCTGTATCCCACGTCGGTTCGAGGTCAAGTGCCTCTCGATAACTGGCGATAGCGTCGGTGCTGTCGGCGGACTGCTCACCCGTCAAATAGGCGACTTGCAGCGTGTACAGCCGCAGCGACGGGTCGAGCATAACGGCTTGCTGCGCTTGTTCGAGCGATCCGTTAAGGCTGGCGTTGAACGCCGCCTGTGCTTGATCCGACCGCACCAGCGCCGCCCCGAAGATCAGCACGCCGATCAAGCTGGCGAGGGCGGCAGGGCGGCTGCCACGCAGCGGCGGGTCGAGTTTGGAGCGCACGTCGGTGATGCAGTAGGCGGCAAGTGTCAGCGCCAGCAGGATCAGCGGCGGGCTGGCGAAAATGTCGAAGAAACTCTGCGCGCCAAAGCCGACCAGCGCCGCGAACGCCCCAGCGAGGCGCGTGCGTCGGCTATTTGTCTCGGCGCTCTGCCACAACCGCCACCAGCGCCACACCAGCATCACGCCCAGCGCGGCGGCGATCACAGCCCCGACCAGTCCGGTTTCAGCCAGCGTGTTCAGGTAGAAGTTGTGCGCTGTGCCCAGTCGATTATCGACGTAGGTCGGATCACGCGCGATGCGGTAGGCGCGCCCGAACTCACCGATGCCGACGCCGAAGTCCGGACGATCCGCCGTGATCTGCACCGCGCCGCGCCACAGGTCGAAGCGCAGCATATCCCCGCTCGAATGCCCCGGATCGGCACTGACGACCACCAGCGCGACCACAGCCGCCGCGACCACGCCAATCAGCGCGATCCCCAGCGGCAGGGCAAATCGCCGGATCACTTGCTGCAAGCGCGTGTTCTTGATCACCTCAAGCGCGGCGAAAACGACCAGTCCGGCGGCGAGTGAAATCCAACCCCCGCGTGATCCGGTCAGCAGCATCACGCCCAGTAGCAGGATCGCCAGCAGCCATAAGCCGATGCGGGCGTCACGCCGTCGCGTGCTCCAGCCCCACGCCCCCGCGAGGACTGCTAGCGGCGCGGTATATGCCGATAGCCACGTACTGACGCCGAGCGGCACGAACAGACGCGGCGGCGTCAGCGGGACGCCCGCGCCGATCATCGAGCGCGCGCCCAACGCCTGAGTCCCGAAGCCCCAGCCGAAGTACCATGACCCCAACTGCAAGCCCGCCATCAGCACCACTAGCGTCGCGATCAGGAACTGCGTTTCGACTAGCAGCGTTTCACGTCCGCTTTGCAGTAGGTCAACCATCACGAAGAACAAGAGCAGCAGCGTCAGCGGCATCCAGATATTTTCCAGCGCCATGCGTGGGTCGAGGCTGAAGACTGCCGAGGCGAACCAGACGACCACCGTCACGATGAGTAGGGGATTGAGCGGCGTGGGGGGCAAGCCGCGCCCGCGCACCAGCCGCAGAGTCAGCCAAAGGCTGATCGCCGCCGTCGTGAACAGGTGATGAAAGACGCGCACGCCGAAAACTTGCGTGTAGTAGGCGCCGCCAAACAGCACGAAATAGATTGCGATGAAGATGAAAAGGTAGCGTTGTAGTTTCGTGGCGATAATGTCTGCCTGCTGCTGTACAATGACCGAATCTCAGTCTAACCTGTTCTCTGAGACGCGACAAGCAGGCTTAGCTTGAGGTTTTGTCGCGCCGCGAACAGAACTGATGTCTTGCACAAGGAGTAGATTATGTTTCCCTTGCGAATTGACACCGAGCTGGAACTGCGCCCGTTAACGACTGCCGACGAAGACGCCTTTCTGAGCCTGATTGTGGCGAACCGCGCTCACCTCGATCAATGGCTGCGCTGGTCGGGGCGCGTCCACACGCTCGCCGACGCTCAAGCTCTGATCGAGCGCTTCGCCACGAAGCACGCGGCGGGCGACGGCTTTCACGCTGGGTTATGGCTGAATGATCAGTTGGTCGGTGGCATCGTCTGCCATTATGTCAACCGCGAGAGTCACAGGAGCGAGATCGGTTACTGGCTGAGCGCAGGCTATACGGGCAGAGGCATCGTCACGCGCGCCTGTCGCGGCGCGATTGCCGAGCTTTTCACCCGCGAGGATTTACATCGCTTGGAGATTCAATGCGCGACCGATAACGTCGCCAGCCGCGCCGTCGCCGAACGACTCGGTTTTGCCTTTGAAGGCGTCAAGCGCGAGTCGGAGTGGATCACGACTCGCTACTGTGACCACGCCATCTATTCGCTGCTGCGCCACGAGTGGTAGCCGACGGTTTAAGCAGTTTTGTTTAGTGCTGTGCCGTGCCCCATGCGTTCATGATCTGCCGCAGAACCCCCAGTTCGCCAATGTGATAGGCGTTGTGGTCAGCGACCAGCAGAATTTCGCGCAGGATCGTATGTCCGTCGTACCCGTGCGGAATCGGCGCATACAGGTCGGTTTGCGGGTTGAGGACAATCGCGTGCAGCGCCCGCAGGTCGTCGCGGAACTGCTGAATCGATTTTGCCCATGCCGCTGCGTCTGCCTGTGTATCACGCGCGGGCCAATATTCTTTGGGCCACTCAATCCCTTTGTAGTTCGGGTTGCGGATGTAGTCGAGAATGTCCCATTGGGTGATTCGCAGGTGCTCGATCAAGTGATAGGGTGTGTAATCGACGTTCGGCGGCTTGACGTTCGCTTTGTCGATTGGAAAATCAGCGACCGCGTCGTCGTAGCTCATGTGCGCTTGATGCCCGTCGAGCAGAGCAGTCAGATGATCGCGCAGAAGTTGATCAGCATTCATGGTAGACATCCACCCCCGTAATAAGCGAAACGCCCGTAAAACAAAACGAACCGCGCGTTGTGCCGGTTCGTTGATGTTCAAGTGCCCCCAACAGGACTCGAACCTGTGCCTTTGCCTCCGGAGGGCAACGCTCTATCCGCTGAGCTATGGGGGCAGTATGACTTTCATTCTAGCAGTAAAAATAGGCGGAAGCAAGCCCGCCGCGCCGCCGCTTACTCTGGCAAACGACCGCGAAATCTGGTAACGTGCGCCTGTTTGTGAGCAACGGATATTGAGAAGTATGCTTCGAAAAGAAAATTTCGCTCAACGAGCAATTTGGCTGGCGCTGGTGGTGATTTCGGCGCTTGGTATTGGTGCGTGCAGCGCGCTCAACGCGGATAATCCGGCAGCGACGCTGCAAGCCGAGCGCGAGGGCTATGTCGCTGAGGCAACCAGCATCGCGCAGGTGGCGCAGGTGCAGGGGACGCAGATCATGGAGACTGCCGTCGCCGCGCAGACCTATGTCGCGCAAACGGAAGGGCGCAACCAGCGCCTTTTAGCGACGCTCTACGTCGTGCTGCCGCCCACCCAGCAAATCGTCAACAGCAGCGGCGCGGTAACGCCCGGTTCGATGGCGACTCAAGCGCCCGGCGGGTTCGCTGCGCCGACGCAGCCCGCCGATAGCAGCACCAGCGGCGGCAGCACAACCACCGGCGGCGGCTCGCTTGGCGACATGCAGTTCACGCAGGTCGGCACGACCTCCAGCGTCCGCGACGCGGATGGCTGCGCTGTCTCGCTTGAGAACAGTTTCGCCGCCAACATTCAGCGGATTTACATCACGACGCGCGCCTTGAACGTTCAGGCGGGCACACAGATGCACGTTGAATGGGACTATGAGGGGCAGTCCACCCACACCGAAGACTGGACGGTTCCGAACAGCGATGACGATTTCTGCCTATGGCTCTACATCGAGCCAACTGCCGATCAGTTCGCCTCTGGCAATTGGTCGGTGAGCCTTTCCGCCAATGGCGTTCCGGTCGATCCGCCGACGGTCAACTTCACGATTGGCATGTAGACCTTGCGCGACCGTCGCTGTAAGCAGGGCAGGGGTGACCGTTGGGGAGACGCTGCGAAGGGGCACTACCACATTCGAGCTTCCCGATAGTCCAATTCGTGTGGCATTGCCGTGTCTGCCGCTCTCGTGGTAGAGTAATTGCTTACACTCTGGGGAACGTTTGCTTGAAACACCGTCTGCTGCTGCTCATCTTCGTGTTGATCATGGCGCTGCCGCTGCTGGCTTCGGCGCAGTCACCGACACCTGCACCGTCGCCGACGCCGCGTGGAAACTACGTCATCGGCAGTGATATTTACGTGCGCGGCGGACCGGGCGAAGCCTACCTTCCGGTTGGCCGGCTCGTCGCTGGCGATACCGTGACCCCCGTCAACCTCAGCAGCGACTCCAATTGGGTGCTGATCGTCTACAACTTCGGCTTCGGCTGGATTCGCCGCGACCTCGCTTCGTGGGTGGTCGATCTAGAGGCACTGCCGACCATAGACCAGTCTCAGCTTACGCCGACTTCGCTCTACACCCCGACCGCGACCGATCTCTACACGGCGACGCCGACCGGTATTTTCATCCGTGCCGGGTCCGTCGGTGCGCGCGTGCGTTCCGGTCCCGGTTTGCGCTATTTTCCGCTCGGTGGCATCGTCTCTGGTGAAGGGGTGGAACCAGTTGGGCGCAGTGTCGATAATAACTGGATTCTGATTCGCTACCGCGACGGCTTCGGCTGGATCGCGCGCGAATTACTCTCCGGGCTGATCGACGTGGATCGGCTGCCGCTGCTGCTGCCACAAGCGCTGACGCCCTCCGCAACGTTTACGGCGAGCCGCACGCCAAGCCAAACCCGCACACCGTCTGCAACCCGCACCCCTAGCGCAACCGCGACTCCAACGGCGACGCTTATAGCGAGTGCCACCGACACTGTGACGGCAACGACTCTACCCAGCGCTACCGCGACGATCACGCCATCACCGACGGAGACGTCGAGCGCCGTTCCAACGCTCACCGACACGCCGACCTTGACCCCATCACCCTTGCCAAGTCAGACGCCGAGCGACACGGCGGTATTCACCAGCACGTCCACTGACACGTCCACTGACACGCCTACTCATACGCCAACCCTTACCGCGACCGATACGACAGAGCCAACCTCTACGCCGACCTTGACGTCAACCCGTACATCGACGCCGACGCTCACCGACACGCCGACGGATACGCCTAGCTACACAGCTGTATTCATCAGCACGCCCACCTTGACACCTTCATCGACGCCGATGGACACACCGACTCACACGCCAAGCGACGAACCAAGCTCTACAGCGACTGCCAGTCCTTCATCGACGCCGACACCAACTGTGACCGCTAGCGCAACGCTGACCAATACGGCGTCACCGTTACCAAGCATGACTCAAACGTTGACGGCGACCCGCACGTCATCGCCAACGGTGACACATGCGCTCAGCGCCACGCCAAGCGAGACGCCCGCCCGCAGCCTAGCTTTGAGCGCGACGGACACGCTAATGCCGACAGACTCGCCAACGCAAATACAGACGTCTCTGCCGCCATCGCCAACGACCCGTCCATCAGAGATGGCATCCGCAATCGTGATGGAAACGTCTGTGCCTGCTGAATTGGTTCTCGCATCAGAGACGTCCACCGCGACTGCGACGGCGACCACCACTGTCACCCACACGTCTACGTCCGTGTCGGCGCTGATCCTGCCCGGTGACCTGCCGACTCCCGTATCCGTGCTGCCTGTTGATGTGCCTTCGCAGCCTTCGACCCTGCCGCCTGAAGCGCTGGTCGGCGGCGCGGCGTTGATCTTGCTGCTTGCTTACGTTGGTTTGTACTGGCGCGGCTTGGCAGCGGCGGATCGCTATGCCGAGGGCTTCGTGATTGAGCGCTGCCCGATCTGCGGCGAAGGACATCTGATCGTTGAGACGAAGCAGTCGCGTTTGCTCGGTATTCCCCGCCCGCGCTCAATCGTTCGCTGCGATACCTGCCGCTCGGTCTTGCGTGAGGTGGGCACGCATCGCTGGCGTTACGCCGTTGACCGCGCCGAGAATCCCGCGCTCTACCAGCAGTTGAACGGCAAAATCGTCGATGAGCCGACGCTAGAGTCGCTCGAACGTCAGGCGTTAGCCGCCGCGCCCGCGCCTACGCCTTCGGTACGTCCGCCTACTGCGCCGCCCACCTTCATAGACGAGGATTGACCGTGTCGCTGGTCGAATGTGTCCCTAATTTCAGCGAGGGGCGGCGCGCTGAGGTGATCGCTGCGCTGGTCGAAGCGATCACCTCAGCCCCCATCGCGCTGCTTGATGTCAGCAGCGATCCTGATCACAATCGCACCGTGATCACCTTCGCGGGCGAGCCGGAGAGCGTCACAGACGCCATGCTGCGCGGCGCGCGTGTCGCCGTCGAGCGCATCGACTTGGAGGCGCATCGCGGCGTTCATCCGCGCATCGGTGCGGTGGACGTGATCCCCTTCGTGCCGCTGCGCGATCTGTCGCTGCATGATTGTGCGCAGCTCGCGCGCGGCTTCGGGCAGCGTCTCGCTGACGAACTCGATATTCCGGTCTACTTATATGAGGCGGCGGCGCTGCGCCCGCAGCGCGTCAACCTTGCCGACGTGCGGCGCGGCGGTTACGAACTGCTCAAGAGCGAGATCGGCACGCCCGAACGCCAGCCCGATTTTGGCGTGGCGCGCATCACTTCAGCAGGGGCGACCGCCGTCGGCGCGCGCGACCCGCTGATCGCCTTCAACGCTTATCTGAGCAGCACCGACGTGACTATCGCGCAGGCGATAGCGCTTGCCATTCGCAGCTCCGGCGGCGGGCTGCCTTACCTCCAGGCGCTCGGTTTGCTGGTCGATGGGCGCGCGCAGGTTTCGATGAACGTGATCGACTACCGCAAGACCTCGCTGGCGATGATCATGGCGCGCCTGCGTGAAGAAGCCGCCCGCCACGACGTGCGCATCACCGAGACGGAACTTGTCGGCTTGATCCCGCAAGCAGCGCTGATCGGCTACGCGCTTGCCAGTTTGCAGCTTCCGCAGCGGACGCACGATCAGGTCTTGGAGCGGCGTTTGGGCGCAGCAATAGGGGATTATCGTGAGGTGATGTTCGAGTGAGCAAGCTCATCTTGCTGATGTGCTTGCTCATGGCGTGCGAGCCGCATCCAGCGCTGACGCCTTTCAGCGCGTCGCTTCCGGCGCAAAACGCTGCCCAAGCGAATACGGAAGTTCGCATCGCCAGCACTCATCTGCCCACCAGCGTGCCACAGCCGATTCGAACGGCAACGCTGCTGCCATCAGATACGCCAACGCTCACCTTGACGCCAACGCTCGTTCCGAGAGCGACCTTGATCGCATCACCGACCTACGGCTTACCCCCCGGCATCGGCACGATCATCCCGACGTGGACGCCGCCCCCGCCTGAGCTATCCGCGCAAATCGCCGATCACTACCTGTTCGGGCGACCAATTTCGGACACCAACGCTAATTGGATTTCGCGCACTTATCCCTACGGCGGCACCAATAGCGGACGCTTACAAGTCCATCACGGTGTCGATTTGATCAATCCGACTGGCGTCTCGATCCTCGCTGCCGCCGACGGCACAGTCGTCTATGCGGGCGACGATCTGACCCTTCAGTACGGCTCGATGAACAATTATTACGGCAATCTCGTCGTGCTAGAGCACCGTTTCCGCACGCCGCAGGGTGAACCTGTCTTCACGCTCTATGGGCATATGCTTGCGCCGACGGTGCAGCAGGGGCAGCAGGTTCACGAGGGCGATAAAATTGGGATTGTCGGGGAGACAGGTGTCGCGCTTGGACCGCACCTGCATTTCGAAGTCCGCATCGGTGACCCTTATGGCTTTGATGCGACGCGCAACCCCGTGTTGTGGATGCGTCCTTTTGCGGGCGATGGAACGTTAGTAGGGCGCGTCACCGACAGCGAGGGGATGCCGCTCTACGGCATGACGCTGACCGTCGTCTCGACCGACATTTCTCGCGAAACCTATACCTATGGCGATGCGTCGGTCAACCCCGACTCCGCTTTCGGCGAGAACTTCGCGCTTGGCGATTTACCCGCCAATTACTACACCGTCAACGTCACCGATCATGGCTACCTCCGTTTTCAGCGTATCATCTACATTTATGCCAACCGCTCGACGTGGCTCGACGTGTCGCTTATCCCGCCCCTGTAATCTTCAGCAGCGAAGCGGCTCACTGGCGCTGTCTTGACTAAGAGGCTTAAATAAAGCGCGTTGCGATCTGTCCCCCCTCTCTACAACTGTAGAGAGGGGGAGGAAGTTATACAGAGCGGGGTGAGGCTAGCTGTAGACGCGGTAGCTGACCGTGATTTGCGTATCGCTGACCGAATTGACTTGCATGATGCCGCGATGCCCGTCGGCGGTGAAGATACCTACGAGCGTGCCGGGGTTGAGTTCCGTTCGCGGGATCGTGTCACGGTTGACCGAACTGGAGTTGACCGCGTCGGCGTTCACCGAATTGAAATCGGTTGAGCCAAGCACGCCCAGCCGCGCGCCGAAGATCGCCTTCAAGCCGAGGGTGCTGTTGTCAGAATTCCAATTCACGTCGCCTTGCAAGGCGTTGCCTTCAAGGTCGAGCGTATCGCCGAGATTCAGCGTCGCCGATCCCTGATTGAGCGTTCCTTGCCCGACTTGATAGCTAAAGTTGTAAGTGTTATTTTGCTCGCCGGTCACACCTTCATTGACTTGGTTGTTCGCGTCAATCGTCAGCGGCACCGTGAACGATCCGGTTCCCGTCAGAAGTCCGCTCAATGACACGACGGCGCTTTGCCCTGCGCCAAGTGCGGGGACGAGCGCGACCAGATAGGTGTTATTCGGCTGGAATGTCCCGGCGACAGCGAACTGTCCGGCGGGCGTGTTGCCGATGTTGCGTACCGTCACGTTGACGATGAAATTCTGGTTCGGCACAATCGGCGTAGGTACGGCGACGACCGAGTCGATGATCACGTCTGCGAATGGCGCGAGTGATGGTGTCGCTGTGACGTTGGGCGTCGGGGTCGGCGGCACGGTGACAACGGGCAGGCTGCGCAGGTCGCCAGAGACGTCCGCGAGATAAGCGGCGAGCCAGCCTTGCTGCCCCCGGAAGTTGATTACGACCCACTGATAATCGAGGCTTGCGCCGATCACGCGCGCCTGTTCGCCCTCGTTCAACTGACCAAGGCTCGGATAGTCGATGCTGGGACCCGTGCGCACGTTCTGCACGCCTTGCGTGATCGTGATCACGATGCCTTCAGGCGTAGCGGTTGCGCTTGGCACCAGCGTCATTACGTCTGTCACAGGGGGCAGGTTCTCCGCCACTAGGCGGTCGCTGCCGACAAAACGCGCCAGCACTTCCGGCGCACCGAGTGCGCCCAAGCGCACGATAGCGACGTTGTTGCTCAGCTCACCGGGAGCGAGCGAATCAGCGTTGAGAACGCCCTGCACGCCGCGCGTTTCCGGCGCGTTGGCGAGGTTCGTCCGCAGATCACCCGGCTGCGCCAGCGCGTCAGCGATTAACTGCACCGAGTCATAGCTGGCGGCTTCAAGCGCGCCGGGCAGTTCACCGTAGGCGCGGATATAGCTGTTCAAGAAGGTGGCGCTGGTAATATCGACCGAGGTGAACGACCACGTCATGGTTGCCACGACGCCGCTCAACTGCTCCAGCGTCACGGCATTGCGGAAGGTCGGGTCGAAGGCGTTGTCGTAGGAAAAGACACCCGTCCAACCACCGAGCCGAAGCTCCGTATAGAGCATGGCGGCAAGGCTAGGGCTGCCGTAAGCGACGACGACGGCGGGGTTGGCATTCAGAAGCTGCGTCACCGTGCTGTCGAGTTCATCCGGATCGTTCATGATCAGCGATGTCTGCGGCGTGACGCCCAGCGCGGCGGCG
>JBBSNT010000054.1:0-15735 GCA_038260485.1 Aggregatilineales bacterium | reverse complement strand
AAGAAACCCGCTATCAACTGGTCTACTCATGATGCTCAATCCCTTGCTCTTGTGTGAGAGCTATCCGAAACTCAGGTTATTATGGCTGAAATATCGCTAAGTCTATTCTTAGGTATTCGCAATTGACAAGGCGTGTATTTGGTGTACAGTTATCATAGTTTAGGTTAGTCTAAAATGCGCTTTTTGAGCGCATATTACGGTAGTTAAGGGAGTGCGAATGATCGAAGGAGAAGTCGAAGAAGAAGTGGTTCATACGGGCGAAGCGGGCTGGCATACCGAGCGTGGCACGCCTTCGCTTTCAGAAGTTCACGGCTCGGTAAAAATTCCCATCAACGCTGGCTTTTGGCGCACGCTGCTCGCCTTCGCCGGGCCGGGCTTGATGGTCGCCGTCGGCTACATGGATCCCGGCAACTGGGCGACTGACCTCGCGGGCGGCGCGCAGTTCGGCTATCTGCTGCTCTCGGTCATCCTCATCTCCAACATCATGGCGATGTTACTTCAATACCTCGCACTCAAATTGGGCATCGTCACGGGGCGCGATCTGGCACAGGCATGTCGTGACCATTACTCGCGTCCGGTGACCTTCGTCTTATGGGTCTTGTGCGAGATCGCCATCGCCGCCACCGACTTAGCAGAAGTCATCGGCTCAGCCATCGCCCTCAACCTGCTCTTTGGCATCCCGTTAGTGGTCGGCACGATCATCACCGCCCTCGACGTGATCGTCGTCCTGTTCTTGCAGCATCGCGGCTTTCGCTATATCGAGATGCTCGTCGGCGGCTTGATCTTCATCATCTTCATCTCGTTCGCCTACGAGCTGCTGCTCGCCCAACCGTCGATCAGCGCCATGCTCGCCGGACTCGTCCCGCAAGCTGAGGTGGTCTTCAACCCGTCGGCACTCTATCTCGCCGTCGGCATCTTGGGCGCGACGGTCATGCCCCACAACCTCTACCTGCATTCGAGCATTGTCCAAACCCGCGCTATCGCGCCAACCGAAGCGGGCAAGCGGCAGGCGATCAAATTCGCCTCGATTGACTCAACCGGATCACTCCTGTTCGCCTTCTTTATCAACGCCGCGATCCTGATCCTCTCCGCAGCCACCTTTCACGGCACCGCCAATCAGAACGTCGCCGACATCAATGACGCCTACCAATTGCTGACCCCCGTGCTCGGCGCGGCGCTTGCCAGCACCTTCTTCGGCGTCGCACTCTTGGCTTCAGGGCAAAATTCAACCCTGACCGGAACGCTCGCCGGACAAATTGTCATGGAAGGCTTTCTCCGCATCCACATCCGCCCTTGGCTGCGCCGCTTGATCACGCGCGGCATTGCCATCATCCCTGCGGCGATAGTCGCCGCGCTCTACGGCGAACGCGGCGCGGGCGAATTGCTCGTCCTCAGTCAGGTGATCCTATCGCTGCAACTGAGCTTTGCAGTCATCCCGTTAGTCCAGTTCACCAGCGAAAAAGCCAAGATGGGCGTTTTCGTCAACTCGCGCTTGCTCAAAATCGCATCGTGGGCAGTCGCCTTGATCATCGTCATCTTGAACATCTATCTGCTCTATCAGACCTTCGCCGTCCCTGCCTAATTGCTATACCAACCTGAAGTCCTCCCGCAGGGTAGGACTTCAGGCAATTAAATCAGCAGCGGCAAGCGTCCGCTCGATCTGGTCGATGTGCGCGTCGCAATGGTCAGAATACGTCACCAGCAAGTCATCCGGCGTGACCTCGCCTATTTCCGAATGAATGCCAACCCGCTGCCGCTGTTCGTCCGTCAGGCTCACGAACAGATTTGCCCAGCGCTCATGCAATCCGGTCAACAACGTCAGCGATGCCTCAATCGGCGTCGCCGATACGTCCGCCAGCACCGCCCACACGTCCTGATCGTATCCCTTCAGCGGCGGGCGGTCTTCCGTCAAAATCAGCTTGAGCCGGATCACGCTGTTCATATGCGAATCCGGCAGGTGATGCACATTCTGCTTGACCGTCCACTCGCCCGCCAAATACGGCGTCGTCAGTTCTTCTTCCGTCAAATCACCCACCAACGCCCGCAAACGCACCGGATACTCCCGAATGATCGCGATCCGGCGCTGGCGTTCTTCATCACCAAGCATAATTTTCCCTCTCGTCTGAGAGGCGCAAGCTAGAGTTTAAATCACGCCCCCGCCCGAAACCTTCGGTTTCTTGCGCTATCGATCCATCAGCCCTTCGAGCCGCGTTTTCACGCCGCCCCACTCGTGATCGAGAATCCGAAACCACGCCGTATCACGGTTGCGCGCTTTGACGATCATGTGTGCTTCTTGAACGCCCTCGAACTGAAAGCCCATCCGCAGCGCCGTCTCCCTTGACCGTAGGTTCAAGGCGTTGCACTTCCATTCGAGCCGGCGATACCCCAGCGCGAAAGCGTGTTTCAGCATCAGATAGGTCGTCTCGTTATTCGCGCCCGTCCGCTGAGCAATCGGACTGTACGAAATACTGCCCAGCTCGATTTTGAGGTCCTTCGGCACGTTGTTGATGTAACACGCGATACCGAGCTGCTGTCCAGTCGCCTGATCAAACACGCACAATGCCAGCGCGTTCGCCGGGGCGATCAAACCGTGCAGATACCCGCGAAAGTCGTCCAGCGTCGCGAACGGCCCCGCGAACATATAGCGCCACACCCGTTCGTCGGCATCGTAAGCATCAACGTGCCGCTCGCCGAGGTCAATCGCGCTGCCGTTGCTTGTCAGGTAGAGCGCCTCAGCGTCGCGCTGGACGTCCAACGCTTCGAGCCTTACAATGCGCCCCGCCAGCGTGATCGGCGTCGGCTTGAGCGGAAGATCGACCCGACGGGCAAGCACATCGTCAGGCAGAGGTGCAGGCAGAGGCGGAAAAGTGGAAGTCATCGGCAGTCATTTCTTTATGTGACGGTCAGGCAGTCTATCGGCGCTCAATATGACCGGAAAGCCACAAACGTGCAAGCTGTCCGTACACTTTCGCCAATTTTCCGCTAGAATCAACAGCTATCGGCGCTATTTGCGGAGGAACGATGAGCAATTCACCCAATCCTGTGAGTCGCAGGGCGCTCTCGCGGGGCGTTATCATCGGCGCGGTGATGGGCGGCGCGGCAATCATCCTGTTCGTCCTGCTCTGGATCGTTCTTGGCGGCGTCGGACTCAGCAACATCGCCCGCATCCTGCTGTCACTCTGCATCCCACCAGCCATCCTTGCCGCGCTCATGGGGATTTACATTCTCGTCTGGCGTTCCCGTTCCTAGCACACCCTAGACGTATTCGTGGATTTGTAACAGGGCGGCTTCTTGATCCTCGACGGTCTGCGTGATCGTGGCGAGGATCACCTGATCCGCCCAAATCTGGAAATGCTGATCGCTTCCGTTATAGTGAAGCCGCATCGATCTCGGCAGGCACAGCCACATGTAAGCGATTCGCCGCCGTTCCTCGCGCGTTGTGCGTTCGCGCAGGTCAACGTACCAGCGCGGAAACGTCAGGAAAATGTCGGGATACTGTGCCATCCATCGGCGCTTCTCTTGCGCGTAATACGCCAGCACGAAGAAAACCCCGCAGAACAGGATCGGCGTGAACTGCCCGCCCACCGCATCCACGAACAGGAAGCCCGCGCCCAGCGCGAAAACACCCATGCCAAACAGCAGCGGCGGCAGCAAATTATAACTGTCGTCAATCTGCGCGTAACGTTCGAATGTCCGCAAGAGCGGCTCTTTGTAAAATCCGGTGGCGATCATGATGACTCGGATAATCAGCAGCGCCCCGACGAGCGTTATCAGCAAAATCGGCAGCATGATTTTAAAGCTCCCTTGTCAAAAGACCGCCTTTATAAAAAAGTGTGAATATTTCCTTGAAGGGCGTTTATCGCCAACACCCGTCGAATTCGTCCATGTGATTACCGCTTGAGATGCGCTTGCGTTTTTTTATCAACATGATTTCAGTATAGAACGGTTTGAGAGCGCGATCAAACTCAGAACAATTGTTTTTGCGCGCTGTGATCGCTCTAGTTTCGTGTTAAAATGATCCCACATTCCAACTATATTCTCCAAGGCGCAGTCTATGCGCACGTCCGAGAGCACGTCCGAGAGCACGTCTGTATGCTAAATCCTGATTTTTTGAAGAATGGCCCGGGTCCCAGACTCAACTTTCTGGAGAAGCCCGAAGCCAAACAAATTGCCGAAGCGCTGGTCGCATTCGCCAACAGCGAAGGCGGCACGCTGGTGGTCGGCTTGAAAGAGAGCGGCGAAGCGGCGACGAAAGTCGAAAATGAAGCGCTGGCGAAGGCGCTCAAAGAAGCCGACGCGCTGTGCAGCCCGTCGATTGTCACCGGCAACTGGGAGCCGGTTGAAACGGAGACGGGCAGCACCGTTTACGCCTTGCGTGTGCCGCGCAGCATCGAACTCCACGCGCTCAGCGATGGTCGCGTCTTGATTCGCACCGAGACAGATAATCGCCCGCTCGGTGGGCAGGAAATCCTGAAGCTGGCGAGCGCCAAAAGCACGGGCGATTACGAATCTGAACCCGTTCCCGGCGCGACCAAAGACGACTTCAGCCGTAAAATGATTGACGAGTACCTCGCCAAACGCGCCGAGCGCACCAAGCGCCCCTACAATGGCAAAGTCGACGACATGCTCCGCGAAATCGGCGCGATTGACACCGCCGACCGCCCCACCGTAGGCGGCATCATGCTCTTCTGCGAATACCCGCAGCATTGGCTGCCTCAGAGCGGCGTTGTTTTCGCCAAGTTCGTCGGCAAAACCCCGCGTGGCGAAAATGGACTCGCGGGCTATTCCCGCCGCGAGGAAATGACCGGGCCGCTCCCCCGCTTGATCGAAGCGTCGTGGAACTTGATCTGGAGCGAGATGGCGGTCAGCGCCGTCGTCAAAGGGTTGGAGCGCGAAGAAACCTACGAGTATCCACAGTTCGCCGTCCGCGAGGCAATCGTCAACGCCATCTGCCACCGTGACTATCGCATCAAAGGGCGGCGCATTGAAATCCGTATGTACTCCGACCGCCTCGAAGTGATCTCTCCCGGCGGTTTGCCCGGTTTCATCACCGTCGAAAATATCGTCGATGAGCACTACAGCCGCAATCCGCGCATCGTCAACAGCCTGTTCCAATGGGGTTACATCGAGGAACTCGGTCTAGGCATTGACCGTATGATGGAAGTCATGGAGCAAGCAGGGCATCTGCCGCCCAACTTCGACGCCCGTCCCTACAGCTTCGCCGTGACCTTGTTCAACTCGCGCGAAAAACAGGTCGTGCCCGATTGGGTGCGGAACACCAACCACAGGCAGGCCCGGGCGCTTCAGTACATCCGTGATCATGGGTCAATCACCAACCGCGAGTATCGGTCACTCTGTCAGGGCGTCTCGGCGGAAACACTCCGTCTCGACTTGGCGGATATGGTCGAGCGCGGTATTCTGTTGAAGGTCGGCTCGAAGAAGGGGACGTATTACATCCTCAAGTAACGTCCGAGGAAGCGAGAATGAGTTCAAGTGCCGGTCTGGTGATCCTAGCCAGCCTCGTGGTGCACGCGCTGCTGTTGATCTATCTTCGCGGGCAGCGTAAACGGATACGAACCGGGCGTCTATGGCTGGCGTCGACCATCGTGCTAGCGGGTCTGTCGAGTGGCTTGTTCCTCGTTCAGTCGCTCAGCATGTTTTTTCCGATCCTGCTCGAAGCGGCGGCAGTCGTTGCCTACGGCGCGCTCGTCCTCTCCGACCTCACCAACCGTCTGCCCCGTGCGTGGCTCGTCGGCGGTGGCGTTTGGCTGATAGCCTTGATCGCCGTTGCCCTCGACTTCGGCAGCGATCTTGGCAGCCTCACCAATCCCAACCTGATCACCTTTGTCGCGCTCGGTGGGCTGGCAGGCATTGTGCTGACGCTCATGATCGGCGAGTTCTACGCCTTCTACGCCGCCCTCCTCCCAGAAGTTGCCAACCGCGCCATCTTCTGGGTGGTCGATTCCGCTGTGCTGCTCACCGGCACGATTTTGAGCATGAGCGGCAGCCAAACGCTCATCATGATCGGGCAGCCGATTCTCGCCCTTGCCACCGCTGGAGCAGTCTACGCGCAGATTCGCTACCGTGTCATTGACGTGCGCGGCGCGTCAGCGTCAGGCGCGCGAACGTTCCTACTCCTACTCATCAACGCCATCATCATTTTTGCCGCCGTCGTGCTCAGCGACTCTCTCGAAAAGGCATCTCTGCTCATCTTTGCGGGCATCGCATTGGTCGCCGCCGCCATCACGATTCCGCTTCAGCGTGCCGCGCGCGCCGCCATGAACGGCGTCCTGCGTGGATCATTCGCCAGCCCCACCGAGATCACGCGCCGTTACAGTCAGCAAGTCTCCAGCGCCGTCGAACTACCGACCCTCGTCGAATCATCGACTCGCGCGGTCAACCTGCTCCTGCGCGTCCGCCGCGCCGCCGTCATCCTCGTCAACGACACGCTCAGCACCGATGTCGTCGAACTCCGTCTGCTCCCCGGCGAAACCAAACCCGGCTTCCTCAGCAAAACCGGGCTAATCTATCGCCAGCTTGCCATCGAAGGGCGCTGCATCTCTCAATTCGAACTCGAATTTGACCCTGACTATCGCGGCGCGCCAGAAGCCGAACGCGCCTTCTTTCACGACGCCCAACTCAGCGCCTACGCGCCCATCCTCTTTGAAAATGTCCTGATCGGCATTCTCGCCTGTGGCGCGAAGGTCAACGACGCCCCCTTCATCGGGCGTGATTTCGAACTGCTGGCGACGATGGGGCATCAGACCAGCGCCGTACTCCGCAATGCCCGCCTCGTCGCCGACCTGCGTGCCATGAACACGACCATGGGATCGCTTAATACCTCGCTCGAAGGCGCGAAAGAGCAAATGGAACGCCTCGACTCAGTCAAGACCGATTTCATCACCATCGCTAGCCACGAACTCCGCACCCCCTTAGCACAGATTCGCGGCTACACCGAGATTCTCGACGCGCTCAACGAGCAGGGGGCGCTTGAGCAGGATCAGACCGCGAGCATGGTCGGCAGTCTCCGCAAAGCCGGCGAGCGCATGGAAGAATTGATCGCCGCCATGCTCGATATGAGCCAGATCGACGTCAACGCCATGAACTTGCACTTCACCGAAACAGCGCTCGAAAGCATCATGCGCATGGCAATCGAGCCGCTCACCGACGCTATTAAGGAGCGCAAACTCACGCTTTCAGCACGCGGTCTGCGCGGGTTGCCCACCGTGCAAGCGGATATGCAGCGCTTGGTACAGGCATTCCGCAATGTGGTCGTCAATGCCCTCAAATACACCCCCGACGGCGGTCGCATCGAGATCAAAGGGGCGCTGCTCCCCGCCGAAAATCCCGCCGAGCGAGACTCAATCCTGATCACCGTCACCGACACGGGCGTCGGCATCGAGAAGGAAAATCTCGAACTTGTTTTCCGCAAGTTCTATCGCGGCTACGATCCCAATTTGCACTCGACCGGCGCCTACAAATTCATGGGCGCGGGTCCCGGCTTAGGCTTGACTATCGCACAGGGCGTCATCAACGGGCACGGCGGCGAAATCTGGGCGGAAAGTCCCGGTCATAGCATGGAAGACTGTCCCGGCACGACCTTCTACATCTGCCTACCCGTCAAACCACCGAGCGAAGCTAAGCGCGTCATGCCCTTCCTTGTTGACCTGCCCGATTCCGTCTCGCAGGAAACCACCCAAACAGGCTCAAAGCGTCGCGCGGATAACCTCGGCGTCTTCACCAATCAGCCGCTTTAGTGCACCACGAAACGTCGCCGCGTCCCCGCTCGTGAAGTAGCGATTCACATCACCAGCCGCCGGATCGCGCGGCGCGAGTACCCGCGCAACCTGCCGCGCGACCGCCGCACTGGGATCAACCAGCGGCAGATCGCTCACCCGTCGCAAACCTGCCGCCAGAAACGGAAAATGCGTACACGCCAGCACCAATTGATCCGCCCCCGCAGCTACCAGCGGATCGATCAGTCGATGCAGTACGGCGTCATCCTGTACGCTAATCGCCCCGCCCTGCTCAACCATCGTCACCAGTTCCGGCGCGACCACCGTCAACACGCGAACGTGATCCGCATACTGCGTCAACACGCGGCGATACAGCGCTCCATTAGCGGTCGCTTGAGTCGTCAGCACGCCGATCACACCGCTGCGTGTAGCTTCGGCGGCGGGCTTGACAGCGGGTTCAATCCCTACAAGCGGGATCGTCGGAAATTGTTGTCGCAGTGGATGCAAACTGGCGGCGCTCGCCGCGTGACAGGCGATCACGATCACGCCCGCCCCTTCAGCGATCAGAAAGCACGTGATCGCCTCGACGTATCCGCGAATCGCGTCAGCGGATCGAGACCCATAGGGGACATGAGCTTGGTCAGCAAAATACAGGGTGGGAGTTTCTGGCAGCAGATCGTGAATTTCGCGCAGCACCGACAAACCGCCGACGCCGGAGTCAAGCACGCCGATCTTGAAATTAATCGGCGGCGGATTTACGGACGGCACGCTCACGAGCGGCGCTTTCGGACGCAGCACTTTCACGCGCAGCTTGGACGAACGACGCGAACAGCCGCTTCATGGCATCGTCGTTGTTGTACAGGTCTTCAGGATGCCACTGAACGCTCAACATAGAGCGCTTATTCGGCACTTCCAGCGCTTCAACCACGCCGTCGGGTGATTTGCCCGTAATCTGGACACCAGTTCCAGCGCGCTCAACCGACTGGTGATGTAGGCTGTTGACCGAGACGTGCGCCGTCCCCAGAATCGCGGCGAGTCGGCTGTCAGGGTTGATCTCGACCTCGTGCCGGATCGTATTGCGCGGCAGCGTGCTCGGTGTCGCGTGCGCCAGTTCAGTTTCTACTTCGGAGGGAATATCCTGAATTAACGTGCCGCCGAACGCCACATTCATGACCTGATGCCCTCGGCAGATGCCGAACAGTGGGCGATCATCGTCATAAGTCCAGCGTGCCAGCGTCAGTTCAAGCGTGTCGCGCGCGTCGTCGATCTCGATAGTCTGCGGGTGACGATCCGCGCCGTAGTATGTCGGGTCAACGTCAGGACCGCCGGGGAGCAGCACCGCGTCCAGCCGTTCATAAATGTCGCGCAGAGTCGCTTCGTCAAGTCCGGTTGGAACGTAAACAGGCAAGCCCCCCGCGTCCGCGATAGCCCACGCATTGCGGGCATACGAACGATGGTACGACTTGCCGTTCTCGACAGATTCGGCGGTGGTAATGCCGATAAGCGGTCGCACAGTCTAGCGTTTTTCCTTCAGGCGAGCCGACTTGCCGCGACGCTCGCGCAGGTAGTAAAGCTGAGCGTGACGCACTTTGGCGTGGCGCGAAACTTCGATTTTGTCGATACGCGGGCTTTTCAGCAGGAACGTGCGCTCAACGCCGATTCCGTGCGAAGCGATGCGCCGGACGGTGAAGTTGGCATCGTTGCCACCTTTACGCAGGCGAATGACGACGCCCTGAAACACCTGAACGCGCTCACGGTCGCCTTCGACAACGCGAATATGAACTTTAACGGTATCGCCTGCTGCAAGCTGCGGATGCCCGCGATCTGGCGCTTCCAAAGATTTGATAAGTTCGTTCACGCTTGCCTCCAAAAAAGCACGCCTGAAGGCGCACTGTGGTTTACTAAAAGAGGTCAGAATTATAGCACGCCGTCACGCCCCATCACAAGGGCGAGCGTGCTCCGCGAATTCTGAACATTGGAGACATGCAATTCAAAACTTGGCTGCGTGCCACTCCCTACACCCCCAGTCGCCGCGCGACTTGCAGCAGCGCCGCGATACTCTTGCCATCGGCGATCACGCCGCTCTCGATCATCTCAAGCGCTTCCGTAAATGGCACGCGATCCACTTCGATAAATTCGTCGTCATCGTGCGGCAGCACCGATTCGCTCAAGCCGGTCGCGTAGTACAGATGAATGAATTCGGTCGTATATCCCGGAGCGGTGTAAATACCACTCAACGACTCGAACGTCGCGGCACGGAAGCCCGTTTCTTCTTGCAGTTCGCGCTCGGCACACGCCAGCGGTTCTTCGCCGGGGTTGAGCGTCCCCGCCGGAACTTCAACCATAATTTTTCCGGCGGCTATCCGAAACTGCCGCACCAGCAGCACGTTCTGTACCTCGTCCAGCGCGACGATAGCCACCGCGCCGGGGTGCATGATCAATTCGCGCTTCGTCTCGTTGCCATCCGGTAAACGCACGTCAAGCAGCGATAATTTGACGACTCGTCCCACATAGATTGGCTCGCTGTGCAGCGTAATTTCTTCCACGAAATGCACTCCTTCTTCACCGTCGCCGTTGAGAAACAAAACGGGCGGCTCAATCTGCCGCCCGCCTGAAAATCATATCAATCACCAGCCGCGCTTACGGGATATACAACTCCTGCCCGATGTAAATCAGGTTGATGTTCTGGATACCGTTCAGCGAAGCAATCACGTTGACAGTCGTGCCCCACTGCAGCGAGAGCGCGAACAGCGTATCGTTTTGCTGAACAACGTACACCTGACCACTGCCAATCGGCGGTGGGTTACCGGGATTACCCGGATCCGATGGAATGGTCGTCGCTGGCGGAATATAACCCGTCGTACCGCATCCGGGGATAATCAGCTTATCGCCCACGTGGATGATATTCGGGTTGACCAAGCCGGACGACTGCGCGATATTCGCGTAGGGAATTCCAAACAACAGGCTGATTCGATAGAGATTCGAGTCATTCGGCTGCACCTCATAAACACAGTCAGAACCCGTCAAGATAGGTCCGGACGGTATCAGCGTCGGTTCGAAGATCAGGTTGGTCGGCGTCGGAATGAAGATCGGCGCAGCCGTCAACGTCAGCGGCAGCGCGGCAGTTGCCGTCGCTTCGTAGACCATCTGGGTTGCCGTCTGAAGCAGCGGGTCGAGCGGCTGAATCTGAATATCTTGTTGCAGCGGCTCAATCGGAATCGGCTGCCCCTCAGCGAAAGATGCCGTCGCCGTCTGGAAGAACGGATCGATCTCCTGAAGTCCCGCATCAGCAACCGACGTACCCACTTCGAACGACTCGAACGTCGGCGCATCAAGGATGATTTCAGTTGGAATCTCGGTCGGGGGCGGGAGTGGTGTCTCAGTCTCGGTTGGCATCAGCGTGTCGGTCGGCAGCGCATCAAGCGAAGTCGTCGCTTCGAGTCCTGCACCAGCGGGCTGAAAACAGCCTGCTGCCAGAAGGATCACGATCATCCAGCCTGCAAGCCATACCCTGCTCGTTAAGTGGTGATGCATTCAGGAGCCTCCTCAGGTCGGGGTGAAGCGACAAACAAACGTACCCTTATTATACTAAAGTTTATATTTCACACAAAAACGTCTCGCATAAAGTTGATATTCTGTCGCCAGCCGCTAATTTTTGCCACTGACCGTCGCTGCAAAGCCCCTTTTACGCCCGCTTGAGCGGAATCCGAACGCTAACCATCGTCTTGCCGCCCGGTTCACTGTCAACATGAAAGCTGCCGCCGTGCATCTCCGCCAGCCGCATACAAATAATCAGCCCCAGCCCCGAACCTTGTTGTTCGTGAATGCGCCGCTCGAACTGCATGTATGCGCCAATCTTGGCAATTTGCTCCGGCATCATACCGCGCCCCGCATTCACGACCGAAAATTCGAAGTTATCGCCGTTGACACCGCCGTTGATGTAAATCGGCGAGCCAACCGGCGAGAACTTGCATGCGTTATCGACCAGTTCCTCGACCAGCTTGCGCAGATAATCCTCACCGATAGCGATGCTCTCGACCTCCTCGAGATAAGCATCAATATCGCTCTCCCGCCCGAACTGCCCCGCCTTTTGCATCGCGCAGTGTTCAATCGTCGCGCGCGGGTAATCGACGCTGCCCCGCTTGATGAATTCAAGCTGCTGCGGGTCAGATCGCATAACTTCGGTATGGCTGTAAATCAGGAAATTCTCAATCAAGCGATATAGCCGCATCGCCGACGAATTGATGTAGCGTGACATCTCGCCGATCCGTTCCGCGTCCATCTCGTTGCAGTCCGTCATCAACAGGTCGGAAAAGCCGAGGATCACGTTCAGCGGCGTGCGCAGCTCGTGCGGCAGCGCCAGCATGATGTTGTCGCGCAGGTCTTCAAGACGCCGCTCCGCCAGCTCGTCAATGATCGTCCGCCTGTCCAGCCGCGTCCGCACCGTTGCCAGCAGTTCCGCCGCGTGAAATGGCTTGGTCAAGAAGTCGTCCGCGCCCAATTCCATCCCCTGACGCATATCCACGCGCTCGGTGCGCGCCGTCAAGAAGATGAACGGAATCGTCGCCGTCACCGTATCTCGATGCAGTTCCTCAAGCACACCGAACCCGTCCATCTCCGGCATCATAATGTCGCAGATAATCAGGTCAGGCAGAAATTCGCGCGCGCGCTCAACGCCAATCAACCCATTTTCAGCACCAGCCGTGTCAAAGCCTTCAAATCCCAGCATTTCGAGAATGTCTTTGCGAAGTGAGTGCGAGTCCTCAATAACAAGGATTTTTTTCACGGTCATTACTCTTTCACTGCTGAATGAGGGAAAATCGTTGTGAAGACGGTGCCTTTTCCAAGTTCACTGGACACAACCACCCTGCCACTGTGCAGTTCAACCGCTTGCTTAACAATCGCCAAGCCTAACCCCGTCCCGGAGATGTGCTCGACATTCTTTGCGCGGTGAAAGGCTTCAAAAAGCTGCCCCATGTCTTCATCGGGAATGCCGGTGCCTTCGTCTTCAACCTCTAACACTGATTCAGTCGCATCACAACGGACATTCACGCGAATCGTACTCCCTGTAGGCGAGTATTTCACCGCGTTCGCCAACAAATTTGTCAAAATCCGCTGGATCAATTTTTGATCAATCAAGATATCGCTGCAATCCCCGCGTGAGCTAAAGGCGAATTTGTGTAGCAAACCGATTCCCTCGCTCATTTCTTGAACCATTTCGCGCGTCAAGCTCTGAAGATCGGTGAGAACCGGGTCGAATTCCTTGATTTCCTCACCCTTGCTAATCGTGAGCAAGTCGTCGAGCATCAGCGCGATACTCTGCACTTCGCGTTGCAGTCTATCAAATTTTTCATCCCGCTGTTCCGGCGTCATCCGCGCACTGTAGTTCTTGAGCAAATCGCTTGACGTGTGAATCACTGCCAGCGGAGTACGGAACTCATGCGACGCCCGCGCGATAAAGTCCGACTTGAGTTCGCTCAGCTCGCGCTCTTTTTGCAACGCCTCGCGCAGTTCCAGTTCTAGGTGTTTACGCGGCGTAATGTCGCGCAAACTGCACACGATACTGCTCACGTGCCCCGGCGGGCTGATAATCGGGGACAGCATCACGTCGGCGTCAAAAACCAACCCGTTTAGGCGCTGCGCAACGATCTCCAACCGTTCCGATTGATGATTTTCCATCAGGCGCGTCATCGCAACGCCCAGAGCAGCTTGATGCGCCTCGTCCGCGAACATCAGCAGCGATTTATCAAACGATTCATCAGGCTGCGACCCAAACATTTGGTTGAAGGCGCGGTTGGTCTGCTGGATCGCGCCTGACGTCCTCACCAGCAGAATAGCATCGCTGCTGTGGTTAAGAATTGCCTCGACCCGTTCTTTCACGCGGTTCAATTCAGCGGTGCGCTCTTGAACCCGCTGTTCCAGTTCTTCGGTGTAAACGCGAACTTCAGAATACAGCTTGACGTTCTCGATTGCCGCCGCCGCGCGTTCCGCGAACAACTCCAGCAGCCGAATGTCCTGCTCGTCGAACGCATCCACCTGTTCGCTCTGCAAATCGAGCACGCCCAGCACACCCTTCGCCGTTCGCATCGGCACGACCAGTTCAGAAAGCGTCGTCTGGTTGCTCGCGACGTAACGCCCATCCTGCCCGACGTTCGGCGAGTAAATCGTTTTGTCCATTCGAATCGCTTCGGGGACTAAGCCCGGACCATCGACGTACAGTGAACGCTCCGCGCTGACCTGAAACTCCCCCGCCCGTGCGACCCTCGCCACTGTATTGTCATCGCCAGTCACCAGTAAAATGCCGCAGTCCAGTTTGCTAAACTCGTCCACCACGACCCGCACCACCTGCTCGCAAATATCGATCAGGTTTTCAGAGGTGAACAGGTTGCCCGCATACAAAAACGCCGTCGCTCGGTGCAGTGCGCGCATCTCGACGGCATCACGATAAATCGCTTCGTAAAGCTGCGCATTTTCGACCGCAATCGCCGCTTGATCAGCAAAGGCTTGCAGGCGTCCAACATGCGTCGGCGTGAAGGCGTTCGCCACGTCCGAATCGATATTGAGAAAGCCGACGATGTGGTCGTAAGCCCGAATCGGCATCCCTATGTACGATTTCACCCACCCTAGATCAGGGCTGCTCACCCAGTTGAGATCGTCGGCGGTATCCGTGATGAGGTAAGCCTCTCCGGTCGTCAGCATGGTTTGGTAAATCGGGGCATCGTACAGCGGCACCACCAGTTGCTCGACAACGCTTTTCTCAGCGGGCGTATAGCCCCGCGAAAACCCGACTCGCGCCCGATCCCCGTCGATCAGCACGATGTTTGCCGTCTTATTGGGCACGACGCGCTCTAGGTTCTCAAGGATCAACCGCATTACGCTCTGCGGGTCAAGCGAACGGGTCAGCGCCGCAGCCGTATCACGCAGCGCGTCCGCCAGTTCGCGCTGTTCGTTCAGCGCCCTTTCCACCTGCTTGCGCGCTGTCACGTTATGGATCACGCTGACGTAGCCAAAAGCGGGATTATTCTTGGTCACCAAACGCCGCACCGCCACTTCTACGCTGCGCTGTTCGCCCGTGTACAGGTTGTGAACGCCTTCGCCACGCCACCAACCCTGTTCTTCGATTGACCGCAGAACCTCAAGGCGGTTTTTCGCGGAACCCCAGTCAATCGTATAAGCCTTGTCTAAAGGCTGACCGAGAATGTCCTCATGCCGAAGTCCATAGCTCCGTTCGGCTTCCTCATTCCAGTAGATAACGTTCGAATTGCCATCGACGGCAACGACGGCATCCGCCAGTTGCGCCATAATTTCGCGCTGGAATTCAGCACCTGCTTCGAGTTCTTGCGAGTGCAGCAGCCCCCGCACTCGCTGTAGCACGACCGCCATCCGCAGCGGAAGCGTTACGTGCTCGTCTGCCTGCGCCTGCTCCAGCGAGGCATAAGTCTCATCTGTTGCATCACACAAAATCATAATTACACGAATGTGTCTAAGTTCAGCGGTCGTTTTCAAGGTGCGGCAAATCTCGAAGGAGTTCGTCAAGCATTGGGAAAGCAGCACCACGTCAGGGCGCAAATGCAGACACGTTAAGCGACAGCTTTCGCTCTCGGTAACTTCAATGATGGTCAAGGAATCGGCTTCGAGCGCAGCTTTAAGCCGTGTCCGTATTGTGTCGTCGTCTGCAGCAACGAGGACGAGGGGGGATTTCCGGGAAGGGCTGATCATGCGGAAATTTTATTCTGCTTCTAACTATCGGAACACATCGTAGCAAGCACACGGGTCAATAATCTATCATAGCGTATCTATATGCGCTCCAAGCTAAAGAAAACCTGCGACAGTAAGTCGATTCCCCATGAGTTGTAAGAGAATTCGATCATAGTATAACCTGAGTTTCGGATAGGGGTGGGATACCTTACAAGAAGCGGTTAAGCTTCGTGTTACCCCTAACACGAAAGGTATCCCAATATGAGTTTACTCGCGCTGTTCTGTGATGTCGATGATTTTT
>JBBSNT010000053.1:0-15938 GCA_038260485.1 Aggregatilineales bacterium | reverse complement strand
CGAACTGTTCTTCGGTTACACTGGTTGGGATAGTGCTCATGAGAGTCCACCTTTGGCGAGGTTTTTCTTTCATGATGCACTATCAATCTCTTGTAATCAAAAAGTCTGAATCACTTCTATATCAACCTTATCATTATTGTACCGAATCAGGGTTAATCGCGGCGACTGTAGACCACCCATTCATAATCTGTGACGGTTAGGAATTTATAGTGTTCTACAAAGTATTGAAGTACCTGATCGACATCCGAGTTTATCACGTAGCGTGCCTCGCCTGTGTTATGCCACTGAGCGCGAGCTTCAGCATTTAGTGGGGGGATCATACTACTGGTGGCACTGGCATCAATCACGAGTTTGGGCGGGTCTCGTTGAATCTCGGTCAGAAATTCCTCGAAACGAGCAGGACTTTCGTAGCCCTGAAGAAAAAGCGGATACTGATACACATAACGTGTAGGCGCGAGCCGACCGCTCAGGTAATTGAGACCGGACTCTGATCCCCAGACCAGCAAGGTGTCTCCGGTTTTAGTCTCCGCTTGAATGACGTGGAGAACATGAGAGACGTTCAAGGGCGTGAGAAAAGTGTAGAAGCCATCTACAATGCCTAAGAGAGGCGCAACCCCTATTCCAACGACCGCTAAAACGCCGAAAAATCTTGATAAGCTCAAACGTATTCCACTTGGTTGTTTGCCAAAATGATCACGAATCCATTTGATAAAGAAGGCGCCGAGAATACTGAATGACGGCAGCCATGTGAGGTAATAATGCGGGTAACTCACTCCTGAGATTGAACTAAAAACAACTTCAAAGGGCAGCGTGATTAAGGCGATAACAACAACTGCCGACAGATTAGTTTTCGCGAATGAACTACGAGCGAGGATGACCGCGCTGACCAACCAACCTGCTGCTCCCAGAAAGGATAATCCGCTATAGGATAGGAACCTGACCCCATAGAACATCGCGGCGAGTCGACCTTCAAGCGAAGCAGATGCAGCAGCGTAGAGGATGTTGTAGCGAAAAACGATGTCTATCATCGCTTCAAGGCTGTGTGACGCTAGGAAGTAAACCGCAAAGAGAATGCAACTCACACCTGTACCAGCTGTCATATAGATGAGGCGTTGAATCGCAGCATTTCTTTTACGCGAACTCAATATGCCCCAAAGCCAGTACAGGATCACGGCTCCAAAAATTGCGATGAGATTTGCACGGATAAAGAAGGTCAAAGCGAACAGAATACCCAGTACAAAAGCGTACTTTCGATCATGCTCTTTTGTCGTGGAAGCATAAAAACAGGAGAGGGCGAGAAATTGTAAAAAAAGTGCGTAAAACTCTACGTGATCGAAGAATTTTATCGAAGGCAAAATAAACAGCCAAGCTAGCTCAATCCACAGCGCGGCGTGGTTTCCAAATAAGCGACTTATGAGCTGAAAACTTGCGATTACGGTCGTCAAGAGGAGGACTAAATTGATAATCCAGATGCCCCAAAGCGAGTTAGGACTCAGGAGACTTGCTGCAGCATTCACCCAGTAAACTACAATGCCCTTATGATCCCAAGCATCCACGTAGGGAGTTAGCCCTTTTGTGATTGCTTGCCCCACGTAGAGAAATACTCCGGCGTCGCTGGTTGGCATTTCTTCGATTAGCGGCAGTGTGGGTAAGCAAATTAACAACGCGCTGAACAAAAGTACCGCTAAGATTGCCCGACTGGCACGTTTTTTCTGAACCACGATACTCATTTCCACGGCATGGTGATGGGCAATTCGTACGGACAGCCAGCCGTCTGTTTCAAAACAAGATTAATGCGTTCGTCAAATGCCGACTTAGAACGGTAAAAAGCGCCCGGTGAGGCGCATGTAATCGGCATACTGCGGGTACGCTTCGCGGAGCAAGCGCTCCTCGTAGATCGATTTATACGTGAAAAAAATCACCATGATCATTGCCACCATCAGCGGGATAAGATGCCCGTGCATCAGCGCGACGCCGATGCCGCCGAGCAGTACGCCCGTGTAAATCGGGTGGCGGACGCGGGCGTAGATGCCTGTATCGACTAAGCCGACGCTAGGGTTGGGGGTCGGGGCGATTTTGGGGAGCGCGGCGTTGCGGCGTTGATGTTCCAGAATGGCAAGCGCGAGCACGAGGAAGCCGCTGACGATCAGTAGTGCGCCGACGATGCGCATCAGCGTTGAACTTTGCACTGGAAAACCCACCAGCACCAGCGCCATGATCCAGAACAGAACGAACTGACCGATTACGTAAAGCGTCGCGCGATTCATGGTTAGCCCCAACGCACGGCGACCGCGCTCCATGTGTAGCCGACGCCCGCGCCCGCCAAGACGATCAAATCGCCGGGTTTGATCTTGCCTTGCGCTAAGCCGAGTTCGAGCGCCAGCACTTGATCGACGCTCTGGATGTGCCCGTAGTCCTCAAGATAGACCGACTGATCCGGCGTGAGTCCGATTGAGTCGAGAATTTCGATGAAGGCTGAGCGCTTCATGTGGGTGATGCCGAGAAACTTCACCTGATCTAAAGATGCGCCGCCACGCTCGACCGCTTCGACAATCACTCGGCGAAAGTTCGGCAGCGAGACTTTACCGAGCCGCTGCGCCATATACTTCGGTTGGGTCACGTCGAGCCGTCCACGCAGGTCGCCAACGGCGGGGTCTTCTCTACCGAGCGCATCCGGTTCGCGGGTGATGACGACTGACTCGGACAAACTGCCGTCGGTGATGGCAGACGCGCCGAGGATTAGGTTTTTGGTCGCGTCACGCTGGAGCAGCATCGCGCCGCCACCCGCGCCGAAGTTGAACATGAAGCGGGCGCGCTGATTGCTCAGGTTGACGAGGTCGTTTTCGCGGCTGCCCGCCGCAAGCAGGACGCAGCATAAATTTTCGTCGGCGATCATCATGCCGCGTGCGGCGTTCATGGCAATTGGCGCGCCCGCACAGAGCGCGTACATCTCGAAGCCGTAGGCGTTGAATGCGCCGAGATTCTGCTGAATCTTCGCCGCTGAATTCCAGACGATGTGGTCTTTGTACTCACTGCCGTGCGAGATCACGAGGTTGATTTCGGTGGCAGGCACATTCGCGTCGTCGAGCGCTTTGCGCGCGGCGTGGGTCGCCATTTCGGTGACGGTATCGGCTTCACCCGCGATGTGACGCTGACGAATGCCCATCTTTTCGCGCAGGATCGTTTCGGGAATGCCGGTACGCTCAACCAGATCGGCAGCAGATTCAATGGTCGATGGAAAGTAGGTGCCGAATCCGGCGATCCCAATTTGGGTCGTCATGAGACCCTCCGATAGACGATACGCCCTTCGGCGACGGTGAGGAAAACGTTGACATTCTGGTCGATCAGCACGAGGTCGGCGTCTTTGCCCGCTTCGAGGCTGCCTTTGCGCGCCGAGACGCCCACTGCGCGGGCGGCGTTGAGGCTGCTCGTCTGCCAAATATCCGACAGTGACTCATGGGTCGCGGCGGCGAAGTTGCGCAAAGCGCGATCCATTGTCAGCGTGCTGCCCGCGAGTGTGCCATCGGGTAGGCGCGCGACGCCATCCGTGATCGTGATCACGCGGTCGTCGATAGGGTAGTCGCCGTCGGGCATCCCTGCGCCGCGAATTGCGTCGGTGATCAGGATGACATGATCCGCGCCTTTGCAGCGGTAAATCACGTCAATGACGGCTGGATGCACGTGAACGTTGTCGGCGATCAGTTCGGCATTGAGTTCGGGCAGCGTCAGCACCGCGCCGAGCGTCCCCGGTTTGCGGTGGTGCAGCCCGATCATGGCGTTGCAGGTGTGGGTCGCCTGCGTCACGCCGAGTTCAACCGCCTGCTGCATGTCGGCGTAAGTCGCGGACGTGTGCGCGGCAGAGACGGTGATGCCGCGCCGGATGCATTCGCGGATCAGCCAGTGGTTTTCAGGGAATTCCGGCGCGAGCGCCATCAGCTTCACAACGCCGAGATCGAGCAGCGCTAACGCTTCGTCACCCTGACGGTCGGCGCGGCGGATATTAACCGGACTTTGCGCGCCGGGACGCTGCTCGCTGATGTAGGGTCCCTCGACGTGCGCGCCGATCAGCGTTGCGCCGTTCGGCATTTGACCGACCGAGGTGGCGATGGTTTCGAGCGCCGATTGAATGCGCGCGCGGGTGTCTGTCCACGTTGTCGCTAGAAAGGCGGTGACGCCGTGCTGTGCGTAGAACTGCGCCATTGTTCGCAGGGCGTCGGGTGAAGCGTCCATCGCCTCTGCGCCCGCGCCGCCGTGAACGTGAACGTCGATGAAACCGGGGAGCAGCGTTTTTCCGCTGGCGTCAATCACTTCGGCGGCGAGTCCGTCGGGCGGATCACCACTGCCGAGTGCCGCGATCCGGTCGCCATTCGTCAGCAGCCAACCCTGTTCGATGTGGCGGGTTGGCGTGAGCAATTCAGCATTTTGAAATAAGAGCGAATTTTCCAAGAATGTCACCTTTCGTAATTATGCCGATGGTAAACCGCCTCTTGTGAAGGCGCAAGTTCAGGTGGTCTGATCTATAGGGCAGATTCGCCAAGAAAGAAAAGTGGACCATCAAGGACACGAAGAAAAAGATTGTATCTTGGTGTCCTTGGCAGCTATGATTCCCTGAGACATAGGCAACGCAAAGAGGCTGTATGACAATTTTAGTTCTCGACATTGGGAGTTCGTCGGCGCGGGCGCTGTTGTTCGATGACGACGCGCACCTGCTGGCACAGGTCGCCCGCCGTCACCAGTTCACGACCGACCCGCCCGGCGCGGCGACTTTCGACGCTGATGCGCTGCTTCAGCAGACTGAATCTTGTATCGATGAAATCCTGCGGCTGCCCGAAGCGCAAGACATCCGCGCCGTTGCCGTCGATACCTTCGTCGGCAATATGCTCGGCGTTGATGCCGACGGTAAGGCGGTCACGCCGATCTACAGCTATGCCGATACGCGCAGCGCCGACGACGTGATCAGTCTGCGAGATTTCTTCGCGGCGCATGAGCTGCATCAGCGGACAGGCTGCCTGAATCACACGGCGTATCAACCGGGGCGGCTGCATTGGCTGCGGCGGACACAGCCAGAGCTTTATCAAGCCGCACATCAATGGATTGACTTGGGGAATTATCTCTATCGCCGCTGGTTTGGCGCGGCGCAGGATACGCCGACGAGTTACTCGGTGGCGGCGTGGTCGGGGATGCTCAACCGCGAGTCGCTGGCGTGGGACAGCGTTTGGCTGGGTGCGCTTGAGATCGACGAAAGCGCGCTGCCCCCGCTGGCAGATTACACCCGTGTTCAGCGTAATCTGCGCGCGCCTTACGCTGACCGCTGTCAAGCACTGCGGAGCGTCCCGTTTTTTCTCGCTGTGGGCGATGGTGCGGCGGCGAACGTCGGCGCAGGCTGCACAGGCGCGGGGCAGATGGCGCTGAGTCTTGGCACGACGGCGGCACTGCGGATCGTCTCGACGGCGCGGCTGCCGCGCGTTCCTGACGGCTTGTGGAGCTACCGCATCACGCGCGACCTGCATTTGATCGGCGGGGCGACGACTGAAGGCGGCAACGTCTACGAGTGGGTCAGTAAAACCGTCTTGCTGCCTGCCGATGCTGAAGCACAGTTAGCGCGGCGCGCGCCTGATGCTCACGGACTCACTTTTCTGCCGCTGCTGGCAGGGGAACGGAGTCCCGGTTGGGCGGCGGATGCGACGGCAACGATTCACGGGCTGAGACTCTCAACCGATCCAGTCGATATTTTACAAGCGGCGCTCGAAGGCGTGGCGCTGCGTTTGGCGGCGATTTCTGAACAACTCGGCGGTGATCAGCCCGTCGTCGCCAGCGGTGGCGCGCTCGATGCCTCGCCCACGTGGGCGCAAATGGTCGCCAACGCTCTCGACCGACCGCTGCAATTCGCGGGCGAACGCGAAATCACGGCGCGGGGGACGGCAATTCTCGCGCTGGCGGCGCTCGACGGGCGCGCTCTGAGCGATTTCTCCCCTGAGATGACGCACACGTTCATGCCGCAAGCGGCGGGCGTCGCCGTTATGCGCGCAGCCCGCGAACGGCAGAGCGCTTTGTACAAGAAGTTTTACGACGCTTAGCTCTTTGCTATTGGCATTGAATACGGGCAAACACTCATCTCTCGACCGTCCTTTTTAGCGATTGTTAAAGCAAATGAGTCGCAATTTTGTTCTCGTTATTTTATACTTAATTTAACCTATAACCATAAGCAACGTAACCCAATACAAAGGACAATTTATGGAGTGGCATCCGTCACTTGGTACAGTGCTGCTAGATGAAAACCGCTGTGAATTCAGGGTGTGGGCACCGGAAGCAAAGACAGTAGACGTGCATTTGATCGGCGTGGCTGACGGTAGCAAGTATTCGGACGACCGTTACGTGTCGATGGCACGAATGGAACAGGGCTATTTCCGCGCGGTCGTCGATCAGGTGATTCCAGGGCAGTTGTATCGTTACCGGCTTGATGATGGCGACGAATATCCCGATCCGGTATCGCGCTATCAACCCGAAGGGGTCAGCGGTGCGTCGCAGGTGGTTGATTCGCGCTATCTGTGGCGCGCCGAGTCGTGGACTGGGCTGCCGCTCAAGGACTATTTGATCTACGAACTGCACATCGGCACGTATTCGCCTGAAGGCACTTATCAGGGCGCGATTCCATACTTGGACGAACTAGTCGAACTGGGAATCACGGCAGTCGAGTTAATGCCCATCTGTCAATATCCCGGTGAGTGGGGCTGGGGTTACGACGGCGTATTTCTGTTCGCGCCACACAATTCCTATGGCACGCCGGACGACCTCAAGGCGCTGATCGATGCTTTTCACGAGCGCGGTATCGCGGTGATCCTCGACGTGGTCTACAACCACTTTGGCCCTGAGGGCAACCCGTTAGCACGCTATGGCAGTTACACCCGCCCGATCTATAAAGGTCCATGGGGCGACGCCGTCAACGTCGATGGCGAATACGGCGACGAAGTGCGCGCCTTCTTCACGGAAAACGCGCTCTACTGGCTGGATGAATTTCGAATCGACGCGCTGCGGCTCGATGCAACCCACTTCATTTATGATTTCTCGCCGACGACATTTTTGGAAGAACTAACCGACCGAGTCAACAGTTACTGCCAACACACCGACCGCCACATCTACTTGATCGCTGAGGATGACCGCAACCTCGCGCGCTTGGTTTGCCCGCGTGATGAGGGCGGCATCGGCATGGACGCGCAGTGGCTCGACGATTTTCATCACTCGCTGCACACCAACTTGATCGGCGAGAGCTACGCTTACTATCAGGATTTCGGGCAGTTCTGGCAGCTTGAGCAGACCTTCCGCGAGGGCTTCGTCTATACAGGGCAGTATGCGCCGAACCGCAAACGACGGCACGGGACATCATCGGCGGACGTGCCCGCTGAACGCTTCATCGTCTTTATCCAGAATCACGACCAGATCGGCAACCGGATGCCGAACGACCGCTACGTGAAAATCTTCTCGCACGCGCAGGTCAAGCTGGCGGTTGGCGTGGTGCTGATTTCGCCGTACTTGCCGATGCTATTCATGGGCGACGAATACGGCGATACAACGCCGTTCGAATACTTCATCGACTACGACAACCAAGAAATTGTCGCGGCGGTACGCAAGGGGCGGGTGAGCGAGTTCGGCTTCCTGCTGCCCGCCGGGGCAGAGCCGTCCGATCCAGCGGCGAAGGAAACATTTCTTCGCTCGAAGCTCGATCACAGTGTGCGTGATCAGGGCGTTCACGGCGTTTTGCTCGACTATCACAAAACGCTGATCGCGCTGCGAAAATCAATTCCGGCGCTGGCAGAACCCGATAAGCTGCGGCTTGAAGTCGAGAGCTATGGGCGCGAGCGCGTGCTGTATCTGCGCCGCTGGAAGGACGAGAGCGAGGTCGTGGCGTTGATGAACTTCAATGAGCAGCCCGTCACAATCACGCTGCCGATGCCGACGGGCAAATGGCGCTTGCAGCTTGACTCTGCTGACCTGCGCTGGGATGCCGACTCGGATTTGGCGAAGAAGGCAAAAGCGCACACCATCAATTCGTCGGGTGAGGCTGAATTCACACTCGCGCCGCATTCGATTCAGCTTTATTTGAAGGATAACAGTTGATGGCGACCTACGATTTCACCGCGCTGGTCGCGGACGCCGCTGCGAAAATCGTCTCGGCTCGACGTATTCCGCGCGCGACTTATCGCTTGCAATTCAACAAGGGATTCACGTTTAGCGATGCTGAAGCGCTTGTACCGTACTTGGACGCGCTCGGCATCAGCGAAGTCTATGCGTCGCCCATCCTGAAGGCGAGTCCCGGCAGTATGCACGGCTATGATATTTGCGATCCGCGTGAATTAAACCCCGAACTCGGCACTCCGGAGGATTTCGCGCGCTTGTGCGATGCGCTCAAAGCGCGCGATATGGGCTTGATCATGGACATCGTGCCGAATCACATGGGCATCAGCGATCCCTGTAACGTGTGGTGGATGGACGTGCTCGAAAACGGGATGAGTTCGCCTTACGCGCATTACTTCGACATTGACTGGAATCCGGTCAAGCCGGAACTGCGGGGCAAGGTGCTGCTGCCGATTCTGGAAGATCAGTACGGTAATGTGCTCGAAAGCGGCAAGCTGGCGCTGATCTACGATGGTGGGGCGTTCTTCTTGACGTATGCTGACCATGTGCTGCCTGTCGCGCCGGAAACCTACAGCATGATCCTTGATCTGCCGGTGTCGTATTTGGTGATGCAGCTCGGTGAGGCGAGTGAGCAAGTTTTGGAGCTTCAGAGCATCTTGACGGCGCTCAAATATCTGCCGGAACAAACGACCGATGATCCCGAACGGCAGACGGAACGTGAGCGCGAGACGGCGATCATCAAGCGGCGGATAGGCGCGCTCTATGACGACAATGACGAGGTGCGGCGAGCGCTCGACGACGTGCTGGCGCGCTTCAACGCGACCGACTACTCGGACGATCCGCAGAATTACGATCACCTGCACGCGCTGATCGACGTTCAGAATTATCGTCTCGCCTTTTGGCGCGTTGCCGCCGAGGAGATCAATTATCGCCGCTTCTTCGACATCAACACGATGGCGGCGATTCGGGTTGAACTACCGGAGGTTTTCGAGGCAACTCACGCCTTTATCTTCGAGCTGCTGGCGACGGGCAAGGTCACGGCACTGCGGATAGATCACCCTGATGGTCTGTGGAATCCGCCGGAATACTTCCGCAAACTGCAAGAGCAGTACGTCGCCCACGCCATCACTGCTGAACTCGATGGAGAGCTTTCCGCCAACGAGCGCAGCGAACTGGAACGTGCCGTCACGGACTGGTTTGACGCGCAGTATCGCGCTGACGGCAAGTTTACGTGGGGCTTGTACGTCGTCGCTGAGAAAATTCTTTCCGAAACCGAGCCGCTGCCGCTCGATTGGGCGGTCTACGGCACGACGGGCTACGACTTCATGAATCTGGTCAACAGCTTATTTGTGGACAACGCTCTCGAAGACCAGTTGAGCGCGATCTTCACAAACTTTACAGGTCGGGCGGCGACCTTCAGCCAGCTTGAGTACAACAGCAAGCGGCTGACGATGCAGAACGCGCTGGCAAGCGAGATTAACGCGCTGGCGCGCCGTTTGGAGCGGCTGAGTGAGGCGAATCGTCATACCCGCGACTTCACGCTCAACGGCTTGCTTTACGCTCTGCGCGAGGTGATCGCCTGCTTGTCGATTTACCGGACGTATACGGACGGTGTTGACAGTGTGTCCCCGCGCGACGCACAGTTCGTCGAGGCGGCGGTACACGACGCCAAGCAGCGCAATCCGCGCGTCGCCAGCACGGTGTTCGATTTCATCCGTGATACGCTGCTGCTGCGTAATCTCGACCAGTTCCCCGACCATCAACGCGACTTGATCGACTTTACGATGCGCTTTCAGCAGATTACAGGGCCGGTGATGGCGAAAAGCGTCGAAGATACGCTGTTCTACGTCTATAACCGGCTCGTTTCGGTCAATGAGGTCGGCGGCAGTCCGGCGGTCTTTGGCATCACGCCGCAGGAGTTTGCCGACGAGAACATGAAGCGCTGTCGCTTGTGGTCAGCGGCAATGCTGGCGACGTCAACGCACGATACCAAGCGCAGCGAGGACGTTCGCGCGCGGCTGAACGTGCTCTCCGAACTACCCGCCGCGTGGGGTGAAGCGCTGCAAACGTGGAGCCGAATCAACGCCGAGCATAAAGTGATGCTCGACAGCGGTCCCGCGCCCAGCGCCAACGACGAGTATCTGCTTTACCAGACACTGCTAGGGACGTATCCGTTTGAGATGGAGGATGCTGAAACCTACTGCGAGCGGATTGTCGATTACATGAGCAAGGCGACCAAAGAAGCGAAGGTTGTCACCAGTTGGACGAACGTCAACCAAGCCTACGACGAGGCAGTTGCCGCTTTCGTGCGCGCGATCCTCACGAGCGCTTCCTTCTTAGAAGCGTTTGCGCCGCTCCAGAAGCAAATTGCCTTCTTTGGGAAATTCAATGGCTTGGCGCAAACGCTGCTCAAACTGACTTGTCCCGGTATTCCCGATACCTATCGGGGCACGGAAGTGTGGGATTTCAGCCTCGTCGATCCTGATAACCGTCGTCCGGTCGATTACGATCACCTGCAAGCGCTGCTGACCAAAATCGAATCGCATTCGGGCGAGCGCGCCGAACTCGCGGTCGAACTGCTGGCACAGCCTGATGATGGTTGTATCAAACTGTATACCATCAAGCGGGCGCTCGATTTGCGCTGTGATTACGCCGACCTATTCATCGACGCGCCCTATCAGCCCATCGCGGTGGTGGGGGCGCATGAAGACCGCGTGTGCGCGTTTATGCGGGTATATGATCACGTCGGCGTGCTGGTGGTCGTGCCGCGCTTAATCGCGGGGTTGACGCAAGGCGCGCTTCAAGCACCTATTGGCGCAGTTTGGGGAGATACACGGCTTATGTTTGACGGTATCGCTGGAGAGACACTCCACAATTTGTTTACAGATGAGATGCTGACCTGCGACGGAGAGGTCGCATTGGCGGCGCTGCTCAAACGGTTTCCGGTTGGGTTGTTCACATTTGATGCGACCTGAGCCATTAAGACTGCTGGAGTGCTTTCATGCTGTGTGCATACCAGATTGGTCTTGTTTGGATATAAGGCGAACTGATAGGATCGAGAGCCCGTCACAAAATAAGAGCAGGAAGGTCTAAGCGGCGCGTGACGACAGCGACAACACCATACGCGCAGCAAGCGGATATGCGTTGGCTGTGGGGGTATATCGACCGCCACCGGTTTGCCGCTGCTGCATCCATCCTAAGCGGGTTTCTCGGGGGATTGACATCCGCTGCTGAACCCTTCTTGATTGGCGTGATCATTGATCACGTTCAGCAGGGTTTCCGCCCTGAGGAAATGGTCAACGACATTGCCTTGCTGATCGGCTTGGCGGTTGTGACCGTGATTGCTTTTTACGGTCAGCGCCGCTACAGCGGCGACGTTGCCTACTTCGTCAATTTTGATATTCGGCGCGACCTGTTTGATTACCTGCTGACACTGGATCAGGGCTTTTTCCAGCGTTATGCAACGGGTGATCTCATTTCGCGGATGTACAGCGACGTCGATACGATCTGGCGCTTGCTGGCGCTTGGGTTCAATCGTTTTGGCAGCGCTTTCGTGTCGGTGATTGTGACGTTCGTGCTGCTCGCGTCGATTAACCTGCCGCTGACGCTGGTCGTGTTCGCGGTGCTGGCAGTTTCGACCACCTTCCAGATTCGCGCAGGGTTGGTTCTCGCGCCCTACTTCGAGAGGGTGCAGGATCAAATGGGTGTGCTATCTGCGCTGGTGCAGGACTCGGCAAGCGGCATCCAGACGATTAAGACCTTCGGGCGCGAAGAGGGCGTGATCAACAAGTATCACGACGAAAATATCGAGTACCGCCGTCGCTGGCTGTTCTTCAAGCGCCGTAACGAACCGGTTGGGATGCTGCCGAACATGATCAGCCAGCTTGCTGCCGGGATCGTTGTGTTGTTCGGCGGTATTTTGACGCTTAACGGCACGCTGACGCTCGGCAACTTCACGCAGTTCCTGCTCTTTCTGGGCATGATCAGCACGACGCTGCTTCAGCTTGGCACGATTTACCAGCGCTACCAGCAGACGAGCGGCGCGATTCAGCGCCTCACGCCGCTGCTGCAAGAAGCCACGATCAACAGCCCCGAAAACGCTGAGCCGTTCAAAGACCCGCATGGCGACATTCACCTTGAACACGCTGGCGTGCAGATTGATGGGAAATGGCTGCTGCGCGACATCACGCTCGACATTCCGGCGGGGTCGGTCACGGCGATTGTTGGCGCGACGGGCTGCGGTAAAACGCTGCTGGTCAACCTGCTGGCGCGCGTCCTCGACACGACCGAAGGGAGCGTCATGATCGATGGGCATGACGTGCGCAACCTCAATATTGAGGATTTGCGGCGTGCTATTGCTTACGTGCCGCAGTCAACCTTTCTATTCAGCCAAACGCTGCGCGAAAACGTGCTGATGAGCAAGCCCGACTTGACTCCTGAAGACCTTGACCGCGCGATTCACATCTCGCGCATGAGCAACGACCTGCCTCAACTACCACACGGGCTGGACACGATGGTTGGCGAGAAGGGTGTGATGCTTTCGGGTGGGCAGAAGCAGCGCGTGGCTATCGCGCGTGCGCTGGTGCGTAACGCGGCGATCCTCGTGCTGGACGACGCGCTGTCAAGCGTCGATACACATACCGCCGCTGACATTCTCGGTGATTTGCGGCTGGTGCTGAAAACGCGCACCAGCCTGATCATCGCGCATCGGATCGCTACGGTGAAGGATGCCCACCGGATCATCGTCATGGACGAGGGGCGTATCGTCGAGCAGGGCACACATGATGAACTGGTTGCGCTGGATGGAATGTACGCTCGCATGGTCGAGCGCGAAATGAAGCAGGAGGACATGGAATATGTCTAAAGCAGTGACCGAAGTTCAAGACGCCCAAGAGACTGTGCAAGAAGAAGTCGTCACCGACCGCTATTTGGTCAGCATGTTAGCACGATTTCTCGCGCCCTACTGGTTTCAAATCGTGGTCGTCTTTGCGCTGCTGCTCGTCGTCACCGGCTTTACGCTCTTGCTGCCCTATCTCGTTCAGCGGGCGGTCGATGGCCCGATCACCAACGGCGATATCAGCGGGCTAATCCCTTACGGTATTGCCTACTTTGCGACGATCCTTGCTCTGTTCGCCGCGCGCTTCGGGCACACTTATCTACTGCAAACCGTTGGACAAAATACGCTGGTGAGCATCCGCCAGAAGTTGTTTGAACATATCTTGTGGCAGGATATGCGCTTCTTCAACAACACGCCGGTCGGGTTGATCGTCTCGCGGCTCTCGAACGACATTGAAGCGCTGACGGAACTGCTCTCGACCAGTATTGTGATGGTCGCCAGCAATATGATCACGCTGCTTGGCATCATCATCACCATGTTCCTGATCAATTGGCGCTTGGCGCTGCTAAGCTTAGCTGTCATGCCGATTATGACGGTGGCGACGATTTTCTTTCGCGTCCGCATTCGCCGCATGTCGAACCTGTTTCACAAGGTGGTTGGCGACTATCTCGCCTACATCAATGAGCAGTTCAACGGGATGCTGGTGATCCAGTTGTTCGGACGGCAGCCGCACAGCCGCGAAGGGTTTGACGCGATCAACGTCAAATACCGCGATGTTCACATGGCGCTGCGCGATTACTACACCTACTACGCCTCGATTCTGCAAATCCTGACGACGATTGGCTTTGCGATTGTGCTCTACGGCGGCGGGCAGGGCGTGCTGGCGAGTTGGGCGACGCTTGGTATGCTGCTGTCGTTCATCGACTACACGCGGCGCAGTTTCGAGCCAATCTTGCAGCTTGCCGAGCAGTTCTCGCAGATTCAGACGGCGCTGGCAGCGGGCGAGCGTATCGCGCGGATGCTGCACGTCGAGCCGGAGATCGGTGATCCAGCGCAGCCGATACAGATCGAATGGGTTGACCGGACGTTCAAGTTCGATCACGTCCACTTTGGCTATGAACCGGCTCAGCTTGTCCTGCGCGACCTGAACTTCAACGTTCCGTCAGGACAGCGCGTCGCCATCGTCGGCGCGACGGGCGCGGGCAAAACGTCGCTGGCAGGGCTGCTGGCGCGCTTCTACGATGTCAACGAAGGCGGCGTGCTGATTGATGGCGTGGACGTGCGTAAACTGAGCCTTGCTGATTTGCGGCGCTTTGTGACGGTCGTGCCGCAGAATCCGTACTGCTTCAACGGCACGATTGCGGACAATCTACGCCTGTTCAGCCCCGCAATCACTTACGAGCAGATGAAAGAAGCGGCACATACCGCGTGCGCTGATAAGTTTATCGACCGATTGCCGGGCAGCTATGACTTTGAACTGCTGCCGGGTGGTGGGAACCTCTCGCAAGGGCAGCGTCAACTGCTGGCATTAGCGCGGGCGCTGCTGCACAACCCAAGCAGCATCTTGATCCTTGACGAAGCGACCAGCAGTATCGACACCGAAACGGAAGCCTATATTCAAGAGGGCTTAAAGCGCGTGTTGGAGCAGCGGACGAGCCTCGTGATCGCTCACCGCCTGAGCACAATCCGCGAGGTGGATCGTATTCTGGTAATGCAGCAGGGGCAGATCATCGAAGATGGGACGCACTTGCAGCTTTTGAAGCGGAATGGGGTTTACGCGGAACTGTACCGCCGCCAATTCGAAGAAGCCGCGCCGCCGCAGAAATCTGCCGCGAGTTTCTAAGAACTTCTGAACCACAGCGCGCACATAAAGGACACGGAGAAAAGATTAAGCTCCGTGTCCTTTTTTATTCAGGCTTTGACCGACCGGAGCATGTTCGGCGATGCGCGCTTGCAACTGACGCTGAATCTCGACGACGTCGTCGGTATCTTTACCGACGATGATGCAGCCGAATTCGTGTGCTTCTAACGCCGAAGTTACAGTGATGAAGATACCGCGCGGAACGGTCGAATCGCCATCGAGCGGGTATTCCAATTTGCTCACGACCGCCAGCAATTCGTCGAAGTCGGTAATCGTTCCGCTTGAAAGCGTATCGTTGCTGAGCAGTGTGACCGATTGCAGATAATCTGCGCCGAAGACGTGTTCAGCGAACTCGTGGACGTGTGTGCCACCCGTGCGTCGCGGGTTAATCTCTAGCAGATAGACACGTCCCTCGTCATTGACGACGGTGTCGAGGTCGAAGTGCCCGACGTAGCCCATTGCCTGCAAGTGGTGCGCGAAAATCATGCCGCTTTCTGCCAGCGGTTTATACCACGCTGCATCCAGCAATTCGCGGCTGACCAATACGCCGCAAAAATCGCCAAATCCCTGAAAAAGTTGATCCGAGACGTAGGTGATCTGTGGCTCGCCTATGGGTGGGACGTAAACCTCAAGCGAGGGTGAGAGCGGGTGTTCGGCTTCGATCAGTTCCTCGACGGTCAGCCAATGCGGGTCGAGGAAGCGGCTGGCGTTCAAATGCGCGAGGACGGCTTCAACGCTGGCGAATTCGCCGGGGTGGAGGACAACATTGCCGATGCCGTTCTCGCCAATGTCGGATTTGACGAGACAGGTACGGTGATGCTGCAAGAACCAGAAGGCGGCATTCGCGGCGACTTCAATCGTTTGACAGCCGAATCCTTGGGGTAGCAGTTCGTCGGCGTTGGACAGCCAACGTCCGGCGAGAATACGGTAGCCAATCTTCGAATCGACGTAATCACGCAGCCAGAGGTGATTGCGCGTCGGCGTTTCCGGCAGCATGACCGTTAGCCCATGCTCCTTTTGCAGCACGTCGATCAAGCGCATGAGTTCGCTGGTCGTCGCATACGGGATGATCTGGATCGTCTTGCCTGCGCTCGCATAGTCTATGAT
>JBBSNT010000052.1:0-16087 GCA_038260485.1 Aggregatilineales bacterium | reverse complement strand
GTGCTCAGTTCGCTGGCGAAGTACGAGATCGCGTACAGCGACGACGAGGATACCGACACGCTGCGGGGCAAGCTGGCGAACTTCTACGCGCAGCGGACGCTGACGAAGCTGCCGATCACGCCGGATGATCAGGCGGAAGTGGCGTATTTGCTGTGTACGGGGGCGTTCAGCAAGACTACCGGACAGGTTTTCAGCGTGGATGGCGGCTTGCACGAGGCGTTTTTGCGGTAGGGATATCCAGCAGAACATTACCGTAGGTGTGTTATAGATAACGAGTGGTGCTAGTTTACTTGTGCTTATTTCCCCTCACCCTGCTTGCTAGCGCAAGCCGTCCCTCTCCCACGTAAACGGGGAGAGGGACAAAACCCATGTACTTCCCCCTCGCTCCGCTTGCGTGGGAGAGAGGGTCAGGGGGTGAGGGGTTAGAAACTAGTACCGTTGGTTGTATAACGCCCCTACAAAAACTATCCCCGTCACCCAAGTTCAGAATGTCATCGAAATGGATTAGTCCTTGTCGTCGAGTTCGCCGTCGATGATGGTGTAGACCGAGTCGAGCAGGTCTTCGGCGATCTCGATCTGGTCGAAAGCGGCTTCACCTTGCGAATCCATCAGCAGCGCCGCTGACTCCAGCAGCGCGACCGCCGCCTGTGTCACCAAAATCGCGACATCTTGATAATCGTGGGCGACGAGCAGGTCGTTGACGACGCTTTCGGCTTCGCGCGTGGTGGCGAGCGCCTGCCGGAGCAGTTCATTGGCATGGCTTGAAGTATTCATTGCGTCTATCCCTGTGTGAGATCATCGGACGATAACGCCCCGATGATAGCCCATTCGCGCGGGCTGAGGGTAAGTGAACTAGCCTGTGTAGCCGAGCTGGCGGGACAGCGCCCGCGCGACGCGCACGACTTCAGGCGCGAAATGGTCGAGCTGGTCGAGTGTGAGACGATAGGCAGGGCCGGCGATGCTCACCGCCGCCGTGACGCGCCCGCCGCTGTCAAAGATCGGCGCGGCGACGCAGCGTGTCCCCTCATCGACTTCACGGTCGTCAATGGCGTATCCCCTTTGGTGAATGTGCGCGAGTTCTGTCCGTAACGCATCGGGTTCAACAATCGTGTGAGGCGTATAGGCTTTGAGCGGTATGGTCTGCTCGATTTGCGCTTGGAGCGCGTTGGGCGTTAAGTATGCCATGATCGCTTTGCCCATTCCGGAACAGTGGGGCATGATGCGTGTGCCGACATTGGAGCGCATTTGCACGAAGTTGGGGTTTTTGGGCGTGCGTAGGCTTTCCTCTTTGCCAATGTAGAGCAATTCTGTTTCGTCCAAAATCGAGAGGTTGGCGGTTTCGTTCGAGAGTGTGCAGAGTTCGTGCAGGTAGGGGCGTGCCAGTTCGGGCAGATCGATGCTGTCGAGGACGACGCGCCCTAACGAGATCAGTTTCGTCCCCAGCGCATAATTGTAATTGGCATCGGCACGGACGAAACCGCGCGATATGAGCGTTGCCAGCAGGCGGTAGGCTGTCGGGCGTGAGATGCCGCAGACGGTGGCGACTTGCTGCGCCGAGAGCGGACGCTGATAATCTGCCAAGCACGCCAAGATGTCGAGCGCCTTGAGGACTGTCCCGGAAAAGTTGGTGTCGTCGCCGTCGTATTGATTGGACATAGCGAGGTGGGCTTCCTGATGGGTGTAGTTCAATAGTTGAACTGTTTTATTGTATGCAGGCGCGGGCGCGTGTGTCAACATCCAGCGGCGGGAGCTAGACTCCCGACTTGTTGACAAAATACGGCGGGGATGTTACGATATTTTTGTTCAATAATTGATTATGCTGTTCAAATAATGAACTACGCGGGCATTTTTGAATGACTGATAATTTGTTTTTAGTTCAATACGACCATCATAGACTTGCTTTAGCGCAGGGGCAAGCAGTGCGCCGATTAGCGGCGAGGGGCGATGCTTCGATGCTTGATTGGCTGCTGTCTGACGCGGATGATGCGCCACGCGCCGCCGATTTGATCGACGTGCTGGGGCAGATGGCGCAAGACCCGCAGGATAGTTCCACGCTCGCGCCGCAGACGCCAGTGAGTCGTCAGGAAATCTGGGCGGCGGGCGTGACTTATAAACGCAGTGAAGAAGCCCGCGAAGCTGAATCCAACAACAGCACCATCTACACCCGTGTTTACAGCGCTGTCCGCCCCGAACTATTCTTCAAGGCGAACGGCTATGACGTGGTAGAGATCGACGCGCCGGTCGGCATTCGTGCGGATGCGGTCTGGTCTGTGCCCGAACCTGAACTGGTCGTCGTGCTGAACGCGCACATGGAAGTCGTCGGTTTCACGATTGGCAACGACATGAGTTCGCGCGATATTGAGGGTGAAAATCCGCTGTATCTGCCGCAGGCGAAGGTCTACGAACGCGCCTGTGCGTTGGGGCCGCGTCTGTGGCTGCAACCGGGTGCGACGGTGTGGCCCGTCCTGACGATCAACATCGAGATCGAGCGCGAGGGGCGTGCCGTGTTTCGCGGCGAAACGTCCACCGATGCGCTGCATCGCCCGCTGGCGGACTTAGTCGAGTATCTTGGGCGCTGCAAGCGCTTTCCTTATGGCGCGATGCTGTTTACGGGGACGGGAATCGTCCCGCCGGACACATTCACGCTGTTCGCGGGGGATCGGATTAGTATTCGTATCGATCCGATTGGTGAATTGATCAATACGGTGCGCGTGGTGGGTAAGCCGTCGATTCAAGCGACGCTGTAAGCCGTCACGAAGCGCCATTTGACAAAATTCTTCTGAGAAGTATAGTTTAAATTATCAATAATTAATTTTAGAGAAATTTATCTCACATATGATCCCTAATTCTCCTACTGGTTTACAGGCACGACCTGCGAAACTCACCTCTCTGTCGGATCAAGTGTATCAACGCTTACGCAGCGCGATTATTTGCGCTGAACTGTCGCCCGGCGTCAAGCTGGTCGAACTCGAAATCGCGGCGCAGATGGGCACGAGTCAAGGTCCCGTGCGCGAGGCGCTTCAGCGGCTTGAGCGAGACGGCTTGGTCGAGCATCGGGCGCGCAGCGCCACGTTCGTCACCAGTGTCTCGACGGACGAAATGTACGAACTCTCCTCGGTGCGCAGCGCTATAGAAGGTTTTGCCTGCCGTCGTACCGCTCAAAAGATCACGCCGGAACAATGCGATGAACTGGATGGCTTGGTCGAGATGATGGTGCAGGTGGGCAGCCAACAAAATATCGCCGCATTCGCGGAATATGACTTGCAGCTTCACCGATCAATCGTTGAATGGTCAGGCAGCGCGGGACTTATGCTGGCGTGGACGCCGCTCTCAAATCAAACCCAGCGCTTCATCGTGCAATCGCATCCCAGTCGATATTCCGACTTCACCGAAATGGGCACGCGGCATCAGCCGATTGTCACTGCACTGCGTCAGCATGATGCCGATGGCGCGGCGCGTGCCGTTCAGAAGCACATCATGCTTATTTGGACAGAAACTATCCCTTAACGGGTTTCCGCTTGTCTGCGCCGGTGTGAGTAGAGAGGAGAAAGGCAACTCAAACAGAGCGAAGTGTCGATTTAGGAGGAGGAATTTGCCGTCGATAGACTGCCGTTCAACCTTACCCACAAATCGTCGTACTCGAGAAAAACTATTCAGGAGCTAAAAGATTATGTCTAAAAGAATCAGCCGCAGAGATTTCTTACGCGCTTCCGCTGGAAGCGCCGCGCTGCTGGCAGCCGGCATTCAGATTCCCGGTGTTTTAGCGCAAGACCCGACCGCGACGCCCGCGCCGCTGCCGCAGGGCGCTGAGGGAACGCTGTCCGTCATTCAAAAGACCGAATACTTTCCGGTCGTGCAAGACCTCGTTCACCAGAATATCGTCGATTTTGCCGCAAGCAAGGGCGTTCAGCTCGACCTTTCGACGGCGAACCCGGAACTGTTCGGGGACTTCACGGCGAAAATGGTCGCTGCCGTCCAAGCAGGCAATCCGCCGGACTTAGGCTATCACGCGCTGAGCATCCCGCAGATGTACTCGTATGACCTGCTGGAAGACCTTTCCGACCTGATGGAACAGATCACCAGCATGTACGGCAACGTCGTGCCCGTGACCGCCGCGAACAATGCCATGATCGATGGTAAGTGGTGGGCAATCCCGTTCACGAGTTTCACCGGAGCGTGGTTCGCACGTAAAGACCTGTTCGACGCCAAAGGCATCGATGTTTACTCGCTCGATACGTGGGATTCGCGTCGCGATGCCGCGCTTGCCGTCTCTGACCCTGATAACAACGTCTGGGGCTGGGGCTTCACGGTCAACCAGAGTGGTGACGCGAACGGCTTGATCGAGGGTATCGTGCAGGCTTATGGCGGCAGCTTCACCGACGAAACGGGCTTGAAAGTGACATTCAACTCGCCGGAAACGGTCGCGGCGATTACGTGGCTGGCGGACATCTATACCAACCCGATGTATGCGCCGATGCTGCCGCCCGGTGTGGGCAGTTGGACGGACACGGGTAACAACGAAGCGTATCTGGCAGGGACGGTCGCTTTGACTCTGAACCAGCCGAGCATTTACGCTAAAGCGAAGGCAGACGGCAATCCGGTTTTCGAGACGACGGCGGTGCTGCACGCGCCCAAGACGCTGGATGGACAACTGCTGGAAGCGGGCAGCAATACGTGGATGACGATTTTCAAAGGCGCGAAGAACGTCGAACTGGCGAAGGAATTGATCCTGTACATGCTTGAGCCGTCGCGGTTCACGCCGCTGGCGCTGGAGAGCGCTGGTCAGGTCTTTCCCGCTTTTGAGGGTTTGTGGACAGACGAACTTGTCGCGGCTGATGCGAACTTCGGCGTCTACCGTGACATCATGTTCAATCCGGAAGTGTACTATGGTCGGTCGCACCCGGCACAGCCGAATGCGCTGATCGACGCCATCGACGGACAGTCGATCACCACGCAGATGATGGCGAACATCATCAACGGCTCGATGACCGTCGAGCAAGCGGTCGAGGACGCGAACAACAAAATCGTGCAAATCTTCGAAGAAAGCGGCGTGCCGCAGAGCTAGTCTCAATAGACAGCTTCAACCGACAGCCACAAGGCTAAAGTTGGGCATTGGGTGCGGGGTACGGCGCAAGGGCTTGATCGTTCTCAGCCGTGCCCCGGCACAAAACCTGCTGCTGGCGTTGGAGAAACGCGCCGTTTCTCCTTAGGGTGAAAGCCCTGCGGTTTCATCTTACGGCGACGCACACTCGACCGTACATAACCGAAAGAAATATGATTATGGCTAAACCAGTCGAGCTGGACACGCCGAGGTTGTTTCAGCCGCCCCCGGACAGCCGTCCTAACCGGATTCAGGCGATCCTCGGACGCGACTGGAAAATCGCGCTGGTGTTTATTCTGCCGATTGTCGTGATCATGGCGGGACTGATTCTATGGCCCTTCATCAATGCGATCCTGATCAGCATGACGACGCGGTCGTTCATCACCCGCACGGACGTGTTTGTCGGGTTGGATAACTACGCTCGTTTGCTGAAAGACAGTGATTTCATCCGTTCGGTGAACAATACAGTTGTTTTCACCGTTGGATCACTGGCGTTCAAGTCGGTGATCGGTATGGCGATTGCGCTGCTGCTCAACAGCAAGCTACCGTTCCGCAGCGTCTTGACCGGCGTGATCCTGCTGCCCTGGATTGTGCCGGAAGTCGTGACGGCGCTGACGTTCCGCAGCATTTTCGATCCGATTTTCGGCGGACTGAACCCGATCCTGATGCAGCTTGGGCTGATCAATCATTCGGTCGAGTGGCTGGCTGATCCCTCACTTGCTATGCCGAGCGTGATCGCGGTGAACGTGTGGAAGGGCATCCCGTTCTACACGCTGCTGCTGCTGGCGGGCTTGAAAGCCATCCCCAGTGAACAGTACGAAGCCGCCGAAGTGGACGGCGCGAATGCCGTGCAGCGCTTCCGCCATATCACGCTGCCGGGGTTGCGCTACGTGATCATCGTGACGCTGCTGCTCTCGGCGATTTCAACCTTTAACACCTTTGGCTTGGTCTACTTGATGACGGGTGGCGGTCCCGGTGGGGCGACACGCCTGTTCTCAATCCTCGCTTACGAAAAGGCGATCATCGGGCTGCGCTTTGGTCCCGGTGTGGCGACTGCCCTTAGCATGGCGCCGATCATGGCGGTCTTTATTTTCTTCCTCGCGCGGCTGATGCACCCCGGTCAAGACGGACGGGAAGGGGAACGCGAAAGTAGTCTTGACCGTGCTTTGGGACTCGTCGGGCGGGCGATCAGCTTCGTCGGCGATATTTTCTTCCTGCCCTTAGAGTGGCTGGCAAGCGGGTTCGGCTGGCTGTCTAAGCGGATTATGCCTGCATTCGCTGACGGTACGCCTCGACTGAAACGCGCACAGCGCGAACGGCTCGGCACAGGGTCGCGGCTGGTGCTGCTGATTCCGGTGTTGATCTTCGTGCTGTTTCCGTTTTACTGGATTCTGATCACCTCGTTCAAGGGCGATCTGCAAATTCAGCGTTTTACGTCAATCTACGTGCCTAATCCGTGGACGACCGAGCAATACCGTTCGCTGCTGCAAGACACGCCGTTCTTGACGTGGTTTCGCAATACCGTGCTGGTGGCGTTGACGAGTACCGTGCTCTCGGTGGTCGTGGCGGCACTGGCGGCATATGCACTGGCGCGGCTGAAGTTTTTGGGCGCGGGGCTGCTGACAACACTGCTGCTGATCACCTATCTGCTGCCCGCCTCGCTGCTGTTCATTCCGCTGTACAGCATATTGACGCAGTTGGGGATTATCAATACCTATGCCGCGCTGATCCTGACGTATCCGACCTTCTTGATGCCGTTTGCGACATGGGTCTTGCTCGGTTACTTCCGCTCGATTCCGGTGGAGCTTGAAGAAGCGGCATTCATCGACGGTGCGAGCCGCTTCACCGCCTTCTGGCGGATCACGCTGCCGCTGGCTGCTCCGGCGCTGCTCTCGGTGACGCTGTTCGCCTTCACTAATGCGTGGAACGAGTTCCTGTTCGCGTTCGTATTCATCACGAGCGACAGCCTCAAGACGCTGCCGGTTGGTCTGCAACTACTGGTGTTTGGCGACATCTACCCTTGGGGACAGTTGATGGCGGCGTCGCTGATGATGGCGGTGCCGGTGGTGTGCGTGTACATCTTCGCGCAGCGCTTCCTCGTCGAGGGGTTGACGGCGGGCAGTGTGAAGGGGTAGGCGTAAACGCAGCGCCGGAGGCTCAAAGCCTCCGGCTAAGAAACCAAGCCTGCTTCAGCAGGCTACCATTTGACATGTGTTGGGCAGCCATATGCTTGACGTCTATGGCGATTTAGCGATACTTGCTTTTAGAACGCAACCGGGAAAGACGAAACATGAAAATCACGGATGTACAAGCCTGTGTGATCGGGCGGCAAGAGATGCACAGCGGCGGCAGCGTGTGGACGTTCGTGCGAATTTACACGGACGAAGGGATCGTCGGGACGGGAGAATGCAACTCTGGCGGTCCCGGTTATTCGGGCTTCGCGGTCAAGTCGGCGCTGCTGGCAATGCGCGAGCATATGATCGGCGAAGACCCGTTCAACATCAACTTACTCTACGAAAAACTGCGGCGTGTGGGGCGTTACGGCGGATCATCGCACGCGCCGCTGATCTTCGCGCTGACGGGGATCGATAACGCGCTGTACGACATCGTCGGTAAGACGTTGGGCATCCCGGTCTATAAACTGCTGGGCGGCAAGTTCCGCGACAAGATTCGGCTGTACGCGGACTGTCACGCGGGGGAAGAAGACGATGCACAGGCGTATGCCGAAAAAGCGCTGGCAGTGATCGAGCAGGGGTTTAGCGCAGTCAAGTTCGACGTCGATAACACGGGGACGGGCAAGCTCGACCCGTATAACTGGACGGTCGGCGCGAAGGAAATGACGCACATCATCGGCTTGATCGAGGGCATTCGCGGGGCGATTGGCTACGAGATCGACCTCGCGATTGACTGTCACGGGCAGTTCGACCTGCCGTCGGCGATCACGCTGGCGAAGGCGGTCGAGCCGCTGCGCCTGATGTGGCTGGAAGAACCTGTGCCTTGTGAAAATATTTCGGCGCTGGCGCAGGTCAAGGCGTCGAGCAGTACCGTGATCTGCACGGGCGAGAACCAATACACGCGCTTCGGGTTCCTCGAACTGTTCGCCGCTAAAGCGACCGACGTGATCATGCCTGACCTCGCTAAGGCGGGCGGGATCGCTGAAGCAAAGCGGATCGCGGACATGGCGGACGCGCACTACATCCCGATTGCGCCGCACAACGTTTCGTCGCCATTGGGGATGATGGCAGCCTGTCACGTGATGGCGTCTGTGCCGAACTTTCTCGTGCTGGAACTACACGCGCTCAATATCCCGTGGTGGAACGACCTGTGCGAAGGCGATAAGCCGTTCATCGAGAACGGGTTCATGACCGTCTCGGAACGTCCGGGCATCGGCGTGGAACTGAACGACGATGTGGCGAAGTCGCTGTTGTGGGGCGACGATACTTATTTCGATTAAGGTGATGAACCGTTAGGTGCGCCGCGAGGGGTTTAAACCCCTCGCTCGCTAAAACCGCGACCCACTGAAGGGGTCGCAAGGGCGGTTCTCAGTTTGAGTCGCCCCTTCAGTGGGCGATGTATGGGCATCGCCGAGGGTTTACACCCGCGGCGGAGCTTGGCAACACCGAATCTAGAATTTGAGTCTATACGGAAGATGAGACAATGTCTGAACAGAATCCGTCAGTGATGGAACTGCAAGCGCGCTGGGACAAGATTCGCGTCGCTAACTTGTACGATACGCTCGATCACATGGGTTATGGCAACCAGTGTATCGACCTAGGGATTCGACCGCTGTTTCCGCATCGGCATATCGTGGGCAAGGCGATCACGGTGCTGGGCAGTTCGTACCCTGTGCCGCGCGGCGAGGGTGACGAGTGGGGCGGCGATTATTTTCAGCGCTTGGTCGATATGGTCTATCCCGGCAGTGTCGTCGTCGTCGAGTGCGGCGGCGAGGCGCATGCGGGCAAGTTCGGCGAGATGACCAGTTGGGCGCTTCAGCAGAAGGGCGCACGCGGGATCGTGCTCGACTCGTTTATCCGTGACTGGCGTGGGCTAGAAATCATCCCCGACTACACGCCGTTCGCGCGCGGCACGTCGCCGATTGAGTCATCGCAGCGCTGGCGTATTGCCGACATCAACGTCAATATCGGGATGCCGGGGACGCTGACGAGCCGCGTGCGCGTCAAGCCGGGAGACTGGATCATTGGCGGGATGGACGGCGTGATCTCTGTGCCGGAAGCAGTGGCGATGGAAGCGCTGGTCAAGGCGGAGAAACTGGAAGCCGAAGAACAGGGGATGCGCGACGATGTTGCGGCGGGCATGACGTTCCAAGACGCCTATAAGAAATGGGGGCGAGCGTAGGTTACCCTACGTTTATTTGATGAGCAAGTACATCTCACCCCGACCCCGCGCAACGTGTGGTTGCGTTCCCGACTTCAGGGATGGGAGCAAGCACGTCAGTTTCGCTTGGAAGGTTCGACGTTGAGCGTGCTTTGTGAGCCAGCGGGGCGTTATCTATAACGCCCCTACACGGATGCGCTTGAGATTAGTGCGGCTGCTGGACGAGCAGGTAGGCTGCGTGCGTCCAGAGGAGGGGATTGGCGATTTCGCCGCGAATCTCGACCCACTGATCGTAGAAATCGGGGGCGAACATGGCATCTTTGACCTGTTCGGGCAGGCTGCCTACGGCGTCGGCGTGGGATTCTGCCCACGCGATCAACGCCTGCGCGCGGTCTTCCCATCCGATTTGCTGATAATACCACGCCAGCCACAGCCCCAGCAGCACCCACGCGCCGCCGCCGTAGTAGGTGTCCTCGACATGACGATGGACGCCGTGACCGTCGGCAACGAGATCGCGCTCGATGCGCTCGACGGTGTGCAGCATCAACGGGTCGTTGGGGGCGAGTAAGCCGTAGTCGGGCAGTGCGGCGAGCAGCAGATTGGCATCGACTCCATCGCGTCCTAACGATTTCGCCAGTTCGCCGTTAGGGGTCAACCCCTGCGCCATAATCAGGTCTTTGATCGCCTGACGAGTCACGCTCATGTCGAGCGACGGGACGAGGACTTGCGCCGCGCCGAGTCCGGCGTAGATCGCCGCCAGAGTACTGACGTGAACGTCTTCGCCGCGTTCCTCCCAACAATCGTTACAGGGCGTCTGCCAGACCACCGCGAGATAACGCGCTACGAGATCGACCGCGTTGATCCAGTTGAGCGGCAGCGGGCGCAGGCGACCGACCTCGACGTACTTCGCCAGTGACCAGAGCCAGATCGCGGGTCCATCCAATTGGAATTCGGGCCATTCAGCAGGTCCGGCTTCGCCTTCGGCGGTGTAGCGCGCGTTGAGCGTATCGACGAGGACGACAGGCTCGCTACGCGCCGCGCGCTCGATGGAACGTTCGAGGGCTTCAGCGCGGGCATTGATCATGCGGGCACACCAATCATGGAAACGCATGGCGCTGTCCCACTGGGCGGCGATGCCGCTCGGATGCCCGATGGGGGCGTTCTGCCCGTCGAGGGTGAAGGCGTAGGCGATGAACGCGCCGTCCCGAAACCACGAGAATCGGTAATCGGGCATGTGCGGGCAGGCGAGATAACCGCCGCCTGTCTGCTGATTTTCGAGGATGACCTGCTGGCTGCGGGCGTAAAGGCGATTGCGTAGACCGATTTGTTCGGCGTTCATTCGACATACTCCACGACGATCATGCTCCACGTATCGAGGTGCGGCAGGGTGAGGCTGAGTACGCCGTCTGTTACGGTAAAGGGTAGGGATTGGGCGGGCATGGTCGCGTTAGCATCGGGCGAGGCTGTCCAAACCTGACGGACGGGGCGGCTCACGCTGATGCTGACGGCGAGATTGTCGAATGGCGACGGCGGGACGGTGGTCGGCGCGTTCCATTCTGAAGCGTCGATGCCGACAAAATTGAGCAGGCTGTAAGTTTCGAAGGTCGCGCCAGCGCGGACAATCGGGACAACGCGATCGTTGGAGCGGATGCCGTTGGTACGGACGTCACTGCCATCGTTGGCGACGATGCCGACGGTGCGGACGCGGTCATTGGCGGCGGCAGTTGTATCGAGCGAAAGCACGTTCTCATAGCGGACGATGAAATCGTAGTAGCGCTCTAAGAGCGGCTCGTCAGCGGGGTTGAGCGTGCCGTAGTTTGGAAAGTAGGCTTCGGCGAGCAGCTTGTGCGGTTCGCCCGTTTCGATGTAAGTCGCACCGCTGGCAAAGACGACCGCGTTCGCTAAGCGCCAGTTGATCGCCTGAGCGGGCGGAATGTAGGCGGCGATGATCACGGGTTTGCCGCCGCCCCAATGCTCGGCGTTGACGATGATGCGGTTGAGGTCGAGATAGTCGTTGTAGGGGGGCCAGACTTCAAGGTAAACGGCGTCTTCGTCGGAAGGCGCGACGGTTTCGACGGGCCAATTGCCGACAAGGTTGAAAATCGTCACGCCGTCGTCTCCGCGCTTGTCCTGCACGATGGCGGCGCTCTGGTCGATGAACTGTGGGAACACTTCAGCGAGATCGACGGGATCGCCCGCTTGATCGAAGCCGCGCTTGGGTGAACCGTACTGGTCGATGTGGATACCGTCGAAATTCGAGTGGTCGAGTACATCAGCAAATTCCGCCAGCAGGTGTTGATTCCACGCCGAACCGGGCGACGGATCGAGGATGGCGATAAAGCCGCCAAGCGTAAAGAGTACGCCATCCGCGCCGACGAGCGCCCAATCTTTGTGCTGCTCGTAGAAGGGCATCGACGCGCCGTAAATGGCGGTGTAAGGCATGGCAGCGATATTGCCGCTGTGGATCAGGTCGATTAGGTGGGTGGTGGTCGCCATCGAAATTGGACGCCCCATGCCATCGGCTGTCGCCTCGTCGTCGTCGGGCAGCAGGTCTTCCCAGCGATACTGCCAGTCGTAGAACTGCAAGCCGTTGATGTGATGGCGCAGCAGCCAATTCAGCGTTTCGGCGTCACCGGCGCGGGCGGGCGTGAAGTCGCTGAAGAAGCCGTAGCGCGGCGCTTGTATCCAGCGATCCAGCACGTCGAAGGCGGTTGAGCCTGAAGCGACGACGGCGTCATTGGCGTCATAGGCGGTCAGGTCAAGCCCATAGCCGCGTGGTGCGCTGATAGGCGGTTGCCACATCAGTTCGGCTTGACCGTCAGTCAGCGGCGCGGTCAGCGTGGTAATGGTTGTGGTCAGGCAAGTGATGCGCGCCTCGACCCGCGTGGCTGCGCTGGCGTCTTCACCGGTTGACATCTGCACGCTCAGTGTCACGGCTTCGCCGGGGTGGTAAAAGCTTTTGTCGGGTATCACCGCGACGGTCGTTTTCGTTTGGACTGCGTACACGAAAGCCCCTTTCAACAGAACGATAGTGACCAACAGGAGCAGCGCGCGTTTCACCCGCGCACCCCGCCCGTCGTCAAGCCTTGAACGAAGTAGCGTTGGAAGAAGATGAACAACAGCACCGTCGGGATGACGGCGGTCAGCGACCCGGCGAAGACCAAGCCCCAGTTGGTGGCGTGCGTGCCGCGAAAATTGGCGATTGCCACCGGCAGCGTGCGCAAGTTCTGGTCGGTCAGGAAGTTGAGGGCGAGGATGTATTCATCCCACGAGCCGAGAAAGCTAAAGACGGCGACGGTGCTGACAGCGGGCGTTGCCAGCGGCAGCATGACGCGCAGGAAGATCGTCAGCGAGTTCGCGCCGTCGATGACGGCGGACTCCTCGATTTCACGGGGCAGGTTTTCAAAGAAGCCGCGCAGCAGGAAAGTGTTGAAGGCGAGTGGTCCGGCGCTGTAGACGAGGATTAAGCCGAATAAGCGGTTGAGCAGCCCCAAGTTTTTCGCCAAGATGAACTGTGGGATCAGCAGGACGACGCCGGGGATCATTAACATCGCCAGCAGCATGCCGAACAGCACCTTTTTGCCGCGAAATTCGAAGCGGGCGAAGCTGTATGCCATCATCGAGGCGAGCACGGTCACGATCACGGTGGTGGAGAGGGCGACAATCGTGCTGTTGAGCAGCGCGCGGGTGAAATTGCGGCTGGCAAAAGCCGTTTGGAAGTTCTCCAGCGTCGGGTTTTGGGGAATGAAGCGCAGCGGGACTTCCTGCACGTATGCCGAGCCTTTGAAAGCGGTCGAAACCATGTAGAGCAGCGGTGTGATTGCGATGACGACGCCGAGGCAAAGCACCGCAACGATGATCAGGTTGAACAGCCGCTGTTGGCTGCGCGTGGTCGAAAGCATGGCTAATACTCCACTTCATTATCGCGCTGGCGGAACACGCGCAGTTGAATCACGCTGACCAGCACGATCACGCCTGCCAAGATGTAGCTGAGCGCCGCGCCGTAGCCAAAGTTCAGGTTGCCGAAGGCTTGGTCGAACATGTAGGTCAACGCGACCTCAGTGCGGTGCAAGGGCCCGCCGCCCGTGATGATTAGCACCGAGAGGAAGACCTGAAAGCCGCCGATCATGAGCGCGACGAGGATGAACAGGGTCGTGCGCTGGATCAGCGGCAGCGTGAGCTTGCGGAAACGCTGCCATTCGGTCGCGCCGTCGATGGCGGCAGCCTCGTACAACTCGGTGGGGATGCCTTGCAGCGCGGCGAGGAAGATGATCATCGCCCAGCCCATGCCTTTCCAGATGCCGAGACTGTAAATCGCAATCCACGCGGTGTCGCCGTTCGCCATCCACGAGATCGGCTGCTGAAGGACGCCGAGCTTCATCAAGACGAAGTTGATCAAGCCGGATTCGCCGGGGCTGAACAGATAGAGGAACAGGAAGCTGACGACGATCCATGACGTGACGACGGGCAGATAGTAAATCGTGCGAAAAACGCGCTTGCCGATCACGACTCGATGGACCAGCACCGCCAGTGCCAAACCGACGATCATCTGCCCGGCTACGGTGACGAGCGCGTAGACGACCGTGTTGCGCATCGCCAGCCAGAAGGTTTTATCGACAAAGGCGGCTTGATAATTGGCAAAGCCGACGAATTGGCTGACCTGACCTGGCGCGATCTTCCAGTTGAAGAAGCTAATGTAAAGCTGGTAAAAGAGCGGATAGACCGACCAGAGCAGATAGAGCGCCAGCCCCGGCAGCAGAAACAAATAGGGCACGTACCAGCGATAGTAGGTTTTGGCGCGCGTCTTGCGCGCCGACCGCGTGGCGGGTTCGGCGGTTGACCGCGAGTAGGTTGCAGGTGTATTCATGGCGGACACTTTGCCTCCTCATAATTTCGGAGGATGTTAGTGGCACAAGCGGGCTGTGTCACTGCAAGCGGTGAGTTTTTTGGGTAGAGCAGGATGCTGACTGTGATCGCCTGCACCCTGCCTTCTCTATGATGGCTTACGATTGATTCTGCGCCAGCAGCGCGTCGATTTCTTCGGCGGCAGCGTCCATTGCTTCTTGCGCCGTCATGTCACCGCGCAGAGCGAGTTGTGCTGCATCGCTGAGCGTGCTTTCGATCTCGTTGTAGTTGGGGACGGGCGTGCGTGCCTTTGCCGTCTGCAACTGCTCCAAGAACGTGCCGTAATACGGGTGATCGGTGAAGTAAGGGTCGTCGAGCAGGCTGCTGAGCACCGTGAGCTGCCCAACCTTCGACATCGCCAACTGATAGTCTGCGCTTTGAGTGAAGCGCAGGAACTCCATTGCTTCTTCGGGGTGAGCGCTATTGGCGAAGATAACGACGTTTTCGCCACCGACGACCGAGACGTGACCGCCGTCACCGGCAGGCATGAGCGTCGCGCTGAGTTCGAAATCGGGGTACTGGCTGTCGGCGGTGGGGTAGAGCCAAGGACCTTCAAGCATCGAGGCGATGGTGCCGCCGAAATAGCCTGCCCACGTATCAATGCCGCTGCCCAAGTAGCCGTCCGAGAAGCAGCCATCGGCGATCATATCGTGCAGGAACTGGATTGCCGCGACCGACTGCTCGCCGTTGACGTAGCCGTCAGCGGTGGTGAAGTCAGGGCTGGTGATGTCGCCGCCGAAGCTCCAAATCCACGGCAGCAAGTTCCAGCCGCCCGTGCCGTTATCGCTGAACAGGAAGTGGTCGCTGCCAAGCGCCGCGACTTTATCGCATTGGGCGCGCAGGTCGTCAATCGTCTCCGGCGGGGCGTCGATGCCTGCTTCAGCGTAGAGCGCGGGGTTGTAGATGAAGACGCGCGTGTTAGTATCGAGCGGCAGCCCGTAGTACGCGCCGTCGTAGACATTGGTCGAGAGCGGCCCGGGGAAGTCGGCGTCAGCGAAGGTCTGGAAGTCGGGCATGGTATCGCTGAGGTTGGTCAGGAAGCCCTGCGCCGCGAATTCCGGCGACCAGATGATGTCCAAACGGACGAGGTCGGGACCTTCGCCCGCAGCGGCAGCGGTCAGCAGCGCCTGACGGAAATCATCGTAAGGGTAGGGTGCGGATTCGACATGGATATTCGGATGTTCCGCTTCGAACATCGGTATCAGCGTGTTGACCAGCGTGTCGTTTTCGGGCGATGTTTCGCTGTAGGTGTGCCAGAAAGTGATGGTGACCTGATCTTGAGCGTCGATAGGCGCTGCCCCGATCAGCACGGCGCACGCCATGCTGGCGATAGCAAAGATCAAAGTGCGTAAACGCTTCATGGGTTAAATCTCCTGTAAATAGACTATTTCGACGAATCGTTGCATGTTTATGTGTGCTTGGCGCTCTGAATAACGTCTACTCCTTTCTAATTGAACCGCTTCAATAAGGCAGCACGTTTTAAACCAGAGGCTGCGTCGTTTGACGAATTTGGAGCGTCGGCTCGATAAGCCGCCCGCTGAGCGCCTCTGTGGGTTGACTGAGGATAACTGCTTGCAGCAGTTTAAATAGCAAGTGACCGATCTCTTGGACGGGCTGCTGGATGGTAGTTAGGGCGGGATGGCTGTAGCGGGCGAGCGGCACGTCGTCGAAGCCGATGACGGCAACATCTTGCCCGACGGTTAAGCCCTGCGACTGAATTTCGCGCATCGCGCCGAACGCCATGCG
>JBBSNT010000051.1:0-16444 GCA_038260485.1 Aggregatilineales bacterium | reverse complement strand
GTCACCGACGCCGACGGCAATACGCTGCTCGACTTCGCTGGCGGAATCGGCGTGCTGGCGGTCGGTCACTGTCCGCCAAATGTCGTCAATGCGATTAAGGATCAGGCGGAAAAGCTGATCCATCTGTGCGCGATTGTTGGCACCTATGAACCCTACGTCGAAGCAGCGGAACTGATGAATGAAATCACGCCGGGAGACTTCGCCAAGAAAACTGTTTTCATGAACAGCGGCGCAGAAGCGATTGAGACTGCCGTCAATATCGCGCGCGCCTCGACCGGACGCGCCGCGATCATCGTCTTCGAGGGCGCGTATCATGGACGGACGAACCTCACGCTTTCGATGACGAGCAAGTATGGCTTGTTCAAGAAGGGATTTGGTCCGTTCGCGCCGGAAGTCTACCGCCTGCCGTTCCCCAATATGTATCGCCGTCCCATCGGTATGAGCGAGCAGGACTATCTCGACGACTGCATCGCACGGCTGGATAACGCCTTGATCGCGCAGGTTGATCCAAGTGCGGTCGCGGCGATTGTGGTCGAGACGGTGCAGGGCGAGGGCGGTTTCATCCCCGTGCCGCAGCGCTTTTTGCAGCGCATCCGCGACATTTGCACGGAATACGGCATCGTCATGATCAGCGACGAGGTGCAGTGTGGTTTCGGGCGGACGGGCAAGATGTTCGCCGTCGAGCATTACGGCATTGTGCCTGACCTGATCGCGACGGCGAAGTCGATTGCCGCTGGAATGCCGCTCTCGGCGGTGACGGGGCGTGCCGAGATCATGGACGCGCCGCATCCGGGCGGACTGGGCGGGACGTACAGCGGCAATCCGCTTGCCTGCGTCGCCGCTATCGAGACGATCAAGATGATCCGCGAGCCGGAATTCTTGGAGCGCGCGAACGCGGTCGGAACGCGGCTGCGCCAGCATTTAGTCACGCTTGACCGCGAATCGACGCTGGTGGATAACGTGCGCGGCTTGGGTCCGATGCTGCTATGTGAACTCGTCAGCAATCCGTTGAGCAAGCAGCCCGCCCCGGCGCAGACGCTCGACATCATCAATGAGTCACTTCGACGCGGCGTGATCGCCATTCGCGCGGGACTGTATAGCAACTGCATTCGCTTCTTGCCGCCGCTCAACATCACAGACGAGCAGATCGACGAGGGCATGAGCGTGATCGCTAATGCGGTGCGCGTGATTGAAGACAAGCGTCAGCCCGTTGTCTAGGATAAGTGTTGTCGTAGCAAATTAATCGGGTGTAGACTGTGAAGCACGGGGATTTAACCAAAATCGAGGCTCTCGTGAACGACCGAGTGCTGTTAAGCTCAAGTCCCAAAAATATCGAAACCTGCGTTGAACTCGCTGTGCAGCATGGCTTGGGCATCGAGGTGATGGCGTTCGCTTACGCAAATACGCTCGATAGCGACTGGCGAAGCGTGCTTCAACGCTATCAACAGCTGCTCCAACCGGTGCCGGGATTGATCACGATGCACGGTCCGTTCATGGACATGGCATCGGGCAGCCCTGATGGGCAGATTAATGCTGTCTGCAAGGGACGCTTCCGCCACGCGATCCGCATCGCCCACGAACTGAGCGCGAAGATCGTCGTCCTGCACGCGAACTTCATCGCCGCGATTCACACGGACGATTACCGCACGGGTTGGCAGCAGCGCAACATCAAGTTCTGGTCAGAGATTGCCGAATATGCGGCGGAGCTTGACGTGATGGTCGCCGTCGAAAATATGTGGGAATTCGACCCCGACATCATCGGCGATGTGCTTAAGGCGATTGATCACCCGAACTTGCGCGCTTGTCTCGACGTGGGACACGCGCACCTCTACTCTGACGTGCCGTTTGCAACATGGCTGGAAAGCCTACGGTCGTACCTCGTTCACATTCACGCCAACAACAACAACGGTGTGCTCGACATTCACGGTGGGCTAAGCGGCGGCGTGCTCGACTACGCCGATTTGCTGCCACAGCTTCGCGCGCTGCCTCAGCCGCCGTCGATCACGCTGGAGATGGACATGACTACAGACATGGAAGCGAGCCTACCTTTTTTTCAGCTTATCGAGCAAAATCGGGCGTGACTTGACGACCTTGCTCAATGGATGGAGTCGCTTGATGCGTCGAATTGTTCTTTTTCTTGCCTTAATCGTTATGATGGCGTCGGTGTTGCTCGCTTTCGGGCAGAATAATTCCGAACCGCCGCTGCTCATGACAATTGACAATCAAACGTGCAGCATGGTGATTGCGAACGCCTCTGCCGCTCCACAGGAAGCAACAAATTTCGTGCAGCCCACGCCTGAAACGAGTGCTTCGGGACTAATTGCAATGGTCACGAACACGCCGCGAGCGGCTGTGCAGACCGCTGCCACGCCCGCCGCAACGGTCGAAGCCACGCCGGAGGTGGTGATCGCATTTGCGGGTGTTCCGATTCTGGTTCCGGGTGATGATTGCGCAACGGTGATCCCGCTGCTGCACGTGCCGAGCAATGATATCTTGTGGGTCGCGTTGACGATCCCAAGTGATTTTCCGTGGCAGCAGTTCCAGTTGATCCCCAGCGACCCGAACCCGCCTACACTCGACCGTCGCGGACGGTTCATTGGCTGTGCGAACCCCACCGTCGGCGAGCAAACCTGCCGCGTGCTGTGGGACTACCTCGACGCGACCTACCAGATCGAAATTCCGATCACGGTGCGAAACCCCTACGTCGCGCCGCCGCTCTCAACGCCGCTGCCGATTTCGACACCTTCACCGATTAACAACGGCGTGTGGGGTGACTGCGGAAGCTGTAAAACCTGCGGTGGCCCGGTAGAGCACTGTGTCCTGTCGCCTGACAATATGTGCCTGTGGGATGCCGAACGCTGCGAACCTAAAGGTCACTAGGCACACCTAAATCGCCTTAACTGTCTATAAGGGGGCGCACTCGTGTCTGATCAAAGGCGGGTGCGCCCTCTGTTTTTACGTGCCGGTCAGTGTATGATTTGTCTTTGAAGTTGTGCCGCTTTTCACCCCGCTTTCAGAAAACTCAGCTACAATCGAAACACGTTTAAATTTTTTACAAGGAGCAGCCGTGAGCAGCGTTACGCGACACGTCCTCAGCAACGGCATGGTCGTCTTGCTGAAAGAAGTCCACAGCGCACCCATCATTAGCTGGTGGGTGCTTTATCGCATTGGCAGCCGTAATGAGCGCACGGGCACGACCGGCATTTCGCACTGGGTCGAGCACATGATGTTCAAGGGAACGGATACCTTCCCGGCGGGAACGCTCGACAAAGCGATTGATCGGGTAGGCGGCGCGTGGAACGCACAGACCTCGCTCGATTACACCGCATACTATGAGACGCTGCCCGCCAGCGAAATCGATCTGGCGCTGCGCTTGGAAGCTGACCGGATGGTCAACGCCAAGTTCGACCCTGAAGAAGTCGAGTCCGAGCGGACGGTGATCATTTCGGAGCGGCAGGGGTCGGAGAATTCACCGATGTTCTGGCTCGGTGAGGAAGTACAGGCAGCGGCGTTCCGCGTGCATGGTTACCATCACGAAATCATTGGCGACATGACCGATCTGCACACGATGACGCGCGATGACCTCTACGGTCACTATGCACAGCACTACGCGCCGAACAACGCGGTGGCGGTGGCGGTGGGCGATTTCGACAGCGCCGAACTGCTGGCGCGAATCAAGGAACTATACGAGTCGATTCCGGCGGCGGAAGCTGCGCCCCTGTTCATGCGTCCTGAACCGGAGCAGATGGGCGAGCGGCGCGTGCGCGTCGAACGCCCCGGCGCGACGCCGTTCATTCAGGCTGCCTATCACGTTCCGGCGGCGATTGATCCCGATTGGTTCAAGCTCGAATTGATCAACAGCCTGCTATGCGGTCCTGACGGCATGGGCGGCGGCAGTATCGACAACAAGACCTGCCGCTTGTACAAAGCGCTGGTCGAAACCGAACTCGCCGCATCCGTGGACGGCAGCATGGCGCAAACGATTGACCCGTTCATGTACACGATCAACGTGGTCGTGCGCGACGGCAAAACGCCAGAGGACGTCGTAGCGGCGCTCAACCGTGAGATCGACCGACTGCGCAAGGGTGACGTGACCGAAGCGGAACTGATCCGCGCGAAGAAGCAGGCGCGGGCGTTGTTCGCCTACAGCAGCGAGCGGGTGACGATGCAGGCATTCTGGCTGGCGTTCACCGAAAACGTGACCAGCTATACGTGGTTCGAAAACTACGTGGATAACCTCGAAGCGGTGACGCTCGACGACGTGAAAGCCGCCGCCGCGCGCTATCTCCGCCCGCAGAACCGGACGGTCGGTTATTTCATCCCGACCGGGTCTGAAGGCGAAATCGACGAAGCCGAAGACATGGAGGAATACGCATGAGTGGCAGTTCATTACCGAGTTCGCAGAATGTTACGCGCGTGGTGCTGGAAAACGGCATCGTCGTGCTGGTGTACGAAAAGTTCGACGCGCAATCGGTCGTGATCGCTGGGTCGATTCAGGCGGGCAGCATTTACGAAGCGGCTGAGCAAAACGGGTTGGCGGCGCTGACAGCATCGGCGTTGATGCGCGGCGCGAAGCAGCGCGATTTCGATGCCATCAACGAAGCGCTCGAAAGCATCGGCGCGGACGTTGACGTCAACGCGGGCGTGAACACGAGCGGCTTTTCGGGGAAATCGTTGGCGGAAGATCTGCCTACGCTGATCGATGTGCTGGCGGACGTGCTGCTCAATCCGACCTTCCCGCCGGAGCAGGTCGAGCGGTATCGTGGTGAACTCCTGACAGGGCTGCATATTAGGTCGCAAGATACACGCTACCGCGCCAGCCGCGCCTTTCACGAAGTGCTGTACCCCAGCAACCACCCGTATCATTACAGCACGCGCGGCACGCCGCAGTCGGTCGCCAATCTGACGGTCGCCGATCTCAAGGCGTTCCATGCCAAGCATTATGGACCGAAAGGGATGATCTTCGTGATCGTCGGGGCGGTGAAGGCGGCGGACGCGGTCGAGATCGTGCGATCACGCTTTGCTGATTGGACGAATTCTGACCAGCCTGAATTACTCACGATTCCTGAGGTTCCGCCGATCATCGCTGAACGGCGCGAAGTGATCTCGCTGCCGGGAAAGACACAGTCCGATATTGTGCTGGGTCTGCCGGGTCCGTCGCGTTTCAGCCCCGATTATCACGCCGCGACGTTGATCAACAGCGTGCTAGGGCAGTTCGGGATGATGGGACGCATCGGCAAGAGCGTGCGTGAAGAACTAGGCTTGGCGTATTACGCTTACAGTCAAGTGGATGGCGGTTTCGGCGCGGGGCCGTGGAGCGTGGTCGCGGGAGTCAACCCGTCGAACGTCGAGCTGGCAATCGAGCGTATTCGCGATGAAGTGCGGCGACTCGTGAGTGAACTGATCGACGAAGGCGATTTAGCGGATAATCAAGCCTACTTCGTTGGACATCTGCCGCTGCAACTGGAGAGCAACGAAGGTATTGCCTACACCATTCGCAACATTGAAACCTACAGCCTCGGTCTGGATTATCTGCTGGGCTATAAGGACACGATCTACGGCTTAACGCGCGACGATTTACTGAACGCAGCGAAGCACTATCTGAACCCTGACGCTCTAGTGATTGGAATCGCTGGTCCAGAAATGCGGTAGAATAACAACTTAAGGCGTTCAACGCCGCGCCTAAGTATCGTAAATGTTGGTAGAGGTCACGATGGTTAAATTGAGATTGATCGCGCTCGTGTTCGTTTGCTTGGCGGCAGGAGTGCTTCAAGCGCAAGATGCAACACCCGAAATGGGGCGCAGCGCACCGCCTGATACAGCCGGCATTCAACTCGTGCCGGTCGCTAGCGGCTTCGACCGTCCGCTGTATATGACCAACGCGGGAGATGAGTCGGGACGGTTGTTCGTCGTCACGCAGTCGGGGAAAATCTGGATTTTGAAGGATGGCACGACCTCGGAGACACCCTTCCTCGACGTGTCAAACCTGATCAGCCCTGAGGTCTTCAACGCTGGCTACAGCGAGCGCGGCTTGCTCGGCTTGGCGTTCGATCCTGATTATGCCGACAACGGCGTGTTCTACATCGACTATACCGACATCAGCGCTAATACCGTTGTCGCTAGTTATCAGGTTTCGGCAGATGATGCCGATGCTGCTGATGCCGACAGCGCGACGATCCTGTTGACACAGCAGCAGCCCTATGCCAACCACAACGGCGGACAGCTTGCCTTCGGCGCTGATGGCTATTTGTACATTGGATTCGGTGATGGCGGCTCGGCGGGCGACCCGCAGGGCAACGGGCAGAACCTCACCACGTGGCTCGGCTCGATCCTGCGCATCGATGTCAGTGCTGACGGCTATATTGTCCCTGACGATAATCCGTTCGTGGGTGATGCCAACGCTAAGCCGGAAATCTGGGCGTATGGTGTGCGTAACCCGTGGCGCTTCGGTTTCGACATGGCAACGGGTGATTTCTACATTGGTGACGTGGGGCAGGATCAATGGGAAGAAGTTGATTTCCAGCCCGCAGACAGCACCGGCGGCGAGAATTACGGGTGGAACGCTTACGAGGCGACACATGCTTACAGCGGCGCGCCTGCTCCGGCGGATATGGTGCTGCCAATTGCCGAATATTCGCACCAAGACGGCAGCGGTATATCGATCAGCGGCGGCTTCGTTTATCGCGGGTCGATGCTGCCCCAGCTTGATGGCGTCTATTTCTATGGCGACTACGGCACGGGCAACATCTGGTACGCCTACCGTGACGACTCTGGCGAGTGGCAGAGCGACTTTTTTATGCGGAACAGCGGCAATCAGATTAGCTCGTTCGGGCAAGATGAAGCGGGCGAACTGTACGTGATCGACATTGGTCGAGGCGTGATCAAGCGGTTTGAACCTGCGAGTTAAGCATGTATGTCACGAACAGCGGCGGTTTTGTCGTCGCTGTTCCTGATCTATTTCCCCAGTCATACGTTACAACTATGAATAATTTGTAAATTTCCGCAAATTCCTTGAAATCCCCTTTATATTCTCATGTATCATTCATCTGTGGCGTGTATTGTAGTTGGTTGGGAGGACGTAGTTCGCCTATTATACTTCCTGTTATTTAAATTACATATATGATGTTATAGGGTTATACTGATAACCTGTAAGATTAGCGCTGGTGGGATTGTGATTCGCCGCCCGCAAAAGTGCCACACGCTTCAAACCAAATCATGAAATTGACGCGCCTTTCCACTCTAATCGACTCCTTGCGCGCATTCCGCCGCACGTCTCCCGACAGTGGCGTTTTCACGCTCACGTCGTCTATCGCTTAATGAGCTGCGAGAAGAACGATATGCATCGAGACGATTTCCTCAAAGCACACCCTGAGCATCAACATATTTACGATGATCTGATAGAGATCACCGACCTTGCCTGTGATCCAGCATGGATTGCGGAGAAGCGCGATTTTGTCGGCAAGGCGCTCGCTCAGGCTTTGCAGCTTTCGCCGCTCTACAACGATACCGTCAACGCTATCGTGGAAGTGATGGCGCAGATTTTGCGGGATCACACAAACGAGACGCTGGCAAAACGTATTGCCGATGTCATGAAAGAAATCGATTACCCGAAAAGCAATCTGTTTCAGACGCAATTCCGCGACGTTGTCCTCAACGTCAGCGAACTCGCAGGCGCTTATGGGGCGATTCGATCAACGACAACGGCGCGACTTCAACGGCTGCTGCAAGCCTATATCGACTTGATCGAGGTATTCGGCTACAACCACAATGTGACGCTGCCAAGCTCCCTATTTGAGCAGATGAGCGAAACAGCAAAGCAAGCGGAGAATGATGGTTTGAATGACCTTGCCGCGAAACTCTACGAATTTTGTTCGGGCTATTACATTCATCAAGGTGAATTCCTGTACGCCGAACACTACGCTAAGCGTGCCATGAGCTGGTATGGCAGTATCGACGATCTTAAGGGCTGCGCTGAGGCTGCGCTGCGGCTTGCTATCATTTCCCGTGAATGTCATCAGGGCAAGCAAGGCGATAGCTACCTCGACAAAGTGCGTAAATACGCAGAGGATCTAGGTTCCGGCAAGTACTACGCCAATATGCTTTACGAAGAAGGCGTAAGAAATTATATTGAGGACTATTTCCAGTGGGCGCTGACCTATTTCGATGATGCGATGGTCATTTTCGAGAAGCTCAACTTGCCACATCATATCGCTATGACGCACACGATGTTGGCACTGACATACATCTACATGGAGCGCTTTGACGACGCGAAAGCCGAGATTGAACGGGCGCGGGCGGGCTGGGTGGCGCTTAATAACGAGTATGAGCTGGCGAATATGCGCTTCGTTGACGCGACGCTCGAATTACGGGGCGGTAACACGGCGTTGGGGTTGGAAATGATCGCGGAAGCGAGAGAAAGCGCAAAATACCTGCCCGAAAATGAGTCGCGGCAGCAGTTGATCGAGCGCATCGACAAGTTCGAGGCGAAATACCGCTAAATTCTGCAATCCGTTTTTCACAGGGTCGGAGGTGTCCATAGGACGATCCGGCGTTTTGATTCCAGCGTTAAGCCGGTGGGTGAGCATAGGCTTAACGTCAGTTGAAATGCTGAAAACTATCCTGTAATCTGAATTAGTTTGGTATCACAAAAGGGAGATTTCAACCGTGAAACTCAAATCTTGGCTTTGCCTACTGGTGATCGCGCTATTCGCGCTGCCGGTATTGGCGCAGGACACTGCAACGCATACCGTCGCTTTTGATGGTTTCAGCTTTAGTTTCCCAACGTCGGTCGCTACCAGCGTGAGCGTCAGCCAGTATGCGGGTGATCCGCCGATGCTGGAGCAGCCCGGTGGGCCTGAAGTTCAGCATACCCAGTTCGTGCTGTACAACAATGCTCCCGCGCCAGAGACCTTCTATGAAGGCGCTGGCGGCGTCCGCGTTTACAATGCGGCAAACTTCACGGGTTATGATCAATCGCAGCAGCAGGTACAGCTTCTGCAAACGCTGGTCGCGCAGCGCCCTGATCTGGCGCAGTACATGACGACCGATACGAACACGAGCGACTACAATCTGCCCTTCCTACCGATTCAGCCTGCGGCGCAGGTGATTCGCGCCCAAGCGCATTACATCGATATGGGCAGCTTTCAGGGCGTCGCTTACGTGATGGCATATCGTCAGGACGTGTCGCCTTTGGTTGGCAGTGAATTCCGCTACGCCTTTGAGGGTGTCAGCAGCGACGGGAATACGATTGTTTCCGCCAACTTCCCGCTGAATACGACCCTATTCCCGGCGGATGTTCCGGCGGATTTCAACATGGACGACTTCAACGCGAATTTCAACACTTACATGGCGCAGAGCGTGGCGACGCTGAACAGCGCGACGGCGGAGGACTTCACGCCTTCGCTGACGACGCTCGACTCGATCATCCAGTCGTTTGCCATCAATGCGATGGGTACAGGCGGCGCGGTGACAGTTCCGGCGACGGTTGCGCCCGCGACGACACCTTCGGCAACGGCAACCGTGATCAATACTGACCCTACGTTCGGTGGGTTGGCGAACGCGACGTGGGTGTTGACCTCATATGGCAGCGCTGACGCTGTGCAGCCCACTGTTGAAGGGGCGACCGTGACACTGACGTTCGCGCAGTCGGGCATCAGCGGCAACGCGGGCTGCAATAGCTACAGTGGACCGTTCCAGTACAGTAATAATTCGCTGAGCATTGGCGACATCGCCTCGACGTTGATCGCGTGCGAGCAGCCGATTCAAGTTCAGGAAAGCGCTTATCTTGACGCGCTGCACACGGCAAGTACCTACCAGATTAACGGAAGCCAACTCCAGATTATGTATGACGGTGGCGTGCTGAATTTCACGGCAGCGGACGCGCTCAACAGTGGCGCTGAAGCGACCGTCGAGCCGACCGTAGCAGGCTAGTTAGGGAGACTCTACGCGGGCGAGGCAGGCTTCGCCCTACGCTGAAGGTTATATATGTGAATCAAAAACGGGACACCTAAGTGTCCCGTTTTTGATTCGCTGCGGCTAAACGGCGACGTGTCGTTGATGCAGTCGCAAATTCAAGCCGACCGGGCGCAGAGATAATTCCGCTTCGATTTCTACGTTATGGTTGGTAGGGAGCGAGAAACCGAACTGCTGAATTGCCAGCGTCAGCACGGGCTTGGCGAGTGCCAGCATAAAATCCTGCTCGGCGGGGGCACTTCGCCGCCGCGTCAGTTCACTGTATACAGTCTGTCAATATGCGCCCTGACGGAGCAGCACGCGCGGGATGGTTAGCATCAGGATTTGCGCGTCCATTTGCATCGACCAGTTCTCGATGTAGTAGATGTCGAGCAGGCACATCTCGTCGAAAGGGACTTCGCTGCGTCCGCTGATCTGCCACAAGCCAGTTAACCCCGGTTTAACCTGCAAGCGCTGCATGTGCCACGGCTCGTAGAGGTCAACTTCTTCGGGCGTTGGCGGGCGCGGGCCGACGATGCTCATATGTCCCATCAGCACGTTGACGAGATTTGGCAGTTCGTCGAGGCTGGTCGTGCGGATGAAACGCCCAACGCGGGTAATGCGCGGATCGTTTTTGATCTTCGGGCGGCGCGGGTCAACTTCCTGCGTGCGCATGACTTCGTCGCGCAGCTTGTCGGCGTCGCGGATCATGCTGCGAAACTTGATCATCTTGAACTCGCGCCCGTTTTCACCGACACGCGGCGCGGTATAGAAGACTGATCCTTGTCCTTCGAGGCGGATCGCCAGCGCGACCAAGCCGCCGAGTACGAGCAGCACGGGCGATGCTAGCAGGATCAGCGCGAGGTCGAGCATGCGCTTGAACAGGCGGTTGGTTGCTTTAAACGGGACGTGCCCATTGACGCGCAAAATAGGGATGCCGTCGAGGTTTTCGACCAAGACCTGACGCAGATTCAACTGGAATACGTCAGGGACGACGCTGACCTCGATGCCCGCGCGCTGGCAAATCTGAATCAGCTTGACGATGCGGTCGTGATACGCCCAAGGCATCGTAATCACGACGTGATCGACCTGCTCTTCCTCAAGCACGTCATCGAGGTTCTCAATGCCGCCTAAGCCCTTGACGCGACCTAAATCGACCCGTGCCTGTTCGGGATCGTGATCAAGATAACCGACAGGCACATAACCCTGATCGCGGCGGGCGATCATCGTCCGCAGCACCGAGCGTCCGACGTCACCGCCACCGACGACCAACACGCGCTGAATGCCGATGCCACGTTCGCGTAGGCGAGCGTAGATAATTCGACGTGCGACGCGCGCCAGCGCCAGCAAGATCACGGTGATGGCGGCGACGTAGATCATCATTAAGCGGCTGAAGACGAGCGGCTGAAAGACGAAGCTAATCGCTAGCAGGATGACGGTCGCGTTGGTGACGCCGTTGGTGATGGTAGAAACGTCGTCGAGCCATGTGCGTCCGCGCACGACTTTGTACAAGCCGCTGCCACGATAATTGAGATAAAGCCAGATGAAGTAGACGACCGCGAAGGGGACGTAGGGTTCAAACGGCGCGCGGTTGACCTCAAGCAAGGGGCGAATCAATTGGAGTTCGTAGCGGACGAAATAGGCTAAGCCGAAGGCAACGAACGCCAGCAGAATGTCTACGAGCGGCATCAGCCAGAGGGGTTCTTTGAAATCACGGCGGATTTTTGCCTGCGCTTGCGCCGAAGCCGCTTCGCGGGTTTCGACCATCATTTGACTGCCTTACGATAACTCTCGATAGTTTGTTCCGCCGTGCGCGCCCACGTAAAGCGGGCGGCTTCGACGACTCCACGCGCGCGTGCGGCTTGCCGCCACGCTTGATCGCTCCATGCGCGTTGGAGCGCTGCCATCCACGCGCTGACGTCGTTCGGCGGTATGCAGACTCCGGCTTCTCCGGCGACTTCGGGCAGCGACGACGCATTCGCCGTGATTACAGGTGTCCCGCACGCCATCGCTTCGAGCACAGGTAAGCCAAAGCCCTCGAATACCGAGGGATAGACGAACACTTCCGCGCAATTGTACCAGATCGGCAGGTCGTCTGACGGAATAAACCCGACGAAACGCACCGAGACTTCGAGTTTATAACGGGCGACCGTCTCGAAGATCGCTTCGTAGTCCCAACCTTTGCCGCCGCCGATAATCAGCAGCGGGCGATCTTTGAGCGCGGCGAATGCCTCAAGCAGCACGGGCAAGTTTTTGCGCGGCTCCAGCGTGCCGATGAACAGCCAAAAGCGATCCGGCAGTTCATTATTGTGTCGGAATGTCTCGATCTGATCGGCGGGCAGCGGGTGAAAGACCGCCGGATCACATCCGGGTGCGGCAACGTCGATTTTCTCGGCGGGGATGCCCAACGTCTCGGTTAGATCGCGGGCGGTGCTGTGCGAGATAGCGATCACGCGGCGGGCGCGGTGACAGGTCAATCCGGTGAACAAGCGCAAATACAGGCGGCGGGCAGCGGGCAGGCGTTCAGGATAGTGCATAAAGCTGAGATCGTAGACCGTCACCACCGACGGAATGCGCAGTGCCAGCGGCGCGACGAATGCGAGCGCGTGATACAAGTCCAGCCCGTTGAGCGCGAAGGGCTGCACCGCCTGTTCCCATAGAATGCGACGCACTGGCGACTCAGTATCCATGCGTGATTGACGCAGCATCACGCCGTCGATCTGCATGGCGTTCGCCGCACCCACGTAGGCAGTCAAGTGCCAATCGGCAGGTGCGGCGGCGGGCAGATGACGCAGTAAGCCATCGATGTAGCCGTGTATTCCGGCGGTACGGTAGCCCGCTCGACCGGAGAGTAGATGCGCGTTTAATCCGATTTGCATAAGCGGGCTATTATACGCCCGCCTCACAAGGATGCGACGGCGAGATGCAAATCGTGATCGAATTTAGAACGACTTGAGCAGCGCCATCACTGCTTCTTCTGCGGGATGTTCGCTCTTGTCGCTGAGGAAGTTCGGTAAATCGCCGCTCAGATAGCAGTCAATGACGGCGGGGTGGACATAGTATTTTCGGCAGACGGCAGCGGTATTGCCCAATTGTTTGGACACCGCCTTAATCATTGCCCGCACGTTCTTCTGCGTCTGCTTCTCATCTTCGCAAGGATCAAAGTCCGCGAGTTCGAGCAGCGCTAGAGTCGTGCCGCCCCACGTGCGGAAATCCTTCGCCGTGAAATCTTTGCCGCTGATCTCGCGGATGTAGTCGTTCACGTCTGATGAGGTAACAGCATGATAGTCGCCGTTCTCATCCTTATATTGAAAGAGATGCTGCCCCGGTATATCCTGACTGCGCTTGACGATGGTCGCCAAGCGGCGATCCCGCAGGTCGATAGCATGATCTTTGCCACTTTTGCCCCGAAACTCAAAATGAATCGTTGCGCCGGAAATACCGACGTGCTCGTCGTGGAGCGTGGTCAGCCCGAACGAGTCGTTGGTGCGGGCGTATTCCTCGTTGCCAACACGGATAAAGGTCGTGCCTAAAAGCTGGACGACCGCCGCCAAGATTTTCTCGCGCGGCAGCCCATGCTTCCTTAAATCGGCTTGCACACACTCGCGGATAGTCGGGAGTGCTTCCCCAAAGGCGATCATGCGGTCGAACTTGGTTTGGTCGCGCGCGTCGCGCCAGCGTTCGTGATAGCGATACTGCTTGCGCCCCTTGTCGTCACGTCCAGTTGCTTGAATGTGACCATTAGCGGCGGCGCAAATCCAAACGTTCGTCCATGCAGGCGGAATGACAATCGCTTTAATTCTTTCTAACGTGTCTTTATCGCGGATTCGCTCCCCTTGCGGGTCGATATACGTGAATCCGCGCCCAGCACGTTTGCGAGTAATGCCGGGTTCATCATTGTTGACATAACGTAAATGTGCTGCCTGCGCCAAGCTTTTGAAGGCATTTTGGAGCAATTCATTCATGATTTTAAAATATCTCAACTATCAATTAATGCTAACTGTAATGAAAATACATGAATTACAGATTAAAAATGGCGCAGAAGTTCACTTTTTGGCGTAATTTTTCCCTCGAGCATAATTTGTAGGTCTTTTATTTAGAGAATATGGGAAAAAAGTAACGGGAACGTAATGTCCTATACACAAATCGAAAAGCTGAGATAGAATGTTGATTAATGAAGACAAGCTGAGATAACAATCCATGCTAAAGCAATTCTTAATTCTAGCATCCATCGTGCTCTTGGGAGCCAACATCGTTGCTGCGCAGTCCGCGCTACCGCAAGGATGTGATCCCTATGGCATTGGAACCTCGCTAGTAGATATTCAGCTCTCTAACTTGACTGCGCCCGTGACGGGAAACAATGCTTTGGCGTCGCAATCAATTGGTATCAATCCTCAAGTTTTCATCATGCTTGCTAATAATGTCACTGAAATTGACCATCCTCAGGCAAGCAACGCAAATCCGCAAAGCCACTTAGCAGTTGCTAGTGCGGCAGTCGTCACAAGTGATGGCGACCAACTGAAGGTTTACGCAGGGATTTGCGATGAGACGACTGTGCTAGGCGAACTGTGGGCAGGGACGAGAGTTACCGTGCTCGATGGTCCGTTCGCTTCGGACGGATTAGCGTGGTGGCGTGTCCGTCGCAATGAACTCACCGGATGGGTGATCGAAGGTGAAAACAATCAACTGTGGCTTCAAGGCTTATCGTCGTAACGCTTTGCTCTACAAGAAAAAGGCGACCTCTCCATCATAAGAGTGTCGCCTTTTTCTTTGCCACAATGCTGCTTTAAGGTTTACGCGCCCACTTCTCCTCAGCGATGCCCGCCTGCTGATTTTCCCAGCGTGCCAGCGTGAATAAATAATCGGATAGACGGTTGAGATAAGGGATCACGTTCTCAGCGAGCGGTTCTTCCTCGTGCAACTGCGTCACCAGACGTTCTGCGCGGCGGCAAACGGTGCGCGCGATGTGGAGGGCTGCGCCTGCGGGCGAACCGCCCGGCAGAATAAAGTAGGTGAGCGCCGGAAGTTCTGCTGTCATTCGGTCAATTGCCTTTTCGAACCACGTGACTGCGTCGGCATCGATGCGGACGACGTGCGCCGTTGGTGCATCGAGCGGCGTGGCGAGGTCTGCCCCTAAATTAAACAATTGATGCTGGAGGCGCGCGAGTTCGGCGTCTGTTTGCGGCGATGGTTTGTGCGCGCGCGCCAATCCAATGACCGAATTCAGTTCGTCAACGGTACCGTAGCTCTCGACGCGAAGGTGGTGCTTTGGCACGCGCCCGCCTGAAAAGAGGCTGGTTTCACCTTGATCACCGGTGCGAGTATAGATTTTCATAGTTTTACTCACTATTTTGCAAGTTTGTTTAGTAAAGTATTCGTATGAAAATGAGAGTATCATTATAATAGTATATCGAATATAACATTAGGAATTATAGCAAGGGGTTATTAGATATGGATGAATCGGCAGCAAGCTCGGTCAAAAGCAATCGCCAAATTTTACGGCGCATCCAAGACCATGTGTTACATGCACATTTAGCATTGGGCGTGGAGCAGAATAAAGTTGGCTTCGTAGACGTTGTGCACCATCCTGACGTGAGCTTTGCCGATCTCAACTATGTGACTCCCCGTCGTAATACGGCTTGGATTCCCGGACAAGTTGTGCAACAGGGACTCGACCGTCTCAAGACTCTGGAGCGCCGTCCGCGTGTTCGGTACGTGGAAGGCTTGTTCCTGCCCCAGTTCGGCAAAACGTTGAGCGACCTGAGCCTCGAAGTGGAACAGAAAACACCGCTGTTGGTCTACCTTCCGGCAGGTATCGAAGATTTTATCCCACCTGCACCGCCGAAACCACGCGCTCCGGCAGGGATTCGGCTTGAACTGATTAGCGACAAGCGCGGCGTTGACCTCTGGCGCGATGTGTGGAGCAGCGGCTGTTACGACGTGAGCATTTTGGGTTTCGAGCCGCTGGCGATGCGGCAGGACGCGCTGCCGCTCAAGCTAGGTCAGCAAACCGACGTGCTGATCTATCATCAGAATCTGCCTGTTGGGGCGGTGCGTTTAGGGTTGCAAACTGCGGCGAAAAGCGCGCACATTATTGCTATCGCGGTCATGAGCGAGATCAATACGCCTCAATTGGTCAAGCTGGCTTTGGCGGCGGCGCTGCGCGTGGCGATGGCGCGCGGCTGTGACCTTGTCTTTGCGGCGGGGAACGACGCGGATAAGGTGGAATGCGACATCCTCAGCAGTGACCTAGGATTTATAGACGTAGGCACAATGGTATGTTATGCTGCCGCTGTGGAAAATACCCGTTCGGAGACCGCGAACGATGACCTCATGGCACAGCCTATACTTGCCTTACGTCGATAACCTTGTTGAACCGCTTTCCAGCGCGCTCAAAGCGCTGGGATATGAACTCTATACGCCCTTCGGTTTAATGCCCGGCAAAGCCTACCCGCAGTCGGTGCGGTTGTTCGTTGCGCCCGCCCGCGGCGGC
>JBBSNT010000050.1:0-16611 GCA_038260485.1 Aggregatilineales bacterium | reverse complement strand
GGAAGCAATTCGCGTCGGCGACATTGTGCTGATCGAACCGGGCGAGCGCATCCCTGTTGACGGCGTCGTCCACGAGGGACACTCGTCGGTCGATCAAGCGCCGATCACAGGCGAGTCGATGCCAGTCGAAAAGACGCTTGGTGACAAAGTTTTCGCGGGGACACTCAACGGACAGGGCGTGCTCGACATTGAAGCGACCCAGCCCGCCAGCGATACAGTGCTGGCGCGGATCATCAAGCTGGTTGAAGAAGCGCAGGACAGCAAAGCGCCGACCGAACGCTTCCTTGAGCGCTTCGAGCAGTACTATGCCACGCTGATCATCGCCGGAGTGACCCTGTTTATCTTCATCCCGCCGGCGTTGGGCTTGACCGATTTCGAGAGCAATTTCTACCGCGCGATGGTGCTGATGACGGTTGCCTCGCCGTGCGCGCTGGTGATCAGCACGCCCGCCTCGTTCATCTCGGCGATTGCGTCGGCGGCGCGGCGCGGTGTGCTGTTCAAGGGCGGGGCGTACCTTGAAGCGCTGGCGGGCATTAAAGCCGTGACGTTCGATAAAACAGGCACGCTGACGCAGGGTAAGCCGGAAGTGACCGACGTGGTTTCGTGCTGCGACCTGTGCGACGACGAACTGCTGTCGGTTGCTGCCAGCGTCGAGAGCCGCTCCGAGCATCCGTTGGCGCGGGCGATTATCGCGGCAGCAGCGTCGCGTCAACTAACGCTGCCCGTGCTGAGCGACTTCGAAGCGCTGCCGGGACGGGGTATCGAGGCGCAGGTCGATCATCAGGACGTGCGTGTGGGCAGTATCAGCTTTTTGAGCCAGCAAAACCCGATGCCGGAGCACCTGAGCGAGCGCTACATGACGCTTGAGGCAGAAGGCAAAACCGTGATCGGCGTTGTGCGGGAGGGACAATGTGCGGGCTGTGGCGCGTGCGATCAAGCCGATGAAAACGCGAACTGGATGGGGATTATCGCCGTTGCGGACGCTATTCGCCCCGAAGCGAAAGCGATTGTCGCGCAGCTTCACGCGATGGGCATCACCGTCGCCATGCTGACGGGCGATAACGAGCGTGTCGCGCAGCATATCGCCGGACAGTTGGGGATCGACCGCATTCACGCGAACCTGATGCCTGAGGATAAAGTCACGGCGATCAAGCAGATTGAGGCGGAAGTTGGCGCGGCGGCGATGGTCGGCGACGGCGTCAACGACGCCCCCGGTTTGGCGATGGCGGCGGTCGGGATTGCAATGGGCGCGGCAGGCACGGACGTGGCGATGGAAACCGCCGACGTTGTGCTGATGGGCGACCGGCTCGAACTGAGCCCGTTTGCGATTACGCTGAGCAAGAAGGCGCGGCGGGTCGTGTGGCAAAACCTGACCTTCGCTATCGGCGTGATCATCACGCTGATTTTGAGCGCGTTCCTGATCAGCCTACCGCTGCCGCTGGGCGTGCTCGGTCACGAAGGCAGCACGGTGATTGTCGTACTCAACGGCTTGATCAGCCTGCTGATCATCCCCGAAATTCAGCGGCGGCGCGTGGAGCATCTGTAAGCAACCCACGTAAGCTGCGGATAGCGTGATTATCTGGGAGCCTATGTACTCCATGAGGATACATAGGCTCTATTTTGTTACAAATGATCTCTAATCTTAAAGTAATTTAAGTTAATTTCTAATTTAATTCACAGGTTGTGAGGCTTACAATACAGACAACCAACGTTTCGGTTACTAATAGCCCTCAAATTGTCTCCCCGTTAGCGCTACGTTGGCAGCTTTTACTCAATTTTATAGTTTATCTCTAGGAGGAGTACTATGCGTTCGTTCAAAGTAGTTCGCTTTGCTTGCGTTATAGCTGTTTTACTGGCTTTGTCCGCAGCAATTACGGTTTCCGCTCAAGACATGACCCCCGAAGCAACCGAAGACATGATGATGTCGAATATGATGTCAATGGACGGTGCTTGCCCGGAAGGCATGGCGTCGACGATGCTTGACCATATCAGCATGAACATGGGCATGGACATGATGACCGAAGAGCCGATGATGGACATGACCCCGATGGCGACCGAAGACATGGACATGGGTATGATGACCGAAGAGCCGATGATGGGCGCGTCGTGTTTTTACGCCGTGCTGAGCGGCGCGGCTGAAGTCCCCGGTCCTGGCGACGAAGATGGTTACGGCGTGGCGTTCATTTCGATTGATGCGAACAGTGGCGAAGTTTGCTACGACGTCGCTGTGACCGGAATTACGCTGCCCGCCGCCGCGAATCACATTCACGTCAATGCGGCAGGTGTCAGCGGCGATGTTGTCGTTCCGTTCCCAACTGCCCCAGATGCTGATGGTATGGCGTCAGGCTGCACGACGGTCACGGCTGAAGGTCTGGCAGAAGCGATTGTCACGACCCCCGCTGGCTACTACTACAACGTGCACAACGCCGACTTCCCCGGTGGTGCGTTGCGTGGTCAACTGATGACGTGGGACGACATGATAGATATGAGCATGATGGACATGACCTCGATCAACAACATGAGCATGGGCAACATGGGCGATATGGACATGATGGCGACAGCGACGCCCGCTTCGTAAACTCGTCAGCCTGTCATTCAATGCACTGCAAAAAGGACGCCAGCTACAGGCGTCCTTTTCTTTTACCATGATCAAAAGCGCGTGACGTTATACTTCGGAACGTATGTCGAGCCAGTGGGTCGCCTGCTCAAAACGCGGCACGCTGCTGAATCCCAATGCGCGATAGAATCGGTCGCCGTGCCCGGTCAGGGTTCGCAGCGTGAAGGTGCTGAACTGATTAGACGAGCGCTGCATCAGTGCCTGTACCACCACCCTGCCGACCCCGCTCCGGCGATAAGCGGGCAGGACGTAAACGTGCCGTATCCTGCCGATAGTCGGGTCGTTCAAATAGGGATCACGATGCACACCTCCGACCGCGACCAAGTGCGCGTCATCATAGCCGCCGAGCAGCAGCGCGCCGAGCGTATCAAATCGGTTGATCCCACTTTGATATTCATCCCAAAGCCGCTGCACGAATTTATAGCCTTCGGCGCTGCTGGCGTCGAGCAGTGGTTGGAATGCGTTTCGCGTGGGTTCGCTGATCGGCTGAATAAGCATAAGACGTTCCACTTGCTGGCGCTCAGCTAATGAGCGTACCGACCTCGACGTGACCGAGGACGGCGGCGCGCAGGTCGTCGTCTTCCCACAGGTTGAGGACGAGAATAGGCATGTGATTCTCCTGACAGAGCGTAAATGCAGTGCGATCCATGATATTCAGCCGCTCCGCGAGCACCTGCTCGTAGCCGAGATGCTCGTAGCGGACGGCGGTCGGGTCTTTCTTGGGATCAGCGGAGTAGACACCGTTGACCTTCGTCGCCTTGATGACGATTTCGGCGTTGATTTCCATCGCCCGCAGCGCGGCGGCGGTGTCGGTGGTGAAGTAGGGGTTGCCGATGCCCGCAGTGATGATGACGACGCGCCCTTTTTCCAAATGGCGGACGGCGCGCAGACGGATATAGGGTTCGGCAATCGCATTCATGGCGATGGCGGTCTGCACGCGGGTGGAGACACCGCTGCGTTCGAGAGCGTCTTGCAGCGCCAAGCCGTTCATGACGGTGGCGATCATGCCGATGTGGTCGGCAATGCTCTGCTCCATGCCGCGACTGACGCCTGATTCGACGCCGCGCCAGATGTTGCCACCGCCGATGACGACGGCAACCTGCACGCCTAGATCGTGAACCTGCTTGATCTTCTCGGCGATTTCTTCGGCGCGGTCGGGGTCGATGCCGAAGCCGTTGTCCCCGGCGAGCGCTTCGCCGCTCATCTTGAGCACAATACGTTTATAGACGGGCTGTGTGTTCACGGTTCATTCTCCTGTCAATGGAAATAAGCGTCATCGGTAGTGGCGCTCTATGTAACGCCCTACAGCAGCGTCCTCTGTAGCAGGCGGTAGGCAAAAAAAAGGGACTAGCAATAACGCTAATCCCTTCAGCGGAGACGTGCCTCGTAAGCCAACGTCGTCCGGGCATTGGTTTGCTACTCGTCGCTGCTAGCATCGTCAGTGGTTTCGCCGAGTGCCATGCGCGAGAATCGGCGAATTTCGATGCTTTCGCCCAGTTCCGCGACGGTTTCGGAGAGCAACTGCTGGATGGTCTTGCTATCATCCTTGAGAAAGGGCTGTTCGAGCAGCACAATTTCCTCGAAAAACTTGCTCATGCGCCCATCGACGATTTTGTCGGCGACGGCTTCGGGCTTGCCTTCTTCAATCGCACGGCGGCGCTGAATCTGACGCTCCGCCTCGACAACTGCTTCGGGCACTTCTTCACGCCGGATGTATTCCGGGTTCAGGTTGGCGATATGCAGGGCGACGTCCTTCGCAAAGGCGCGGAACTGCTCTGTGTTCGCCACGAAGTCGGTTTCGCAGTTGACTTCAACAATCACGCCGAGGCGGCGGTTGAAGTGAAGGTAGCTTTCGATCACGCCTTCGTTCATGGCACGACCCGCACCTAATTTCTTGGCAGCGCGTGCCAGCCCCTTTTCACGCAGGAAGTCAATCGCCTTATTGACATCGCCGCCCGTATTTTCGAGCGCCTTCTTGCAGTCGAGCGGACCAGCGCCGGTCGCTTGACGTAAATCTTTTACCTGTTGAGCCGTAACTGCCATTGCGGGTTATTCCTCTTCTCCAGTTTCAGTCTCGTCGAACAGCTTGGCGTTGCGGAGCTTGGCGAGCGTTGACGCGCCGAGCAGGGTTTCGTCATCTGCTTCGTCTTCATCGTATGCCGAGAAGTATTTCGAGTCTTTTTCTTCGCCGTCTTCAGTATATTCGTCCGCTTGACGAATCTGCTCACCCTCGATGACTGCGTCAGCGAGCGCGCCGAGCAGCAATTTGATGGCGCGCACGGCGTCGTCGTTGGCGGGAATGATGTAGTCGATGTCGTCCGGGTTGCTATTGGTATCTGCCAACGCGAGCACCGGGATTTGAAGCGTATTGGCTTCCTTGACCGCCGTCTCTTCACGCTTGGTATCGACGATGATGAGCATTTCGGGTAGGCGGCGCATGTTGCGGATACCGCCGAGACGCTGCTGCAACTTCTCGATCTTGCGGGTGAGGATCAGGGCTTCCTTCTTCGAGAGCCGGTCGAAGTCACCGTTATCGCGGCGCTTTTCCAGCTTCTTGAGGGTGTCGATACGGTCGCGGATGGTCTTCCAGTTGGTCAACGTACCGCCGAGCCAGCGATGATTGATGTAGGGCATGTTGCAACGCTCGGCTTCGCGGGCAATCGCTTCTTGCGCCTGACGTTTCGTACCGACGAACAACACCGCGCCGCCGCCCGCGATCAGATCGCGCACGAGGTCGTGGTAGTCGTTGAGGTTGACGAGCGTCTGCTGCAAGTCAATGATGTGGATGCCGTTGCGTTCGGTGAAGATATAGGGCTTCATCTTCGGGTTCCACTTGGTGGTGCGATGACCGAAGTGGACGCCCGTCTCAAGAAGCGCCTTCATGCTAATTGCTGAGGGCATTGCTGTTTCTCCTAGATGGGATGTGTTTAAACGTTCACGTCCTTCATTCTCGGCAGTGAACCGGACTATGCCGGCAACACGCCGCCGAGTCCAGACGTGTGAAATTTAGACGGGGGTGTGCCCGCCTGCTTAGGAATTTTAGCACAGGGGGGAGCAGCGTTCAAGATGCGGTTTGAGGCGGCTAGAGCAGGTGGGTAGGGGCAGGTTCAAACCTGCCCCTACGCGACGTTATTCCCCTAACGCGCCGTCATGGGTGGCGGCGAAAATCTCTGTGCCGCTGAGGATGCCGGTTTCGACGTAGAGATAGTAAGTGTCATCGTGATGCACCATCGCCGTGTACCAGAAGCCGTTCGAGGTCGGCACAGTCGTGCGTTCCCAGAATGGGGTGTCTGAAGCGATCTTCCAATCGATGCCATCGCTGCTGGTGGCGTAGTTCAGCGACATGTGTACCGGTGCTGTCGTGGAATCAACCTGTCGGAAGACCATCACATAGCCGTCCCCCTCTTGCGCGACCATCGGCTGCTGCACGGAGGTGATCCCTTCGGGTGCGGTCAGCACGGGATCGCTTTCGGCGTAGGGCGCGTCCGTCGTCGCCGGATCGTCGTATTTCGTCCAGTGGATGCCGTCTTCGCTGGTTGCCATGCCGATTTCGCCGGACATGAGTCCTTGACTATCGTAACCTGTGTAGTACATGCGATAGCCATCTTCGGTGACGACGAGACGCGGCGCATCAACGTGAAGTTCGTCCCAACTGCCCTCGCCGCCGGGATTGAGGACAGGTTCGGGATCAGCCGTCCAAGGACCGAGCGGATCGGTCGCCGTCGCGCGACCAATTGCGCCGGGTGAGTTCCTAGTGGAGAAGGAATTCCACGTATAGAAGTAGAGCACCCATGTTCCATCGTCGAGCACCAGCGCGTCCGACGCCAGCGCCGCGACCTTCGCGTAAGGCACATCGGAAGTCACCATCACCGGGTCTTCGGTCGCTTCCGTCCAGTGGATGCCGTCGTCCGAAGTCAGATAGCCGATCTGCACGGGGGCGGGCCAGCCGCGAAAGCCGTTGCGGAACATGCGGAATTTGCCGTCGTAGTAGAAAACCGCGCCGGGATCGGTGTAGGGGGTGTCCCAATCCTGAAGCGTCGCGCCGTTCTCGACGACGGGGTCGTCGCTGACGAGCGTGAACAGCCCTTCCTGCGCGCTCACCAGCGAGGCGAACAGCAAGCAGGCAAAAATGAGGAGTAAGCATTTCTTCATGTTTAAGCCTCCAAATAAATAAGCTTCGCATCAACGCCGCCGGATGTTTTTGAGCATCCGGCTAGGCAAATCAAGCCTGCCGAAGCAAGCTTTAGGCAATTAGTCAGACGCTCAAAGCGTCTGGCGACCGCTAAACCGCCTCCACATCGATTTTTCGGATAGGGTGCTGAATTTCGGTGACGTGTTCGTCCGCCGTTTCATTCGGCTCTGCCCGCCACAGGTAGACCTCGCGGGTCGGGGCAGCGAGTGTGTAGCCGTGCGCGCTCGTCCAGCGCAGCAGCGCTTGATGCGTCAGATGCCGCTGGTTATCCGCGCCGCAGTCGAGCACGCACGCCATCAATTCGACAGCGGGGAAGATGCGCGGGCGCAGATGCCCGCCCTGTTCGGTACTGATCTCGCGCGCCAGCGCCGGATCGATCACGTAGGCGGCTTCGACGAGGTTGCGGCACGGCTTGGAGAGGGCATAGGTCTGCATCATGAACAGGGTGTGATAGCGACACATAACTGCCTCGACCGAGTCGCGCAGCCCGTGCGCCCGCAGCGCCGCGCCCGCCTCGTAAAAGACGTAGTGCGGCGACACGTTCAGCTTGACCGCACGGCGGAGCGAGAGGACATTCAAGGCGGGCACGGGCTTGATGACGACGTCGATCTCTGGCATGAGTTCGCGCTCGGCGTCCGCCTGCTCAATGGCGTGCAGCCGCTGCCCGACGCGGTCGAGGCGCACCTGTTCTTCGGCGACCAACTGGCGCAATTCCGCCTGCTTGAGCAGCAGCATCCCGCGCAGTTCGTCCGCTGAAAGCGCGTTGGCGAGCAGGTCGCCGATCTGTTCCAGCGACAAGGCGAGGTCTTTGAGCGCGAGAATACGATGCAGCCGCTGAAGCTGATCAACCGCGTAATAGCGGTAGCCTGTGCTTCGGTCTACGTGCGCCGGGCTGAGCAGACCGAGCTTGTCGTAGTGATGGAGCAGGCGCACCGACACCTGCGCTAAACGGGCGAACTCACCGACTTTGAGCATCGTTTCACCTCATCGCGATCAGTATGAACCCTGACGTTAGGTCAGGGTCAAGCCCCCAAGCTTGCAGCCCGATCCCCGTCTTTGTTTCTATCTTTCTTGGCGTACTTGGCGACTTGGCGCTTCGTGATCTTCTTCAATTTTCCAACTTGAAACGATTTTGGCGCTGCAAACCACTTTTTCCCTACCCATCAGCGTGCGAGTCGCTTAGACTTAGGGCAACTTGTCGAGAGCCTGAATTCAGCATGACCTTCACCTCACCCGAATTCGTAATCTTCTTTGCCGCCTTCGTGCCGATCTATTTCTTGACCGCCTATCACTATCGCTGGATCGTGCTGCTGGCAGCCAGCTATTTTTTCTATGCCTATGGCAGCGGCGTCTACGTCGGCTTGATCATCTTTTCGACCTGCGTCGATTACGTGGCAGCGCGAGCGATGGGCGCGACCGACAACCCGCGCCGTCGCAAGCTATTTCTCGCTGCTAGTCTTACTGTCAACCTCGGCACGTTGTTCATCTTCAAGTATTTCAACTTCTTCAACCACTCGTTCGCCACCTTCGCGGCGGCGATCAACCTGAGCTACCCGATCAACGTGCTGGACGTGTTGCTGCCGATTGGCATTTCGTTCTACACGTTTCAGTCGATGGCGTACACCATCGACGTCTATCGCGGCGCGATCCAGCCGGAGAAGCACTTCGGCATCATGGCGGCGTTCGTCGCCTTCTTCCCGCAGTTGGTCGCCGGACCAATTGAGCGCGCGCCGCACTTTCTGCCGCAGTTTCGCCGCCGGGCAAATTTTGAGTCAGCACGGGCGGCGGCGGGCTTGCGCTTGATCTTGTGGGGGGCGTTCAAGAAGATCGTGATCGCTGACCGCTTGGCGATCTACGTTAATACGGTCTACAACACGCCATCAGCGTACAGCGGCGTGCCGCTGATCGTGGCGACAGTGTTCTTCGCCTTTCAGATTTACTGTGACTTTTCGGCGTATTCGGATATTGCCATCGGGACGGCGCAGATTTTGGGCTTCGACTTGATGGATAACTTCCGGCAGCCGTACTTTGCCAAGTCAGTGCGCGAGTTCTGGGCGCGCTGGCACATTTCGCTTTCGACGTGGTTTCGCGATTACCTGTACATTCCGCTCGGTGGCAGCCGCGTGCCGTTCCCGCGCTATCTGCTCAACCTGATGATTGTGTTTGTGGTCAGCGGGCTGTGGCACGGGGCAAGCTGGACGTTTGTGATCTGGGGGGCGCTGCACGGATTGTTCATCGTCGGTGAAGCGGTCTTGCAGCGGCGCGGAGTGCGCCTCAAGCTGCCATCGGTAGTGCAGGTGGTGATCACGTTCGGGCTGGTGGGCTTCGCGTGGATTTTCTTTCGCGCCAACAATCTCGCGGACGCCAGCTACATCGTCACGCACCTGTTCAGTTTCCGCGACAATACCCTGACCGAACCGTTCGCTAGTGGGCTGTTGGGCGCGCAGGTCGAGTTCGTGCTGTCGTGGGGGCTGATCGGGCTGCTGCTGGTGGTCGATGGGCTGATCGTGCGCTTCGGCTTCGAGCGGCTGTTCCGCGTCAGCCCGGTTTACGTGCGCTGGGCGATGTATTACGCGGCGGGCGCGGCGGTGATCTTTTCGGGGCTGTACGGAATCGGCGCGCAGCAGTTTATCTACTTCAAGTTCTGAAGGGAAGTACTGAGTACCTAGTACCGAGTTATGGATACAGGACAGCAAAGCTCAATCACACCACCCTCGCGAGACTCACTCAGTACCCAGTACTCGGTACTCGGTACTAAAAAGCGCAGCTTCCTGATCAAGCTGGCGCTGTACGCGCTGCCGTTTGCGATCCCGTTTCTGCTGCTGAGCGGATTCATGATCTACACGGGCGAAGCGATGCCGCTGAGTTGGGTCGCGCGGACGCAGATGGGCGACGATCCGGTGCTCTACCGCCCGCGCTACGGCAGCCGCGACATGGACTTTAAGGTGATTTCGGCGAACCTGCGCGAACCGGAAATCCTGACAGTTGGATCGTCGCGGGTGCTGCAATTTCGAGCGCAGTTCTTCAACTTGCAGCCGCGCGCCTTCTACAACACGGGCGCGCCTTCGTGGACGCTCGATCAAGTGGTCGAGCTTGTCAAGCGGCTCGACTTCACACCGCGTATTTTGATCCTCGGCGTCGATCAATCGCTGTTCAACGACGCCGTCGTCAACACAACGTTCGACCCTCAGGTCAGCGATTTCGCCCACCTGTTCATGGTCAACCGCAGCTTCATGCAGGAGGTGATCGACGGCGAGGAATTCGACATCGGGCGCTACTTGGCGCGAGTCGAACCGGGTCATGGCGGACTGGCACTCGGTCTGCGAGCGATTCGAGACGGTCACGGTTTCCGCAACGACGGCAGCGAGCAGTACGGCGATTTCCTCGTCGCCCATTGGATTTATCCCCAAAATGAGCGCCAGTATCACCTCGATTTTGTCGATAAAGGGATGCTCCAATATGCCTACGGCGATACCGTCTCGGCATCGCGCATGGCACAGCTTGAGGATTTCCTAACGTGGTGCAAAGACCGGGGGATCACAGTGATCGGCTTCGCGCCGTCGTTCATGCCCACGCTCTACCAGAAGATCACCAACGACGGACGGCACGGCTACCTTCAAAAGCTGCAAGCCGTCCTGCCGGACGTTTTCGCGCAGTACGACTTCCCCTACTTCGACTTCTCTGACAGCACGGCACTGGGCGCAACCGACGAGGATTTCTTCGACGGCTGGCACGCTTCCGAGCAGATCAATCTGCGGATGTATCGCCAGATGCTCGACGCGCTGCCCGATTTTCTGGGCGGGTACTCCGATACGGCATATCTGGCGGCAGCGGACGCGGGCGCAACCGATACGTTCGACGTGTTCGGTGATGCGTATCCGCCCTGAGGAAGGGGCGAACACACGGGTTCGCCCCTACAGACCAGAGCACTGCTAACGAACGTAGACGCCGCTGAGCGAGGCGCGGGCGGTGCAACCGTCGCTGTAGGTGATGACTTCTTCGCCGCTGTAGCCTGTTGAGGTGCTGAAGGTCAGTGTGAGGGTGAGAATGCCCTGACTCGTGCTGGTGCTGCCGCTGTAAACGTGATCGCTTGTACGCATCAGCATGATCGCCGTCCCCGCCCCTCCGTAGACAGCACTGACGGTGCTGCCGTTGGCGCTGCCGCTAGTGCTTAAGCTGACGGGAATCTGCACCAGCGAGTCGGCGTCGGAGGTGGCACAGGCGTTGGTCATGACCGTTCGGCTCTCCGTCCACTGCCCCGACGTGACTGTGTCAGAGATCGGCGAGGGCGTCGGGAAAGGCAGAACGGTCGGGCTAGCGCTAGGGCTGGGGCTGACGCTCGTCGTGCTGTCGATCAGGGGCAGGGTGTCGCAGTTGCCCGCCGCGTAGACGAGTTCCTGCTGTACCCATCCGGTGAGCAGCGTTGAGTGCGCGCTGTACTGGACTTGCAGCCAGCCGTTGCTGCTGCGCGCCAAGACGACGAGATCATCGGTTTGGGCGACGGTCGCCATGATCGGGCTGGTCGTGCTGGTGCTGGTGTAGAGGCTGGCGATGCCTGTCGAGAGCGCGACGTGCGCCGTACAGGTGGCGGACTGGAGCAGGCTGAAGCTGGCTGAATCACCGTCCCCGCCTTGACCCAACGGCGCTTGCGTAGGCTGAGCAACCGCCTGTGTCGGCGGGAGCGTGGGTGGCAGCACGAGCAGCGGCGCGCGCGTGGCTAGAAGCGGCGCGAGGGCGACGCGCGTCACGAGCGCGCTGGTGGGCGGCACGATGATGACGGGGGTCGATAACGGGCGAAGCGGTGTTTCTGATGGCTCGATGATGATGATCTGCGGCTGTTGCGTCCCGCTTAAGAGCGTCGGGTTGACAGCGGACGGCGTCATCGACGGGGCAAGGACGACCTGTTCCGCCTCGCGGCGCAGCGCTCCGTTCAAGACCATGAAGGCCAGCAATCCGCCGAGCAGGACAACCGTAAAGACCGCAGCCATCAAGGTAAGCGAGGTGGTCGCGGCGCGGCTGGGGTGGCGCATCTGGCTCGCTGCGCCATAACGCCCGATGGCTTGCCCGTTGGCGACGGCGATCACACGCGGGGAGAGCGGGGGCAATCCGCGCATTTGGCTGGCGGCATCCGCGCGGACGGCGGCGGCGATGCGCTGCCACTCGTCGAGCGCTTGACGACACTGCGCACATTGGGCGAGATGCTGCTCCAAGCGCAGGGCATCGGCTCTGGGCAGCGTCCCGGCGATGTAAAACGGGATCATCTCCTCCCATGCATTATGCATTCGACGTTTCCCCCATCGAAAGCAGAACACGGCGCAGCATTTCCTTAGCGCGGTGCAGGCGGCTTTTGACTGTGCCGACGTTAATACCGAGCACGTCGGCAACTTCCGGTCCTGAAAGCTGGTGGTAAAAAATCAGCACGAGAATCTCCCGATGGAAGGGTGGCAACTGTTCAAGCGCGGCTTGCATGGTCTGCTGCTGCGTCTTGCGTTCGACTTTCTCCAGCGGAGTCGTATCGGCGGCGTAGAGTTCGTCATCCATCTGCACGAGCGTGGGCACGGTGCGGCGCTGCGTGTTGATCGCCTTATTGCGGGCAATCGTCAGCAGCCACGTGCGCACCTTGCTATCGCCCCGAAAGCGGGCAGCACTCTCCCAGACTGCCAGCATCACGTCTTGCAGCACCTCTTCGGCAAGCTGGCGATCATGCAGCAGCGAGGTCAAGTAGTTGAGGATGTTCGCGCCATGCCGCGTATACAATTCGTTTAACGCAGGAACGTCGCCTTCGGCTATCGCCTGAACGAGCGCGAAGTCAACGTCGCTTACCTGCTCCGGCATACGTACTCCTTTGCCCCATTAGACACGCCGAACGGGATTGGGGTTCCATCCTCGATTTGAATCGAGATTGATCAGCTAAAAATACGCTTTCGCGTATTTCAGGGTTGCGGCAAGGGCAGCAGTGCTCTCGCGATTGTTACAGCTAATGCGTGATTCGCTGCCTCTAGGTTACAGCGTCGTAGGCATTGCGTAGGGCAAGCGTCAGGTTCTTGGGCGCGGGCGCGCGTGTCCTATTCAGTAGAACCGCACGCAAGGGGGAAGGATAATGCAAAAAAGGATTCCGATATTTGCTATTATTGCCGCGCTGATCTTCAGCACGGCATGTTCGTTGAGCGCGACCCTGCCCGCACAATCGGCATTGAGCGCGCAGACTATCGAGCCGCTGGCATCACCGACGACAGGAACGGTCTTCATCGATTCGCGGACGCCATCTGCCAACGTCCAGAGCGTGAGCATCGTGCAGCCGACGGTGCAGCAGGTCGCGCAGCAGCAGTCAGCGGCGCAGCCCGTGTCCGCTCAATCCGTCTCGGCGCAGTCCGGCGGGAGCTGCTGCAACTCGACTTATTATCCTGTGCCAGCGACCTGCACACCGCGCTACGACTGGGGCTATACCTACGTGATTCAGCGGGGGGATACGCTGAGCAATATCGCGCAGCGGGCGGGCGTGAGCGTGCAAACGCTGGCGCTGGCGAACTGTATCAGCAACCCGAACTACATCTACGCGGGGCAAGTGCTGCGCGTGCCGTGCGCGATCAGCTACAACCCGCCGCCCTACTATCCACAGCCGTATAATCCGCCCCTGTATTACCCGCCGACTCACATTCCGGGCGGGAATTGGCAGTCGATTGGTCAGGTGCTGCCCAGTCCATTCATCAGCAACAGCGGCGGACAATACCAACTGCAAGGCGGGTCGGTCGTGTCGCTGTCGTGGGCGATCAACGCGGGCGGGCTGACGCGGATCGAGTTCTATCTCGCACCGACCGGCACGGGAACATCACCGGTGCTGATCGGCACGGACTCTTACTTTGGCGATGGCGTGTCGATTGCGTGGGCTGTGCCACAGGGAATTTTGGGCAATTTGTCCGCGAACGGATATTACGGCAACGGCTTGGTCAAGCAGACGGCGAACTATACCTTCGTCTACGCGAATACGCCGCTGACTCAGCCCGCGCCGACACCTCAGCCGCCCGTGATCCTCGGATCGGCGCTGTCGTTCTCGCCTTATGGCGAGATCAACAACAATACAGTACTGGTTCCGCCGGATCAACTGATCTCAATTGTGTGGAACGCGACCTTCCCGACGGCGACCAACCGCGTCGAATTTGTCTTGATCTCACCGATTGACGGGTCATCTCAGTCGTTGGGCGTCGATTTAAATATGGGCGACGGTGCATCAATTGTGTGGAATGCCGTCAACGAGACGCAGGGGACACTGCGGGCGGTCGCATATTTCGATGGGGGCTATGCGCCTCAGTACAGCGACAGCTACTACGTAATCGCGCGGATGCCGTATTAGGAGAAATCTCACGCAAGCTGCCGGAGGTTAAAACCTCCGGTAGGGAAAACGGCGCTTTGATCCCACCCCACTGCAAACCTCAGCCCGCGCCAATGCGAACCTCACCCCGTGCTTCCTGTGCTTGCATACGCAAACCGGGAAGCCATCGCAGCGGGCATGAGGGTTTTAATCGAGCACGGGAACGGCTGCCTGCCCTAGCGGCTTGTTGACTTCGTTAGCGGGCTGAGCGACGTAATCAGGCAGTTCGGCTTCCATGTGGCGAATGCGCGGCAGCGCGTAGACCAACGACGTCGTCACCAGCAGCACACTGCCCGCGATCACGATCAGCAAGCCCATGCCCGCGCCAGCGCTATCCCCGACCAGCGGCGCAACTCGATCCCAGCCAGCCGCGCCGACCGCTGGCTCGAAGACGTTATCCGCCAGCGGACCAACCAGCAGGTAGGCGAGCGGGATCAACAACCTCGAGATTTGCCCAGTCGCCGCAAAGACCCGTCCCTGAATATCCGGCGCGACCTTCGCTTGCAACAGGGACATCGCCACCGCGTTGATCATCGCCGTCGGGAAACAGGTCAAGAACAGGGCTATAGCGAGCAAAAGCGGCGTCTGCGCAAGCCCGACGATGATCAGGAAGAACGCCGCTGTGATGATGCCGGGCATGATGGTGTGGATGCGCGGCTTGGTGCCGCCCCAAAGGCCGATGACGATGCCGCCCGCAATCGCGCCGAGGCTAAAGACGCCCATCAAGGTACCGTAAGTCGCTTCACTGCCCGTCCGCGCCAGCAGATAAGGCGTGAACAGGATGGCTGCGCCGGAGAACAGGAAATTCACCAGCGAGATTTGCAGGGTTAACGCGAACAGGCTGCGCCACTTCCACAAAAAGCGCAGACCGCCAACCGACTCGCTGAGCAGCGATCCCTGCATGGCGCGCCCTTCGGCGGTCTGGTCGGGACGTGGAATACGGATGAGCAGTACGACGATCACCGCGACCACGAAGGTGATCAGATCGATGCCGATCACGCCATTCAAGCCAGCCTCTGCATAAAGCACGCCTGCGAAGATCGGCGCGATCACGCCGGCGGACGGTCCCGTCAACTGCTCGATGGCGTTGGCGCGGTCGCGCTGACTGTCTGGAATCAGCATGGTCACCGAGGCGGTGAAGGCAGGCTGCTGAAAGACCCCGAAGATCGCCTGAAGGAAGGTAACGAGGTAGAGCATCCAGACTTGAAACGAGCCGGTCATGAAGGTCACCAGCAGGATGATCGTCCCGACTGCCTGCCCGGTGTCGGAGAGGATCATCACGTAGCGCCGATCCCAACGGTCGGCAAGCACGCCTGCGATCCCGGCGACGGCGACCTGCGGAATAAAGCTGAACAATGCCACCAGCGCCAGCGGCGTGACTTCGCCCGTCTGGTTGAACAGGTAAATGCCGAGCGCAAACTCGGTCATGCGGCTGCCGATGAGCGAAAAGGTTTGCGTTATAATCAAGGTGTAAAAGGTGCGTAAGTTGCGCTGCTTGTCCAAGATGGTATCCCCCCACTCTACTTTCCCTTATACGTAGAGCCACGACGATTTGTTGTCGGTGACAAGGAAATTCGATGATCAACAGCGGTTCAACGCGCCGTAAACGGATCGTCCTGTGCATGGGCGAGTTCTGTAACATGGGGCGACGGGCGGACAAATTGTACAAGCAGATTCAGCCCGCCGTGAGCGGCAAGCCATGTTACAAGCTGGAAACGGCGCGCTGCCTCAATATGTGCGGCGCAGGTCCCAACCTCGTGATTTACCCTGATGATCTGGTTTACAACAAGCTGGATGCAGCGAAAATGGCGGACGTGATCGCTGAGCAGATCACGCCGTGTGAGGAATAAAGGTAGATTTGCCGATTGATTGACGGATATGGCTATCAGCGTCAGTATAGATTTGTGAGAGTAAAGGAGCAGTACAATGTCGGTGCAAGAAATGATTCAAGCAGCACAAACATTGTCAATTGATGAGCGTAAAGAACTGGTTAAGGCGCTGGTCGATATGCTGGCGGAGTCTGCCCAGTCCAACCCTAAGCGGAAACACAGCTTGCACGAATTCAGGGGGCTGGGTGCACATCACTATGATGGGATGGATGCTCAAACGTACGTCAACGACATTCGCAGCGAATGGGATGATCGTCCGTGAAGATTTCGGACGCACTCAAAGACATTCAGCGGCTCGGTGGGAGACTACTCCCTATATCTATTACGTGGAGAATCATCCAGTCTTTGCCGATAAAGTGGATGCTATTTTTCAAATTGCCGAAGCGGCGGCGATTGAAATTAATAGCTCGGTGATTACTTTGACCGAGACATTGATGAAGCCCCTTCAGGCTGGCTATCAAGCTCTAAGCATGAGTTCTAAAGACGTCCAACAACAGTATATATTGATTGGGCATGAGCAAACGACTGGATTACAAACTGACCG
>JBBSNT010000049.1:0-17145 GCA_038260485.1 Aggregatilineales bacterium | reverse complement strand
ATTCACTTGGGCGCGACCAGCGCCGACGTCGAGGACAATGCCGACGTGCTGCGGATGCGCGACAGCCTTGACCTAATTCTAGCAGCGCTGCGCGACCTACTCTGCCGCTTTGGGCGCAGCATCGAGCGCCTTGCCGACCAGCCAACGATGGCGCTCACACACATTCAGCCCGCTGAGCCGACGACGATGGGCTATCGGCTGTCGCTCTACGCACAAGATTTGCTCGACGATTACCGGACATTGCAAACCGCACGCGAAAATCTGCGCGGCAAAGGCTTGAAAGGTGCGGTTGGTACGAGCGCATCCTACGGCGAGCTGCTCGCGGGTACAGGCATAACTCCAGCGCAGCTCGAAGCGCAGGTCATGACCGCGCTTGATCTCCCCGCCTACCCTATCACCGGGCAAACCTATCCGCGCAAGCAGGATTGGCAGGTGCTGAGCGCTCTCTCCGGCTTAGCGGGCAGCCTCTATAAATTTGCCTTCGATTTGCGCCTGCTGCAATCCCCTGTGATCGGCGAATGGGGCGAGCCGTTTGGCGAGCAGCAGGTTGGCTCGTCAGCGATGCCCTTCAAGCGCAACCCGATCAACGCCGAAAAGATCGACAGTCTCGGACGCTTGGTCGTGGCGATGGAGCGCGTCGCGTGGGATAACGCCAGCCATTCGCTGCTGGAACGCACACTTGACGATTCTGCCAACCGCCGCGAGATTCTGCCCGTTGCCTTCCTCGCCTCTGACGAAATGCTGCGCGTCACCACGCGGATCGTGGGCGATCTTCGTGTCGATACCCAAGCTGCTGGGCACAATTTTGCGCGCTTCGGCGTCTTCTCGGCAATCGAGCGCGTGCTGATGGCATCCGTTAAGGCGGGCGCAGATCGTCAGGAGATACATGAGCATCTGCGTGCCCAAAGCCTCGCAGCATGGGCGGCGCTGGCGGACGATCAGCCCAACCCGCTGGTTGAAAATCTGGCGCAAAGCGAAACACTCATCGCTTATTTGACGCCCGATCAAATTCGTGAATTACTCGATGCAACGGCGTATGTTGGTGACGCGCCGAGTCGCGCACGGCAGTTTGCTGCCCAACTCATTGAACTTGCTACTGACTGAAAAGGATAAATCGCAATGCCTCGTGCGTTACTCAGTGTGTACGACAAAAACGGCTTGGTCGATTTCGCGCAAGCGCTCGTCAATCTAGGTTGGGATCTCGTCGCCAGCGGCGGGACGCAGAAGGCGCTCATTGACGCCAACCTACCCGTGACAGCGGTCGAGCAGTTGACGAAATCGCCGGAGATGCTCGGCGGGCGCGTCAAAACCCTGCATCCGGCGATTCACGCGGGCATCCTCGCCCGTGACCGCGCCGAAGACATCCAAACGCTCAACGAGAACGGATTCGCGCCGATCAATATGGTTGTCAATAACCTGTATCCATTTCAGGAGACAGTCGCAAAGCCGGGAATTGCCCTGCAAGATGCCATCGAAGAAATCGACATCGGTGGCGTAACGCTTTTACGCGCAGCAGCGAAAAACTTCTTGCATGTTATCCCCGTATGTGATCCAGCGGATTATGGGCGCATCATCGACGCTCTGAAAGACGGTGGTGAGGTTGATCTGGCGCTGCGCCGCGAATTCGCAGTCAAAGTCTTTGCCCTCACGAGCGATTACGACACGGCAATTCACGCCTTTCTCGCCCAAGACCTCGCCCCTGCCCTTCTCAATCAAGACCTACCGCAGCGCCTCTCACTTGGAATGCAAAAAGTCGAGACGCTGCGCTATGGTGAAAATCCGCATCAAGTCGCCGCCTACTACAGTCGAAAATCAACGTCTGGACCGCTCGGCGGAACGGTCTTGGGCGGCAAGAAGCTGTCATACAACAACATTCTTGATCTTGACGCGGCGTGGCGCGCGGTCAGCAGCTTCAAAGATCCGACCGTCGTAATCGTCAAACATCTGACCCCAACTGGCATTTCCACCGCTTCGAGTATCGTCAAAGCCTTTCCGGCGGCGCTCGCTTCCGATCCAGTGTCAGCTTACGGCGGCGTGATCGCCGTCAACCAGCAGGTCGATGCTGAATTCGTGACCGCGCTTAGTTCGCTGTTCGTCGAGGCGATTGCCGCACCCGGTTTCACCGATGATGCGCAGGAAATTTTCGCCACCAAGCGTAAGAACTGCCGACTGTTGCAACTTCCGGTGATGTATGACGGAACAGATATCGAAATCCGCAGTGTGCATCGCGGGCTGCTCGTGCAGCAAGCCGACGTAGGGGATCCTGAAGGCACACAGTTCAAAACGGTTACGCAGCGCGCGCCGACTCGAGACGAGATTGAGGCGCTTCAATTCGCGTGGAAAGCGGTCTCGCACGTCAAATCGAACTCGATTGTGCTGGCAGTCAAGAACGCAACCGTCGGCGTAGGCGGTGGGCTGCCAAGCCGTGTCGATGCGGCGAAACTTGCTGTCGAAAAAGCGGGCGATCATGCTGCTGGTTCGGTGCTGGCGTCGGACGCTTTCTTCCCGTTCGCAGACGGCGTCGAAGTCGCAGTCACAGCGGGCGTGACAGCAATCATCCAGCCCGGCGGCTCGATCCGTGACGCCGAAGTCATCGAAGCAGCGGACAAAGCAAACATAGCGATGGTCTTCACCGGAACGCGGCACTTCCGCCACTAAAGCGAATGTCGGAACTCGAATAGGGCTGTTAGGGGGCGCACCAACATGCGCCCTGAAGCGATAAAGCACTCGCAAATAGGCGGATTCAAGCCTTGCGATGGTTCATCGGCGCTGCTATAATGCGCATCGATTGCCACCCTAGCTCAATGGCAGAGCATACGCTTCGTAAGCGTGAGGTTGAGAGTTCAAGTCTCTCGGGTGGCTCTCCAATGCCCGCACAGGTTTATAGCAACCTTCGCGGGCATTTATTTTTAAGTGAATGGAGTGATCCATGATCGAGCGTTTGCGTCCTGTTACGATTGCCGTCGCCGGAGGAACAGGCTCAGGAAAAACGACGATCTCCAACGCCATTCTTGAGCGAGTCGGCAGCCACCATATCGCCTACATCCCACACGATGCTTACTATAAAGACCTGAGCGGTATTCCCATGATCGACCGCAAGGTGATCAACTTTGACCATCCTGATGCGCTCGACACGCCGTTGATGACCCAGCACATCCTCGCGCTGCAAAATGGGCAGCCCGTCGAAATTCCGGTGTACGATTTCACCATCCATCAGCGAACACAGAAAACGCAGCACATCGAGCCGCAGCCGATCATCTTAGTCGAGGGCATTCTCGTGCTTGCTGAACTATCGCTGCGACCGCTGTTCGACGTGAAAATCTTCGTCGATACCGACGCGGACATTCGCTTGATCCGCCGTCTCAGCCGTGACATTGCCGAACGCGGACGTACTGCCGAATCAGTGATCAATCAATATCTCTCGACCGTTCGCCCTATGCATATGGAATTTGTCGAACCAAGCAAGCGTTATGCCGATGTGATCATCCCTGAGGGTGGCTTCAACACAGTTGCCATCGACATGGTTTCCGACCGCATCAGCAGCCTGCTGGTACGCTCTCAAATCAACCCCTAGAGCGGGGATTGACGCATTTTTCAGCGCCGTGCTATACTCAGTTTAATTGCATCTTCCCCAAAGACTATGACTGGGAGGAGTAAGCAGGGAGAGCGCGTTAGAGAGTGCGGGTCATAGGCTGCGAACCCGCTCGCGCAGGACTGCTGAAGGTCGCTCATGAGTCGCAGTGCTGAACGGAAATTTCCGTAGGTTCTGCCGGGTACGCCCGTTAAAGCGTTGGAGTGCCCAGCTGTTTTACAGCAGCTTCGGGAAACAAGGTGGTACCGCGAAAGCCCTTTTTCGTCCTTGTGACTAAGAGGGCTTTTTTCATTTGTCGTAGGCGTAGGGGATCGCCATGCCATCCAAGAACAATACGAACCGCTTCTATGATGCGATTGCCGAATACTATCCGCTGTTCTTCCGCGACTGGGAAACCCAGTTGGAACGCGAAGGACTGGGGTTACGCTCGATCTTTCGCAATCAGGGTGTAACGCGCGTGCTCGATGCCGCTTGCGGCGCGGGCGCGCAAGCCGTCCCACTGGCGCAGCTAGGCTTCGATGTCGTCGCCGCTGACCCCAGCACCGGAATGCTGAACAAAGCAGTCGAGATCGCCACGCGCTACAACATGCGCGAAAAGATGCAGTTTGTCCGCAGCGACTTTCTCGACCTACCTAAAGCTGTGAAGGGTCCCTTCGACGCCATCGTTTGCAAGGGCAACGCCCTGCCCCACTTGATTGACGACGCCGAAATCGAGACGACGCTGCACAACTTCTACACCCTGCTGCGACCCGGTGGAGTACTCGTAATCGGTATGCGCGACTTTGCCCCCTTTATGGAGGATCGTCCACGCTTTCTACCCGGTCTGGTCAGCCGCCTTGACAACGGCAGCGATTTCATCACATTCGAAATTTGGGATTGGCGCGACGGACCGCCCGTATTGGCACGACAAAATTTGTTCATTGTCAAAGGGCACGGGCGGCATTACGAAACCATCAAGCGGCGCGTCGTATTTCGCCCACTCTCGACCGATGAGGTCAAAGTCGCTTTACTGGAAGCAGGTTTCACGGACATGACCGACCAACCCGACCGCGCTGAGCGTGTGATCGTGGCGCACAAGCCCTAGCCCATCGCGTGAGGCGGTTGAAAGAGGATCAATTTATGGAACAGCAAATGAAACAGATGCCGAAAACATTTGACTTCAAAGAAGCTGAAAAGCGTATCTATGAATGGTGGGAGCAGAACGGTTGGTTCAAGCCTGAGGTTGCACCGGAGGATGCCGACTCGTTCGTGATTTCGATGCCGCCGCCCAACGTGACCGGCGCACTTCATCTCGGTCACGCGCTATTCGTGTCACTCGAAGATTTGATGACCCGCTACGAACGGATGCGCGGCAAGGCGGCGCTGTGGGTTCCCGGCACAGACCACGCGGGTATTGCGACGCAGCTTCAAGTCGAAAAACTGCTCCACGACGAGGGGACGAGTCGTGAGGCGGTTGGCTACGAGGAATTTATCGCGCGAACGTGGGCATGGAAAGACCAGTATGGCGGCAGGATCGAGAATCAACTGCGCCGCTTAGGCGCAAGCTGCGACTGGGATCGTGAACGCTTCACGCTCGATGACGGGCTTTCCGGCGCAGTGCAAACGGTCTTTGTCACGCTTTATGAGCAGGGTTTGATCTATCAGGGACCCCGTCTCGTCAACTGGAGTCCCGGTTTGCGTACCGCCATCAGCGACCTTGAAGTCGAACGCGAAGAAGAAGCGGGTAAGCTCTACTACTTCAACTATCCGCTCGAAGACGGCAACTCGATTCCCGTGTCCACTACCCGCCCTGAAACTATTCTTGGTGATACGGCGGTCGCAGTGCATCCCGAAGATGATCGCTACAAACACTTGATCGGCAAATTCGCCCTTGTGCCGGTGATCAACCGCCGCATTCCAGTGATCGCCGACGAATACGTGGATCGAGAATACGGCACGGGCGCACTCAAGATCACGCCCGGTCACGACTTCAACGACTACGAGATCGGTCAGCGTCACAACCTGTCGCTGATCAACATCATGAACCGCGATGCGACCCTCAACGAAAATGCCGGACAGTACGCTGGCATGGATCGATTCGAAGCACGCGAAAAACTATGGACAGACATGACCGCGCTCGGCATTACCATCAAGGTGCAGGATATTATGCACGTCGTCCCGCGTGCCGAACGTGGCGGTGAAATCATCGAGCCGCTGATTAGTACGCAGTGGTTCTTGAAGATTCAGCCGCTGGCAGACAAAGCGATTGCTGCTGTGCGCGACGGACGCATCAAGATTGTGCCGGAGCGCTTCGAGAAGGTCTATTTTCACTGGCTCGAAAACATCGAAGATTGGTGTATCAGCCGTCAGTTGTGGTGGGGACACCGAATCCCCGTCTGGTACGGCTCGGATGGCGAAGTCTATGTCGGCAAGAATCCACCGAAAGAACGTCCCAACTACACGTGGACGCCTGATACCGACGTGCTCGATACGTGGTTCAGCAGTGGTTTATGGCCCTTCAGCACACTCGGCTGGCCTGAACAAACGTCCGACCTCAAGCGCTACTACCCCACTGACGTCCTTGAAACAGGCTACGACATTCTGTTCTTCTGGGTTGCGCGCATGATCATGATGGGCTTGTGGTTCACGGACGAAGTGCCGTTCCATACGGTCTATTTGCACGGCTTGGTGCGCGATAAACAGGGACATAAGTTCAGCAAAGTTAAAGGCAATGTGATTGATCCGCTTGAGCTGGTCGATCAATACGGCGCTGATCCGCTGCGCTTCACGCTCATCACAGGGAGTACACCGGGCAATGACGTCAATCTCGACACAACCCGCGTCGAGCGCAATTGGCGCTTCGTCAACAAAATTTGGCAGATGACCAACTTTGTCACGAGCAACCTTGAGGGCGACTCCACCGCAGGTGGATTGGAACTCGGTCTGCCACCACACGACACACTCGACTTGCCCGCCCGCTGGATCGTCAGCCGCCTGACCAAGCTGATTGACAGCCTACAGCGCTTGTTCGAAAGCTATCAGTATGGCGAAGCTGGACGCCAGATCGACGACTTCCTCTGGGGCGAATTCGCGGATTGGTACATCGAGATCAGCAAGCACGCGCTCTATCAGGGGGATGATGACGCCAAGATCAATACGCGCCGCGTACTCGTCTCCGTGCTCGACCAATCGCTGCGTCTGCTCCATCCGTTCATGCCCTTCGTGACCGAAGACCTCTGGAGCTTCATCCCACATGAAGGCGAAGCGCTGATCCTCGCCCCCTATCCTGAAGCGGACGCGAATTACCTCGATGACGAGGCAGAAAGCGATATGCTCCTCTTGATAGACATCGTGCGCGGTATTCGCAACGTCCGCGACGAGTACAACGTCGAACCGTCGCGCAAGATCACAGCGTTGGTTGCACCGGGTAGCCATAAAGGATTGTTCAAGACGCACGACTATTTATTTGCGCGGCTCTGCAACGTTGCAGAGATCAGCTTACTGCCTGCCGGGAGCGCCGCGCCGCCAAAAGCTGCTTCGGTGACGATGGGCGATGTGACCGTTTATCTACCACTGACGGATTTCGTAGATTCACAGGCGGAATGCGAGCGGTTGAATCGCGAAAAAGATAAACTGCAAGAGCAAATCGACCGCACTGAGGGGATGCTGAGCAATGAACAGTTTGTCAGCCGTGCCCGCCCCGATGTTGTCGAGCGCGAGCGTGAGCGCTTAGCGACGCTTCAGGCGAGCGCCGACCAGATCACCGCCCGCTTAGCGAATTTGTGCGGATAAAGCATGAGTTCATAGGGGCACACAGCCTTGTGCCCCTATACCACCTTATTAGCGCTTGAGAAATAAAGCGCGTCCGGCTTCTTGTGCAGCTTTGCGGACGTCGAAATCCGTATCATTCTGGTAGAGATCGTGCAGTGCATCGAGTGCTTCGGGGTCACCCAGTTCGACTAACTCTTGAATAGACTTGAGGCGAACGGCGACGTTTTTGTCTTTAAGCCGCGCGATGTGATAAGCGACGATTTTCTTGTTTACGCTCACCGTGACCAAACCTTCCCTAATCCCTTGCTCAACCTAATTATAACAAGAGTTATGGGATCAGTAACGCGACGATTCGTGCGCTTCGCCTTTGCCTTCGCCCTCGCGGATCGCCCGCCGCTAGCGTTATAATGGCGAGCGATCTGCTCAATCAAGCGCACAGATGAAAGCATTCGAGGATTTGCCGTTGTCGCAAGGTTACAAAATCTGCCCGATCTGCGGAACGCCGTCTCACCGGAATGCTGCAGTTTGCGGCACCTGTGGCGCGTCGCTGACGAATGTACCCGTCGGCACAGAGGTGCGGAAACTCTCGAAGGACTCGCCCGACTATGATTTGCGCTATGGTGAAACCGATCTTCTTGAAGGCCGATTACGCCGCCGGGGAGAGGTCTATCTCTTTGGCGGGCTGCTCGTGCTGCTGGTGCTGGTGTGCGTTGGATCGTTGGGTTTTGCAGCCATGCATTGGCTCATTCCCGCTGCTGCGCCCGTGAATACGCCTACTGTTTTGGCGACTGCTCCCGCTGTCGTTATCGCAACCAATACGCTGCCACCTCCGCCGCAAATGGCAACTGTCACGCCACCCCCGCCCACCGCAACCTTCACCCCAACACAAGGGCCCTGTACCCATATCGTCAAAGCGGGCGATGACCTGATCAGCATCGCGTGGGCATGCGGGCATCGCAGCCTCGACGTGCTGCCGATGATCCTCGCAACCAATGATCTCCCTTCAGCAGATGCGCTTCAAGTCGGGCAGGAGATCATTGTACCGTGGCCCACGCCTACGATTGATCCGAATGCTGCTGCACAGAGTGATAGCGCCGAGAGTGTGTCTTCTGACAAGGGTGCTGCCGATGCGAGCTTAGTCTCAGGAGCGGCGACCGCCTTTCAGATCATTCCGGGTTTGGAATTAGCAAGCGCCCCAACACAAGGACCACCCACGATTCCGTCTACGCCGACACTGCTGCCGGGGGTCATGTGGCACGACGTCCGGCACGACGAGAACGCCGCTTCAATCGCCTATCAGTATAATACAACCCTCGAAACGCTCTCCCAACTCAATCCCGAAATAACCTTCTCACAGTGTGACTTCGGTAAAGTGACGGGTGGGGATGCGTGCAGTGTGATCATCTACGAGGGGCAGCAGATGCGCGTTCCCGCGCCAACGCCGATACCAACGCTCTCACCGACGCTTTCGGGCAGTGAGACTCCCACACCCTCGCTTACGCCGACGTTCAATGCGCCGAGCGCACTTAGCCCTGCCGACCGAGCCTTGTTTGGGCGCAGTGACCTGATTACGCTGCGTTGGGTCGCCAGCGGCACCCTCAGCGACGGCGATTCCTATCGTGTGCGGGTCGAAGACTTGACGGCGAAACAGACCTATATCGATGATACATCGGCGTTAACCTACATCGTGCCATCGGCATGGCAGGGACAAGACGGCAAGCGCCACGACTACTGCTGGACGGTCAGCATTGTCAGCTTGAGCGACCCCGATCACCCTTATTTCACCACCGAACCACGCCTGTTTACGTGGGAAGGACGCTAAGTTATGGTCGACAAAAAACGGATTATCATTGTGTTGATTGCGGCGCTGTTGACAGGCTGCGAATTGTCGCAAGTTCCTCAAGCTACGCCAACGACAGAAATCGAGTCGCTGGTGACCTCATCGCCGACCGTCGATATAACGATGACGCCAAGCGTAACACTCACCGCCCCACCCCAAATGGAGCAACCAGCAACGCCGACGCTCAATACACCGACACCCATGCCTACCGACTCTCCAACGCCCGATCCGTATGCGACCTACATCATTCAGCCCGGCGACACGATGAACTACATCATTCAACTGCCGCCGTGGAACTACCGCAGCGACTTTGTCGTCAACGAGATTTTGCGCTTGAATCCGTTCATCACGAATGCGAATAATCTACCCGCCGGCGCAAGTGTGCTCATTCCCTTGCCAACGGCGACACCCTCTCCAGAAGGGTTTGCGCTCACTGCTTCGGCGCAGCCTAACGTACCGCAGGTCAGCTTGCCCAGTAACGCCCAGATCATTCAGGTGACCGTGCAAGAAGGGCAAACGATCATCGGCATCGCCCAGAGCAATTCGACTACGCTGTCTATTGTGGCGACGCTCAACCCACAGTTGGGCTTTTACAACTGTGACTTCAGCAACCCCAGCGGTGGTCCTGACTGTAACGTCCTGCTGCCACCCGACGCTGTGGTCAACGTTCCGGCGCTGACGCCCACGCCGACGCTATCGCCAACCATCAGTGGCAGCGAAACACCAACTCTCACGCCGACCTACAGCGCGCCGATGCTGATTTATCCGCCTCAAGATGCCGTTGTGCCACCGCGCTCAATTCCGCTCAACTGGATCAGCGTGGGCGAGTTGAAAGGCAATGAGGTTTATCTTGTCCAGATTCATGACGAAACGATAGATACCGACGCCGATCCAGCGATCACGCACAGCACGTCATACAACCTGCCTGATGCTCTAATTCCGACAGATGGACAGACCCATTCAATGCAGTGGCGTGTGAGTGTTGCTGCCCCGAACGAACAGGGCGTCTATCGCTATATTGGCGCGCAAGGAAGCTGGCGGCGCTTCTCGTGGCAGAGTCATTAACCATAGAGTGGGTAGGCATGGCAGAGACTCCAGCGGCAGCAAAACTAATTCTGGAGGCTTGTGTAGAGGCGTTGCGCGCCAGGCGGCTATCACGACGAAAACTGCATTGCGTGGTGGCTGCTTAAACAGCGTTGAATCGCGTTGTAGGGTGTTATCCGGGACTTTTCGGTCGATTGGGGACGACTGGACAAGCGTACCCACGAGAACCTCAACAGCTATTGGATTCGCTTCACACCGAACCGGCGCGTCTTCGAAGCGTGACATTTTATGCGCTACATCATCGCAATGAGTAACGCACGCTTTACCGCTGCTTATGGGATTCGCCCAAATTCGTGTTCGAGTTGATCGGTGCTCATGTGAATCATCGTCGGGCGGCCGTGCGGACAAGTCAGCGGTGCTTGGCAGCGCTCTAGCTGGCGAATGATGCCCTGCATCTGCTCGAAGCTGAGGATTTGCCCTGCCTTGACCGCCGCAGACTTACAGACGCGCAAAACGATCTTTTCCTCAATCGACGCCATTCCCGGCTTATTCCCTTGTTCGAGATCAGCGACGATCCCTGCGACCACTTCTATCGGGTCAGTATCCGAAAGCATCGCCGGGATGCTGCGGATTACAAAGACGTTCGGGCCAAACGGTTCGAGGTCAAAGCCAAGCTCAGCGAGCAGCGCGAGTCGTTCCTCGATCAGGCGGGCTTCGTCCGGCGCGACCTGTACCGTCTGTGCCGCGAGCGTGAACTGAGCAATCGTGTCTCGGCGCAGATATTCCGCCATGAACTGCTCATAGAGGATGCGTTCGTGCGCAGCGTGCTGGTCGATTAGGTACATTCCGGCAGGACCTTCAGCCACGATGAATGCCGCCCCTATCTGCCCAACGACGCGCAGCAGCGGCAGCGTCCGGGGAATGGCAGGCGCGCCCACGCCTTCGGGAATAGCAGTGGGATCATCTGTTTCACCGACGTGTTGGCGAGCATGCTGACCGGGGCTATCGAGCGGCAATCCCATATCCATCTGGCGATGCGGCTGCCAGTCATTTTCATCGACGGTATAGCGGCGACTGCGTAAGGAGGGTGTCTGCGCTTGATCGATTACAGCGCGGCGCACAGCGCGCTGCACGGCCGAAAAGATGCTGTCCGCAGCACGGAAACGAACTTCCGCTTTAGTCGGATGCACGTTGACATCGACGTCTTCGGGCGGTACGTCGATCATCAGCACAGCAATCGGAAAGCGCCCGGTCATCAGTAGCGTATGATAGGCTTGCGTGACGGCGTAAGTCAGACTCGTATCCTGAATCCAGCGTCCGTTGACAAATAGCGTAATCCGTGAACGGTCAGCGCGGTTCATACGCGGCGCAGATGTGAAGCCGTAGACGCGAACGTCGCCTTGAGCGTCATCAACTTCTAGCATATTTTTGATATGATCCAGCCCCATCGCGCCAACGATCACGTCAGCGAGGCTGCCGCCACCATTGGTGCGGAAGATTTCACGTCCGTCTTGTTCAAGGATGAGCCGAACTTGCGGATATGCCATCGCATAGCGCGAGACAATTCCGGCAATGTGCCGTTTTTCGGTCGCCTCTTTTTTCATGAACTTGAGACGTGCGGGTGTGTTGAAAAAAAGATTCTCGACGGTGAGCACGGTGCCAGCAGGCGTGCCTACTGCACGCCGCTGCTGAAGTATCCCGCCTTCGAGTTGAAGTTGCGTGCCGATCTCATCGTCGCGGTGGCGTGTAGTCGCGGTCATGTGGCTGACAGCAGCGACGCTTGCTAATGCCTCACCCCGAAAACCTAATGTTTTAATACTGTACAGATCGTCGGCTTTTTGGAGTTTGCTCGTTGCGTGGCGTGTGAATGCAAGTTCCGCCTCACCAGAGGGGATGCCACAGCCATCATCGCTAATCTGAATGTGTTTTCGCCCATCGCCTTGCAGTGAAACACGAACGTGAGTCGCACCGGCATCGAGCGAGTTTTCGAGCAGTTCTTTGATCACCGACGCCGGGCGCTCAATCACTTCACCTGCCGCGATCTGCGCGACCACGTCATCAGCCAAAATGTGGATCGGCATAGGAAATCCTCAGCCAGCGAACACCTGTGCGATTTTAGCGCGTTCGTGGTGCAGTTTCAACTGCCATCAGGGATAACGAGGTTTTGTCCTTCAAGTGGAATACCGATCAAGAAGGTGGTGCCCTGCCCTTCAACGCTTTCGACCCACGCGTCCCCGCCGTGGCGCTGGGCGACACTCTTGACGATGAACAAGCCCAGCCCGCTCCCCTTGATCTTAGGATGATCCTTGCGCGCGATACGGACGTGGCGCTGGAACAGCAGCTTCTGGTTTTCAGGGCTAATCCCCCGTCCGTTATCGCGCACGCCAATGAGAACGCTGTTGTTCTGGACAGCAATGCTGACTTTGATTTCGCTGCCGTTCGGTGTGTATTTGATGGCATTGTCGATTAGGTTCGTCAGCGCCCGTTCGAGCATCGTGACATCCGCATTGATGATCGGCACGTCGTCGGCGACGTCGATCAATACGGTTAGCTCCTGCTTTTCCGCTGGAATCAGGTGATTATCGACAACTCGGTTGGCGAGTTCGTCCAAATCGCACTGGGTACGAATCATCTCATAGAATCCGGTTTCCGGGTCGAACCGTCCCGCATCTTGAATGTTATCGACCAATGCCGTGATCTGAGTAATGCCGGAAAGTACCTTTTCGACGAAATGCGACTGCCGTTCGTTCAGCGTGCCGACCATGTCAAGCATACTGGCAAAACCTTGAATTGAGGTCAGCGGCGAACGAATATCATGAGAGACGATGCGAATAAACTCGTATTGATTGCGATTGAGCAGCTTAAAGCGAGTAATGTCGCGCAGCGCGAGAATCCAGCCATCAGGTTGATCAGTCGCATCGCCGACGGGCTGGATGCGCGGCACGAACGTTTTCTCGCCCTTGCTCCACTCACTGAGCGCTTTTTCGCCAGCGACGAACGCGAGTAGATCGTCCGATTGAATCACGTCGGTTAGCGTGCTGCCAACGATTACTTGGCTGCCAAACAGCGTTTGCGCTGCCGGATTCGCCAACATGAGCAGTCCATCAGCATCAACAATCAGCAGCGGATCGGTGATGCTGTAGACGCCGGAAAGCGCCAAGCTGCGCTGTTGATCCCGTTCGATCTGCATTTGAGCACGCGCTACGACGATGCCGAGACTATCCGCCAGCGATGCGAGTAGGTCGAGTTCGATGTCGTCCGAGTTGTGCGTTTCGGCGAAGGTCAGCAGCAGTACGCCGTAGTATTGGGTCGATGTTGCAACTGGCTGAAGCAACAGCCGCCCATCTTGGGCATACTGGAGTGTTTCCGGTCGGGTTGGTAGTGCAGCGCGGTCGATATAGTCCGCTTCGCTCATGCCAATACTTAGATTGGCTATGGAATTATCGTCTGCGTGAAAGGCTGCGCCCGATGCTCCGATTAAATCGATTGCGGTCTTTAAAATAAGAGCGATACAAGGTTCGATTTCAGGTTGTACAGCAATGGTGTGAAACACGCTGCGGAGTTGATAGTCATTGCGTCTTGTGTCCACTTGCATTGAGTTCTTCCTTAGATCGCCACACTAATCTATAGACATTATATATGTCTGCCAGATGAACACGCAAACAAGGGTTTCTTGCGCCACCTACCCTTTCATGTTAGACTTCCACCATTAAGACTGCGAATAATAAACCGGCTTGGTGGTCATATAAATGGCTGAAAAAATCCTTGTTGTTGACGACGATCTCGACAGCTTGAAGCTGATCGGACTCATGCTTCAGCGTAATGGCTACGAGGTCATTGCGGCAAGTGCGGGTAACCAAGCACTTACGCGCGCAGCCACTGATCACCCTGATTTGATCATCCTCGACATCATGATGCCAGATATGAATGGCTATGAGGTCAGCCGCCGTTTACGGCGCAACCCTGAAACTCAAAACATCCCGATTATCATGTTCACCGCAAAGACCTTGATCGACGATAAAGTCGCCGGGTTCGAAGCAGGTGCAGATGACTATCTGACCAAGCCGACCCACCCCGCCGAGCTTGCCTCGCGCGTTAAGGCGATTTTACTGCGCAGCGCGTCACAGCGTCCTTCGCCAGTGACTAAAGGAACAACCATTGGCGTGATTGGCGCAAAAGGCGGCGTCGGCACGACGACGCTGGCGCTCAACATCGCTGTTGCCCGGCTGCTTGCCGGAGAAAATCCCATCGTTGCTGATTTCCGACTGGGCATGGGCGCGATGGGTCTGTCAGTCGGTTTGGGACGCTCGGCGGGTATGGCTGCTGTCCTAAGCAAGCCTGTTGAAGAAATTCGCCCACGCTTGATCGAGAGCGAACTCGCAACGCATCCATCAGGTCTACGTGCTCTACTGTCGTCGGTGCGCCCCAATGAAAGCGCTCTGAACTACACGCCGGAACAAGCAATCGCCGTTGTTCGCGCCATGCGGACGATGGGCAAACCGCTGGTCTTTGACCTCGGTGGTGGACTTACAACGCTCACTCGCCCGCTGCAACGCGAAATGGATCAGCTTGTCGTCGTGGTCGATCCGCTGTTTGTCACGCTGGCGATGGCGAAAGAAATGCTTCAGGAAATGGAAAACTCCCGTTCCGATCCGAACCGCATCCACATTGTGGTCATCAACCGCGCTGCCTCAAGCGCACCGTCCTCTTGGAACGAGGTTGAGCAGATGCTCGGTCGAGAGATTCGTGCTGTGATTTCGTTGGCGTCGGAACTTGTCTCTCAGGCGCTGCAAGCGAATGTTCCGGCAGTGATGTATCAGCCGACAGCTATCGCCTCCAGCCAAATGATCAAACTCGCCGAGGATCTTCATAACCGCAGCCGCGTAGCGGCGAGCGGTGAAGCCTCACCCTCCTGATACGCTTCAATGACGCCCGCACCTAAACTCGTATGACGACGTATCCCGGACGCGACAGCGATACCAGCCGTTTTGATCAGCTGTTAGCGCGCTATGAGCGTATCATCGAGATTGGTCAGCAGTTGAATTCGACCCGCGACCATGTTGATTTGCTGCGCCGGATCATTGCAGCAGCGATGGAATTGATCGACACTGAAACAGCATCAATCCTGTTGATCGATCCCTCAAGCGGTGAACTCCGGTTCGAACTCGCTGCGACTATGGATCAAAAGATGTCCAATATCGTCATACCGATGGAAGGAAGCATCGCAGGTTGGGTCGTGTCACACGGTGAACCGCGTATCATCGAGGACGTGACACAAGAGCCAAATTTCTTCCGAAACGTCGATGATATTCTAGAATTCCATACCTCGAACGTCCTTGCTGTCCCCCTAAGTACTCATAAAAAGGTGATTGGCGCGCTCGAAGCGGTCAATAAGCGCGACGGTGCACGCTTCAATGGTGAGGATATCAAAGTCTTGATGACTCTCGCAGGACAAGCCGCTATCGCCATCGAAAACGCGCGTCTGTTCCAGCAGCGCGACTTCATGGCAGAAATGGTTCACGAACTGCGGACGCCGCTCGCCTCGCTGCGCACAAGCACCGTTTTACTACGGCGGATGAGCTTGACCGATAAGGAAAGCGACATTCTCTCGATTATGCAGAATGAGACGGAACGCCTGATCCATATGACGAGCGACTTTCTTGACCTCGCGCGGCTGGAATCAGGACGTATGCGCTTAGATCACGACCGTTTTGAAATCGACAAGCTGGCGCAGGAATGTATCAACGTCGTACAGCCACAAGCGCAAGATCACGGCATTACAATTTCAACGAATCTTGAAGCGCTGGCTGCTGAAGGTGATCGAGGAAAAATTAAGCAGGTACTGCTCAATTTGCTCACGAACGCCATCAAATACAACCATGAGAATGGTAGCATCCTCGTAAAAACCACGACGAGCATACGCCACAATGATCCCTTTGTTGAAATTTCGGTTGCCGATACAGGTAACGGGATTTCACGCGAAGATCAGCAGTCCATGTTCCAGAAGTTCTTCCGCGTAGCAGATACCGCCGGAACGGTGCAAGGGACAGGTCTAGGGCTGGCGATTTCGAAATTCATCGTTGAAGCGCACGGCGGCGCGATCTGGCTTGAGAGCGAGGTCGGCGCAGGCTCGACTTTCTTCTTTACAGTACCATTTGCTCCTTAGTTCACATCCAGCAGCACTTTCAAACGACCGGGCTGTGAAGCTTGGTCGAATGCCTCAAGCGCTTGATCGAGCGAATAACGCGCATCGATGAGTGACTCTGTGTCGATCAATTCTGCGCCAAGCAGGCGCAGCGCCGCATCGAATGGTCCACAACGGCTGCCGATCAGTCTAATCTCGTTGACAGCGATCCGCGTTAGGTTTGCTTGTGGTAAGCCTTGATAGGTGCTCTTGAGGATAATCGTCCCGCGAGGCTGGACTAAAGCAAGCGACTCGGCAAAACCACTAGCGGTGCCCGTGCAATCGATCACGACTTGCGCGCGTGCGTTCGGCAGTTCCTCGCGCGCGAACGCGGGAATGTGCCAGCGATCAAGTCGTTGCGCTTGACGTTCGTGCCGCACGATGACAGCAACGTTTGCCCCAATCAAGCGTGCGACTTGTGCGACGAGCAGCCCTAACTTGCCTGCTCCGAGGATAACCACGTGGTCTCGCGGCGAGATATGCACCGCTTCGAAGATTTGCAGTGCTGCCGCCAGTGGCTCGGTGAATACGGCAGCATCGTCGGAAACACGAGCTGGTACAGGGTATAGATTACGCGCTGCTAATGCGAGATAGTCGGCAAATGCACCGGGATGCCGATCAATTCCCACCGTCGTACGATTACGACATTGGCTCGGTATCCCCTGCTGGCAGAAATCACACGAGCCGTCGGCAACATTAATTTCACCGACGACTCGTTGACCTTCTAGTGAGGGT